>JBNJFG010000098.1:0-6623 GCA_051746665.1 Bacillota bacterium
GAAAACTTCACCAGTTTTTTTATAATAAAAATAATTGCTCTCCATAGTTCTAAATTCTAATGCTTCTAAGACATCTTTTAAATCAACTTTTAGTGTCATATTTTAACACCTCTATTTTTGGTAATAATAATCAAAAAGGTACATCAAAATCATCTTTATCATAATTTCTACTACTACTATTAATTTCTTCTTCATCTTCCCTGTATTCTCTCTTGTATTCTTCCCAGGTTATTCCGTATGGAACACCACCTGAAGTATAACCGGCTATAAAATAATAATCGCTATCCTGCCAGGTGTTGAAAGGTTCCACTTCAAAATCACCTGGGTCATCAAAATTTGCCATTTTTGCATCTTCTTTCTCTATTTCAAGTTTATAAATCTGCTCTTTATATTCTGAATCTATCTTATGGCCCAGCAGTTCCAGTTCATTTATCGCACATATTTTGTCGACTTCAAACCATTTGCTATAACCTTTAACCAGATTTTTACCTTCATATTCAGTAATCCATTTTTCTGCAGCAGCAAGTCTCTGTTTTTTATTATATTTTTTTCTTTTAGGTGCTGTAATAAATATCCCTCCTAACTATCTATCCTATCTATTTACAAACCAGACTGAATAATCATTTAACAATTGGTAATTCAAAGAATTTTTATTTATTGATTCTAATTCTGACAGGGATAAATAAAAAATATTATTATCTTCGATCTGCCTAACCTTTGCAACAATATCAGACTTATCTATCATCCATTTTGATCTTAAATCTTTATCTAAATCAATTAACTCATAATCGTCTCCATATGAAGGCTGAACCTTTTTAAGCTTTTCATATTTTTTTTTGATCCACCACCCCAGATATAAACTTCTTCCCAGTTGAAGTCTTCTAAACCGTTAACATAACAAGGAAATTCAAGTTATTTTTTCAAATAATCACAGTATATTTCTAGAGATTCTTGAAAAGGTTTATCTAACTGACCAAGAATTTTTTTATTCTTTTATATTGTTTATCTAGTGAATCTGACATCATTTAAAAAACTCCTTTTATTTAGAAATAATTACTGTCTTTTATTCTCTCAATCAATAATTCAAGTTCCTTATAGGTTTCTGGATCAACCTCATCTTTATCAATAATACCTTTGGCAATAGCGATAGCAACATAATGATCCTTCATATCAGAGCTGTTATATTTTTTGAAGATTTCTCTAGAAGTTTTATTATGAAAATGATGTATCTCATCATCCAATTCAAAAGAATCCAGTTCTTCATTTTCCCACTGCTTAAATTTTAAATTGAGATCAGTTAAAGCTTCTTCCAGTTCTCTTTCATGAGCAAGACCTGCCAGCCGCCTAACTTCTTTTTTAGTTTTTTTACTGTAACCATACATTTTTTAGCTTCCTCCCTTTTTAATTATGAGGACTGACTCAATAAAATTTATAAATCTTAATCTATATAAAATCTAAATGAGACTGTATATCCTCCGGATCATATTCTTTAAACCGCTGGCTTTCAGCCCACTCCATCATTGATTCATAATCTTCATCATCGGGATTTGAAATGATTCGCATAAATTCACTAAAACCACCTACTCCTCCTACATCTTCCGGAGGTGCTGATCCTTCCCCTTCCAGAAGTGTCGGCTTATTTGTCTTATAACCTTCTATTATTTCTTCAGTTTCTAGGTAATGCTGCCAGTTATCACCAAAGTCATAAATATATTTAATTCTGGCGGGAAGAACATCTTTAAGTTTAACTTCATTTTCTACTGCAAGTTCAAAATCTTCAGCTTCAAAATTTAACTCATTTTTGTTGTATTCTAAATTCTCCTGATTAATTGTCAGGTTTAAGCTAGCTTTATAACCTTCCCGGTGATATTCAGACTGATTCCAATTTTTTGTATCATCTTTTTCTTCACTGTAGACAAAAAACTCATGCAGGTGATAATCCTGCCAGTTATAGAGTTCCTGCAGAATTTTATGAAGCTGATGAAAATTATAATTTAAAGGAACAATGACCTTTCTCCAGGCTTCATATTCTCCCAGTTCTAATTCAACTTTTAAAATCGCAGCTTCTGTCTTAATAATATCATCTTCGCCATAATATTCGATTAATTTTTCTCTTAGACGCTCATTAGGATAAAAGTAATCATTATCTTCTTTGGTCGGTATATCGCTAATTTTTTTTGCTATTTCAGACTGATAAATTTCTTTTTGATTAAAATCAAATCTCTCTGCATATCGTTCTGTCATTTTGCAGGAATAGTTTAACCTACCTATGTAACTCCTATTGTTTGCTTTCTGAAAAGTAAAGTCTTCAAACTCACTCAAATATTTATTTATTAAACTGTCTTTGATCCCTTCAAGTTGAAAGGCCCTTCTAATTCCTTCTTTAACCCGCTCTGAAAATTTAAGAAAATCCCCTTTTTTCATTCCATAAAGAACTACCGTATAATTAGAGGCATCATTATTTAAAACTACTGTTTTTCTCCGATTAATTCTTAGAAAATTAGCATGCCAGGAAAATAAGGGTGGCCTTTCTTTTTGCTCAAGTTCTTTTAGTTTTAATTCATCTCTTAATTTAGCTGTTGCCTGAATCAGCATTTTAATCAATCCTTTCTTTATGGGGTTTGAGACATAACTTTAATGTCGGTTTTATATCTAATATTCATCAAAAGTCGGCTAATTATCTAATATGATTAGATCAGCTTAGCAGCTCAATAAAAATATTATTTTGATTTCTGGATGTTTAAAGTTATGATGAAAGTGGCAACCATAACAAAAATTGTAATCAAAACTACAATAAGATCAAAATAAGTCATGTTAACAAAATAAAAGTTTATTTCATTGTACAGCCAGTTAATATTGTGGCCCATTAAATAAATATTTGTAACTCCAATTACCACTGCAGAAAAATAGGCAGCAATTAGAGCAGCAATTATTCCAGCTATTAAAGCATAAATGTATTTCATATAATCACCAGTCTTTTCTGCTAGAGTTTTAAGACATCAATTTATGTGTCTGTTTTTTATCTAATATTTTATTAATACCGTGTTTTTAGCTAATAATTCAGCCAGCTTTTTTACAATATAATCATATTCCTTCCAGCCAGCTCTCTGCAGATGTTCTACTAAGGTTGAGCGAGCTGATAATTCCATTTTTTCCTTGATTTTATTTTGACTTAAGCCAGTTTTTCTAAGATCCACAGCTTTTTTCTGTTTAACTGTCCATTTTTTTATAATTTCAATAAGCAGAGATAAAATTATAGATAAACTACTATCTACTAGATTTTCACCTGAAACTAAATTTAATGATATCCCATCTGCAAAAGATTTATTTAGTGCTTCTCTTGCATTATAAAATGCCGGTCCATCCATTCCTAAAGCCTGTTCTTTAATCTCTGTAGATATTTCACCTGAACCAAGCCCCAAATATAATTCATCTATTTCATAAACGATGTCTACCAGTAAATATACTAATTTTTGATAATCGGTGATTTCATTTTTGAATAACGCCTGAAATTCATAGTAATCTTCAGCTTCATCAGACAGGGTAGCTAAAACAAATTTAGATCTAATTAGATTACTATAATCCTCATTTATTTCTGTTAATATATTCTCAATCTTATTTCCCCGATTAAGTCTGCTGGGATAGGCTCCTATTAATGCTAAATGTTCTCCTCTTAAATTAATTTCTATTTCAGAAATATTTCTGGCAATTTTTTTTAAAAAATCATTAGTTTTAACTAAAAGTTTCCAGTTGATATTTGACAATGACTGACTGACGCTTGACTGAGAGCTCTTTAAATCAGCTGCAATCTCTTTCTGTTTTCTACCCCTGCTTAAATTGTAGATTATATATTTCTGATTGAAGGTAAATTTATTAAAAATACGAAAATATAAATGTAAAATCAAATTTATTATTTGAAAATTATTATTTTCATTATCACTAATTAAATGGATACTAAATTTTTTATTTTTTATTAATTTTAATGCTTTAAGAGCATTTTCATAGGCAGTTCCCTGACTTTTATCATTAAATTTTCCCTGACCAATACCAAATCTAAAATCAATTTCTTTAAATTCAACTTCCAAAATTTGAAGAATATCAATTACCGGCGAAAAATTATTGAGTACACCATAAAATTCATCTCCCAGTGTAATTTTAAAAGGTGACTCTATATATTTCTGGTATTTATCATTAAACTTTGCTAATAATTCAGTCAGTTTATTTTGTACATTTTTTCGGTTATCTATTTTTTTAGATTCAATGATATCTCCAATCACAACAATTGAATCTTTGCCCATCAAAGCCACCTCCTAATTCCATAAATATGAAAATATTTTAATTAAACTCCCGGTAGAAATTGCGATTAAAATACTGATAAAAGATCCTATTAAATAATATTCTACAAAAGAAGAATTTTTTTCTGCTTTTACTTCTATCTCTTTGAATCTGATCAGTGATTTAGCTGTAAACATTAAACCGATTAGTGAATAATATTCAAAAAATATAAAGATAATAATTAATACTCTTTCTAAATTCCCAATAGCCTCTCCTTTATCTCCCTCCCGGTTTATATTGCTTTTATACTTGCTCAGTGTTTCTCTGACCAGGATAGTGGCAGCTTTAAAATTAAAAATAATTACTGATAGAGAAATTAGCAGAAAACTCATTTTTGCTTCTGTTAAAGATCCTAAAAATGAATAAATATTAGTTAGGTTTTTAAAATATCCCAGCAATTCCTGGTTGGCTGCAGGATTAAAAAGAGGACTTATTACAAAAATAACTAAAAAGTGAAGCAGTTGATCCAAAATGAAAAATTCTAAATTATAATTTCCAAATTTTTCAGTTGACCTGATCTTAATATAATCAACAGCTACATGCAGCAGAGATAGTAATAATATCATTAGAAAATGAGATAAACTAAAATAATAAATTGTTAAAAGATAAGAGATAACAAATACTATTATTCCATGTTTTAATAAAGAAAAATTAGACTTTCTTTTATTTTCACTTGCGTTTTTACTTTGAAAAGTGAAATCTGTCAGAATATGAGCCAGAATTAATAAAGAATAAAGCATAAGCAACCTCCTAAGTCGGTTTTTTATCTAATATATTTAAAATGTCGGTTTATTATCTAATATAATTATAACAGATTTATAGTAATTCTGCCAATTATTTATCTAATTTGAATATTATTTATTTTTAATGATATTATATCACAGACTCTAATTTAATAAAATTAAAACGTCGGTTTCCCGTCACTCTTTTCTCTAGTTATTTAACTTTATAAAAATAAACTTTATTTTCTGAATACTTTTTGTTATTATTAAAATAAAGCAAAATCTCTTAAATTAATGATGATAAAAATTAAAAAGAGTCGATTATTTTTTGAGATTAAGAAAGGAGGTTTAGGCTATGGAAAAAGATTTAGTTATTAAATCTGCTTTTGAAGATGGTGGTTTTATCCCGGAAGAATATACAGCTGACGGCAGGGATATATCTCCACCATTAATTATTGAAAATGTACCAAACGAAGCTGAGACACTGGCTATCATCGTCGATGACCCTGATGCTCCAAATGGGACTTTCACTCACTGGCTGATCTGGAATATTCCGGCAGATATCAACCAAATTCCGAAAAATGTTGAAAAAATTGAAGAAGTCAAAGAACTTAATGGAGCTCTACAGGGTAAAAATGGTTTTAATGAGCTAGGCTATTTAGGACCAGCTCCCCCCAGTGGAGTTCACACCTACAGATTCTATGTCTATGCTCTTGATGACCAGCTTGATTTAAAAGCTGGAGCTGACAAAGAAACTCTGCTAAAGGCAATGGAAGGGCACGTACTGCAGAAAGCTGTTTTAAAAGGTGAATATACACGCTGAGCAAATTAACATTTATAAAGGCACCTGTTTTTAGCAGGTGCCCTTATTTTTTATAATCTGAATCTATTTAATTATCAACTTTAACTTTAATCAGACTCAACTTCTTTTTCAAATTTAATCTTCAGTTTACCAAGCGTGATTCCACTTTGAGCAAAATAGAGTTTGAGGTAATTGTTTTTGCTCCAGAGATTGATCTCTTTTTCTACTGTCTTCCATTCTCCGGTACCGTTTAAAGTAATTGTTGAATCTAATTTGTTATTTAAAAATAAGGAGACAGGAATCTGAGCATGTTCTCCACCACTGGCTTTCATTTCGAGTTTCAGCTTATAAATTCCCTTTTTATCTCTAATTATGCCAAAGACAACTGATTCTCCTTTTGCGGTATCTACCTCTGAGAGATCAATAGCTTCTACTTCAGCCAGATCATAATATTCCATTACATTTCCTGGCTCATCATTACTCTCTGCTGCAGCTGATTCTTCACCTGGACCACTAAGATGTCTTTCCATCACAGCTGAATCCATTATAAATTTCAAGATATTAGCTGCATTACGCTGCAGTTCGCCTCTGGTGATTTTTCCTTCTTTCAGACCTTCTAAGGTATTATCATCTGCACTATTTTCTTCCGGGTTTTCACAGACCATATAGAGGTCATTCTGGGCTCTTACCATCGGAATGGTGTTTCCTTTTCTGGCTTTTTTACCTTCTTCATTGATTCTGGCCCACCAGTCGGTCATCACAAT
>JBNJFG010000099.1:0-6588 GCA_051746665.1 Bacillota bacterium
ATTAAATTAAAATATTCCTGACCCTGGACAGATTCATCCATTAGTATATACCTGGCATTGGTCAGTTTGTCTTTATAGAACATATAGCCTAGAGCAAATTCTGCACCTAGTAAATCTACAATATAAGCCATCATATAGTCATTTTCATAGTCAGGTTGTCTCCCTTCCAGTAACCTTAGCCTTAGACATTCCCCATTCAACGTCTCTAAAATCTGCTGCACCAGCTGAAAAGGCAACAAAAACCAATAATAATATAATCATAATTCTTTTCACTTAAACTCCTCCTGCAGTGCAATCATTTATTGGATTTATCTCCATTTCATCAGCAAAAATAGGCAGCCTATTATAATTCAACAGTTCAAAACAGGGAATACCTCTGAGGCCGAGAAAATTATTTTTATAGAATAAATATTGGACAACAGATAGTCTAGATGATAATCTTTTTTTAAAGCCTGGCAGAATTATAATTAATTAGGGTTAGCTCAAAAAAATGATCTCAAAATTAAATTTATTAATTAACAGGAGGAATTATGAAATTAAATAGAGAATTAGCCGAGAAAGTTGTTAAAAAAACTATGAATGTACTAGGCAAAAATATAAATATAATGAATAGCAAAGGAATAATTATTGGTAGTGGCAATAAAAAAAGATTAAATTCTTTTCATGAAATTGCCAGTGAAGTAATTAAAACAAAGGAAGTAATAATTATTAACGAGGAAAAAGTAGAAGAATATAAGGGAGTTAAACCAGGTATAAATTTACCCATACTTTTTAATAAAGAAATAATTGGAGTTGTTGGAATAACAGGAAAAGCTAAAGAAGTATCTAAATATGGAAAATTAGTTAAAAACATGGTTGAACTTATTTTGCAACAGGAATTTTTAAGACATGAAATAGAAATTGATAATCGGGCAAAAGAAAACTTTTATCAACAGTTATTAAATAAAGATATTAAAGATCAAGATTTGCTTGATGATCGTTTAAATTTTTTTAATATAAAAAAAGCTTTAAATAGAATTGTTTTTGTTATAAGTTTTGAAACTTTTAATGCTAAGTTAATAACTAATACTATCAATAATTTAAATGATTTAATTTTTATAAAAAAAGATGATATTTTTATTATTAGAGGAGATAAATTAGTATTAATAAAAACTTTCGACTATCAGATAAAAGAAATTGATAATAAAAAAATTATTGAATTAGCTAAAAAGTTAGTATTGAAATTTAAAAAAATGGTTGGTGAATCTAAACTAGGTATTGGTACAATGGTAGATGATATAAATGATCTTCATATATCTTATCATGATGCAATGCTTGCTTTAGAAGTAGGTAATAAACTAAAAAATAAAGAGAATGATAATATTTTTAGCATTAATAATCTAGGCTATAATTATATGTTACCATTTATAGAGAAATACCATGTTAACAATTTTCTTGAAAGTTTATTTCATAAACAAAATTACGAAGAATATTTTAATGAAACAAATTTAGGAGAAATAATTGAAGCATTAGTAAAAAACAATTTAAATATAAGTCAGACAGCAGATGATTTATATATTCATAGGAATACTCTTTTATATCAATTAAATAAAATTAAAGATCAAACAGGTTATAATTTAAAAAATCTATCAGAACTATTTACTTTATTATTAGCCTATCATTTATATCTTTTTGATCATTAATATATAAATATGACCTACCTTATGCAAAACGCACAAAAAATTATCTTTTTGTGCGTTTTTATTTGAATAATATGTCTATTGTGTAAGTGTTGTTGGTATAATACAATATTAAGTGAAGATAGAAGTTATTTTATTATTAAAATTCTAAAAATAAATATTTTTAAATATTGTCAATTATTTAAATCGAAATCAGATGGAGGAGATATATTTGAAAATTTTAGTTGCGCCTGATTCCTTTAAAGGTTCTTTGACTGCAATGGAAGTTTCAAAAAATATTAAAAAGGGTATACATAATTATGACCCTAAAATAGATGTTGAATTACTACCAATGGCTGATGGGGGAGAAGGTACAGTTCAATCATTAGTTGATGCAACTAATGGTAAAATAATAGAAAAAAAAGTTACTGGACCATTAGGAAATAAAGTTAAAGCTTTTTATGGTCTGCTTGGTGATCAAAAAACTGCTGTAATTGAAATGGCAGCTGCTTCTGGACTACCTTTAGTACCTGAAGGTAAAAAAAATCCACTGAAAACTACTACTTACGGCACAGGTGAGTTAATTAAGAATGCGATTGATGCTGGTGCTAAAAAAATTATTATTGGTATTGGGGGTAGTGCGACTAATGATGCGGGAGTTGGTATGGCCCAGGCTCTAGGTGCAGAAATATTAGATAAAAGCGGCAAACAGATTGATTTTGGGGGAGGAAATTTAAATCAAATAGAGCAGATAAAACTTCAAAATTTAGATTCTAGGTTAGAAGATATCGAGATTCTAGCTGCTTGTGATGTAGGTAATCCTCTTTATGGTAAAGATGGTGCTGCTTATGTGTATGCTCCTCAAAAAGGTGCAAATTCAAAGATGGTAAAAAGACTTGATCAAAATCTTCGTCATTTTAATCAAATGGTAATCAAAGAGTTAAATAAAGATACAAATGAGATTCCTGGAGCAGGAGCAGCTGGCGGACTCGGCGCTGGTTTGGTAGCTTTTTTAGATGCAGAATTGGAAGCAGGAGTTGATATTGTACTTGACATTATTGATTTTGAAAGCCGTTTAAATAATGTTGATTTGGTTATTACCGGGGAGGGAATGCTTGATGGACAAAGTATTTATGGTAAAACTCCAGTTGGAGTTTCCCGAAGTGCTCAAAAAAAAGATATACCTGTAATTGCTATTGCAGGTGCTTTAGATAAAGGTGCAGAAAAAGTTTTGGATTATGGTATATATTCTTATTTTTCTATTATAGATCGACCATCATCATTAGAAAATATAATTAAATTAAGTCCAGAACTTCTGGTTTATTTAAGTGAGCAGATAATTAGAACTATTAATATTTTTAACTGATTTCTAGATCAATAAATTTAATTATATTTATAATTTTTGAAGGGGGATTTTAAATGAGTATTAAAATAACAACACTAGTAGAGAATAAAACAGGAGAAAACTTAGCTTTAAAGTCAGCACATGGGTTATCATTTTTAATTGAAAGGGATGATGAACTTTTTCTATTTGATACTGCTCAACATGATTTAGTAGTTAAAAATGCTAAAGAGCTTGGTTATGATCTTAGTCAATTAGATAAAATAATTATAAGTCATAATCATTATGATCATGGCGGAGGTTTAAAAAGTTTAATCTCCAATTATGGTCCACAAAATATAGTTGTGCATGAAGAGTTTTTTAATGAAAAATATGGAGTTGAAAAAATAAAACAAGAATATTTAGGCATTAATTATGATCGAAAAACTCTTGTCAAAACTGGAAGTGAGATTTCAGAAATTTCAGATGATATAACTTATATTACTGAAAATATATTTATAGCGGCTAATTTTAAGCGAGAAACAAATTTTGAAAAAGTTAATAAAAGGTTTTATATAAAAGATAATGGTGAAATGGTTTTAGATTATTTTAGAGATGAGATTGCATTAGGAATTGAGAGTTCGAAAGGTTTAATAATTTTATTAGGTTGTTCTCACCCTGGAGTTGTTAATATAATTAGTTCAATTATTGAAAAAACAGATAATGAAAATATTCATTGTATTTTAGGGGGAACTCACCTAATTGAAGGAGGTGAAAAAAGAATATATAAAACTTTAGATTATATAAAAAGTATTGATGTAGATTATTTAGGTTTTTCTCATTGTACAGGTGAAGAGGCTGAAAAGATATTTGAGCAAGAAATGCCAAATAAATTTTTTCATAATAACACAGGGGCTGAAATAGAAATCTGAGTCTAACATTAAAAAAGGGGGAAAAATATGAGTGGTTTGACTTTAATTTTAGTTGTTTTCGTTGGATTATTACTTATGATTTTAGGAATAACTAAATATAATGCACATCCATTTTTAGTTTTATTACTTACTGCCTATTTTATAGGTTTATTAACATTTATGCCTATTTCAGAAATTGTAGGAACTATGACTGAAGGTTTTGGAAACATAATGGCAAATATAGGTATAGTTATTATAGCAGGTACTATAATTGGTACTATATTAGAAAAAACAGGTGCTGCGCTTACAATGGCCAATACTATATTAGGTGTTTTTGGTAAAGATAGATCAGTTTTAACAATGAGTATAACTGGTTATGTTGTATCAATTCCAGTTTTTTGTGATTCAGGATTTGTTATTCTTTCTCCACTGAGTAGGGCCATTGCTGAAAAAGCAAACTTATCATTAGCAGTAACAGCAACAGCATTAAGTTCAGGTTTGTATGCCACGCATTGTTTGGTGCCACCAACTCCAGGACCTATATATATGTCAGCTGCTATAGATGCTAATCTTGGTATGGTAATTATGTTTGGACTTGTTGTATCGATTCCAGCTTTAATTTCAGGCTGGATTTATGCTAAAAAAATAGCTTCTAAATATTATATAGATCCAAACCCAAAAGAAACTATGGATTCGTTAATTGATAAATATGGTAGTTTACCAAGTGCATGGAAATCCTTTGCTCCTATTTTAATTCCAATTATATTAATTGCTTTTAAATCTATTGCAGATTTTCCAAGTGCACCTTTAGGAGAAGGAAATTTAAAAGCGTTTCTCAGTTTCATAGGAAACCCAGTAACTGCTTTAATTATCGGAGTCTTTTTTGCAATCAATCTTATAAATTCTGAATATAAAGATAAAACTTTTGATTGGATACAAGATGGTATTGTTAATGCTGGTATGATTTTAGCTATTACAGGTGCAGGGGGAGCTTTAGGAGCTATTTTACAGGAACTACCCTTGGCTGATGCACTTAGTGGTTTTTTATTAGAATATAATGTTGGTTTATTTTTACCATTTATATTGGCTGCTTTACTAAAAACAGCAATGGGTGCCTCAACAGTAGCAATGGTAACTGTAGCAGCAATGATTGCACCTCTTATGGGAGATTTAGGTCTTACTAGTGAGGTTGCTAAGGTTTTAACAGTATTAGCCATGGGGGCTGGTTCGATGACAGTGTCTCATGCTAATGACAGTTATTTTTGGGTTGTAGCTAAGTTTTCTGATATGGATACTTCCACTGCTTATAAAACACAAACAGGAGTAACTTTAGTAGAAGGTTTAGTGAGTATAACTGTAATATACATTTTAGCCGCTATTTTTATTTAATATATTTACAGTTAGGGTGATAATAATGATAAGACTAATAAGAAGATTAATTAATAAATTTAAAGAAAAAAGGAAATTCAAAAAGTCATTAAAATATTTAAATAGTGGTGAATATTTAAAGGCCGAAAGAATTATGGATGGTCTTTTAAATTCAAATGCTTTAGATCTTAAAAAGCTCTATTTTAATTATGCATCAGCTTTAATTGCGAATGAAAAATTTGATCAAGCAAAAACATATCTAAAAAAAGCTATTAATAAAGATAAAAGTGTTGATTTTTTTTGGGGTACGTTAGCAGAAGTTAATATTTTAAAAAAAGAATGGAAACATGCTGAAGAAAATTTAAAAAAAGCTATTGAACTTGAACCTAATAAAAAAATATATCAGAATAAACTTGAAATAGTTAACGGAAATAAATCAGTTAAAAATAATTATTTGAATTATTATGATTTAATTAAAAAAGCAATCAAATTCCAAAAAGAAGAAAAATGGAAAAAAAGTATAGAGCTTTTTAAAGAATCCTTAAAATATTATGATAAAATGGGTTATGCTTATAATCAGATTGGTGCAATTTATAATAATAATTTAGGACAGAAAGAAAAAGCACTAAAATATTTCAGATTAGCTCTAGAAAAAGAGCCTAATAATAAAATGTTTAAAATGAATTTAAAAAGAATTAGATAGTTATTAATTTTATCAATATTTGTCGTAAATTCAATAATTATTTTTAAAATAGAACTATATAATTGAAAATTGAATAAGAACAAAATAGTTTAAAAATCTACCCTACTATAGAAGGTAATTACTACTTTTTTAGTAGGGTTTTGTCTTTTCAATATATATTTTAATATAATGTTTCTAAGCCCGTCAAAGAGATTTCCAAAAGTTTTTTGTAGTACTTTGAATTATGCCAGCTAATTTGACATGGTCGTTTTCTTCCTTCAAAATAATAACTGGAAAGGGAGATAATTATGAGTAAAAATACTAAACGCTCACCTGAAGAAAAGATGGAAATTGTTCTTGAAGGTCTTCAAAATGATAATATCTCTGAGACCTGCCGCAAACATGGTATTTATGAGAGTCAGTTTTATCAGTGGAAAAAAAGACTTATTGGTTCTGCAGGCAAAGTCTTTAGAAACAAAAAGAAAAAAGATCCTGAAAAACAGAAACTTAAAGATGAAGTCGATAAACTAAAACAGACTCTGGTAGAACAAACCTGTGAACTGCAGATTCTAAAAAAAAACGACAAATAGGACTGCATGGTGAAATCAAAAATGACTGGCTTGCAGCAGATGAAAAAAGAAAACTAAT
>JBNJFG010000100.1:0-6461 GCA_051746665.1 Bacillota bacterium
TTTGGTAAACTGGATTAAAAATAGAATTTAACAAAGATATTTAATATCTTTTTTATTAAAGAAGCTCTTCTCTTAATTGGGAGGAGTTTTTTTATTTAAAAAATCAGTTAATTTCTGATTTGAGAATACTTTTCTTTTTTAACTTTGCTTCATTTTTAACCCAATTTATGATACAATCAAAATGTTGTAAATATTTAAATAAAAGATTAGATAATATTTTTCTAACTATCAAGGAGGACTATAAGAAATGACCAAAGTTAATGAAGATCAGGTTCGAGTTGCTGTTGTACAGGCAGCACCTGAAATAATGAATAAGGAAGCTACTGTAGATAAGGTAATATCCTTAACTAATGAAGCTGCTGCTAATAATGCTCAAATTGTTGTATTTCCCGAAGCTTTTATACCTGCTTATCCTCGCGGTTTAAGTTTTAAAACAAAAGTTGGCAGTCGTTCAAAAGAAGGTAAAGAAGATTGGTTTCGTTACTGGGAAAATTCTGTTAAAGTGCCTGGTGAAACGACAGCAAGATTAGCAAAATTAGCAAAAGAAAACAACATCTACTTAGTAATTGGAGTTATTGAAAAAGAAGCTTCAGTTAAGGCTACATTATATTGTACAGTTTTATACTTTAGTCCAGAAGGAGAATTGATTGGTAAACATCAGAAATTAAAACCTACCGGTTCTGAAAGATATATCTGGGGTGAAGGCGATGGAAGTACTTTAACAGCTGTTGATACTCCTTATGGTAAATTAGGAGGTTTAATCTGCTGGGAAAATTATATGCCATTAGCAAGAGCTGCTATGTATGCAAAGGGTACAAAAATTTATGTTGCTCCAACTGCTGATTCCAGAGAAGAATGGCAGTGTACAATGAGGCATATTGCTTTAGAAGGTAGATGTTTTGTTCTGAGCTGCAATCAATTTGTAACTAAAGATATGTATCCAGAAGATTTAGCATGTTATGATGAATTAGAAACTTCACCTGATTTGATGTGTCGTGGAGGAAGTGCTATTATATCACCTACTGGAGACTATATAGCAGGACCAGTATATGATAAAGAAGAGACTTTATATGCTGATTTAGATTTAAATTTAATTACAAAAAGTAAATTTGATTTTGACGTTAATGGTCATTATTCTCGACCTGATGTTTTTCAATTAATTGTAAATGAAAAAAAGCAGGAAAATGTTAAATGGAAAGCTGAATAATTTAAGTTTAAAACTTAAAAAGTTTATTATTTTTGGGCTCTTCTCATTAATTTGAGGAGGGCTTTTTTATATTTTTTTTAAAAAGTTAAGGATTTCTTAATATTTATCGTGCTATACTTCTGATATAAGCTAAAACAGGGGTGAAATTAATGATCTATAAAATTATTAAAAATGATCTTTTAAAGAAAAAATTAATTATGACAGCAGTTTTTATATTTATTATGCTTTCTGCGCTGCTGATTGCTGGTGGCTCAAGAATGTTAATCGACTTAAATAATTCTATTGAAGCTTTATTTGAAAAATCTTCTACAGCCCATTTTATTCAGTCACATTCTGGTGATTTAAATCAGGAGGAAATATTAGCCTGGAGTCGAAATAATGAGAAAGTAAAAAGCTCACATATTGCTGAAATGATAAATATTGATGGCTCTAAGCTCTTTTTCAATGATGGAAGATCGCAAAGTGATACAGTAATGGATTTAAATTTTGTTAAACAGAATCAGGATTTTGATTTTCTGCTTAATTTAAATAACCAGCAGATAAAAGTAAATGATGGAGAAATTGCAGTTCCAATTTATTATCTGCAGCGGCTTGATCTGAAGTTGGGAGACAGCTTAAAAATAGAAAATGGAAGGAGTCAGTACAATTTTAAAATCACCTCTTTTGTCAGAGATGTACAGATGAATCCTTCAATAATTAGTTCTAAACGCTTTGTTGTTAGTGCAGCTGATTTCGAAAAGTTAAAGCCTTTAGGTGAAAGTGAATATCAAATTGCTTTTCAGCTTAATGATTTAAAGCAGCTGCAGCAGTTTAGAGATCAGTACAGCCGAACTGATCTGCCTAAAAAGGGACCAACAATTGACTTTGAGCTTTTAAAAATGGCAAATGCTGTTACTGATGGTCTGATTGCAGCAGTGATAATTTTGATTAGTTTACTACTCAACTTAATTGCTCTTTTATGTTTGCGCTTTGTAATTCTTCTAACATTAGAAGAAGATTATAGAGAAATTGGAGTAATGAAAGCAATTGGTATCAAAAGCAAAAAAATTAAAAAAATCTACTTTTATAAATATCTTTTTACAGCTCTAACAGCATCGATATTTGGATATTTTCTATCTTTAGCTCTCAGCAGAATTTTTGCTAAAAATATTGCTCTCTATATCGGTAGAGCACCAGAGAGTCTGGGCCAGTTTTTGATTCCTCTGCTGGCAGCTATTACAGTAGCGCTTATGGTAATTATATTCTCACTGATAGTTCTCAGGAGATTTAAAAAAATTTCAGCAGTTGAAGCAATCAGAATGGGCAGTCGAGGGGACTTAAATCTAAACAGCAGCCGATTCTCACTCTTTAAAAATAAGTATTTAAACAGCAGTGTTTTCTTAGGCTTTAGAGATGTAATTTTAAGATACAGACTTTATGCAGTTTTATTTATAGTTTTTATTCTAAGTACTTTTATAATTATAGTGCCGGTTAATTTTTTAAACACAATTCAATCAGAAGATTTTATCAGTTATATGGGAGTTGGCAAAAGCGATATTATAATTGACATTAGACAGTCGGAAAATATAGAAGGACGTTTTGAAGAAATTATAAATTATCTCAAAGATGACGCTGAGGTCGAGAAGTTTTCTCCCTATATAACTTCCCAGTACGAAGTAATAAATCAGGAGGGTGAAGCAGAAAATTTAATGATTGAAACCGGAGATTTTTCGATTTTTCAACTTGATTATTTGGAAGGTGGAGCTCCACTTTTGGATAACGAAATAGCTCTATCGTATTTGATTGCAGATCAGTTTAATAAAAAGGTTGGCGATAAAATAGTAGTCATAATTAATGGAGTTTCCCGCCAAATGCTGATTACAGGTATCTATCAGGATATAACAGATGGGGGTAAAACTGCTAAAGCAAACATAGAAGCTGATTTAAGCAGTGCTGCCTGGTATACTATCAATTTAGATATTAGCGGCAATAGATCAGAAAAAATTGCAGAATATAAGCAGAATTTTGAAGATCTTAAAATAACAGATCCCGAGGAATATTTTCAGCAGACCTTTAAAAACACAATTGATCAGCTGAAACTGCTGACATTTGGCTCTCTGCTGATTGTAATTATAATAACTATTTTAATTACCTCGCTTTTTATAAAAATGCTGACTGCTAAAGATAGATCTCAGATAGCTATCAAAAAAGCAGTAGGAATTTCTTTAAAAAACATTAGATTAGAATATCTAACAAAGGCTTTATTTGTTTTAAATTTTGGCATAATATTGGGTACTATAACTGCTAATACTCTGGGAGAAAAAATGGTGAGTGCGGCTTTAACAATCGTTGGTGCAGCTGAAATAAGCTTTAAAATTAGTGTTTTACAATCATATATTATGATTCCACTGCTTTTGATGGTAACTGTGAGTCTGACAGTGGTCTGGAGTTTAAAATCAATTAAAAACTTAAGTATTGCTGATATTAATTTGGAATAAGAAAAAAACTGAAGACTTTATTATTAAAAATAGGAGGAACAAAAATGGTAAATATACTGGAAGCTAAAAATCTTTCTAAAAGCTATCTTCTTGATAAAAGACAGCAGCATGTGCTTAAAAACATCAATCTAAAAGTAAAAAAAGGTGAATTTCTGGCTGTTATGGGGCCTTCTGGCTCTGGTAAAAGTACCCTGCTCTATAATATCAGTGGAATGGATAAAATGACAGCTGGTGAGGTTGTTTTTGCAGGTGAAAAATTAAGTCAGCTGCAGGAAGATCAGCTGGCTGAGCTGAGGTTAAAAAAAATGGGATTTGTTTTTCAGCAGATTAACCTGCTTAAAAATTTAGGGATAATGGATAATATAATAATTTCTGCTTATATGGCAGGAGCTGAAAAAAGAGATAAGATTAAAGAGCGGGCCTATCAATTAATGAAAAAAACAGGAATTATTGAGCTGGCAGAAAACGAGATTACTCAGGTATCCGGGGGACAGCTGCAGCGGGCAGCAATCTGCAGGGCCTTAATTAATCAGCCTCAAATTCTTTTTGCAGATGAACCAACTGGTGCTTTAAATTCAAGTGCTGCTGAAGATGTAATGTCAGTACTGCAAAAAATTAATCAGGAGGGAACTACAATCATGATGGTAACTCATGACATTAAAGTAGCAGCTCAGAGTCAAAGAATTCTCTATATGATTGACGGGAATATTGAAGGGGAGTATAATTTAGACAAGTACAGTGAAAATTCTGATTTAAAAGAAAGAGAAAGCACTTTATCGAGATGGCTTTTAAATATGGGATTCTAAAGCCATTAAAATAAGAAGATAAAAAAGAAATTTTAAAGAGGTGAATTTTGTGGAACAAATATTAATGGTCGAAGATGAGAAGGAGCTGGCTGAGGTAACTAAAGATTATTTTGGCAGTCGTGGTTATTTACTAAAAGTTATCAATGATGGACAGGAAGCACTTAAGTACCTGAGCGTAAATTTAGATTCAATTAAACTGCTGATACTTGATATTATGCTGCCTGGAGTTGATGGTCTGACTATCTGTGAAAAAGTAAGGCAGCAGTCTAATATACCGATTATTATTCTCAGTGCGCGTACCGGTGAGGAAGCAAGAATAACAGGAATTGAACTGGGAGCTGATGATTATCTGGAAAAGCCATATTCTGTTAAAGAATTATTTGTCAGGGTTAAATCTCAGCTGAGAAGGGCTTATCAGCTGCAGCTTAAATTAAATAAAATCACAGCAGCAAATATTGTGCTTGACCTTGGTGGTAGACAGCTTTATCTTGATCAGCAGCCTGTAAGTCTGGCAGTTAAAGAATTTGAGCTGTTAAAGATTTTGCTTCAAAACAAGGGTCGGGTAATCAAAAAAGAAAAGCTTTTTAATCAGGTCTGGGGAATAGACAGTGAAAGTGATTTTTCAACTTTAACAGTGCACATCAATAAACTGAGAGAAAAAATAGAGAAAAATCCTAAAAAACCTAAACTGATCAAAACTGTCTGGGGTATTGGCTACAGATTTGAGGCAGAATCATGAAAAAAATAATTATTATAAGTCTTATTTTATGGATCTTTTCACTAATTTTTCTTTATTCAGTCAGCAGACCAGTAGAACTTGAAAACCAGGATTATCTAGTAAATGTCAATAGAATTCAGAGCTGGCTTGAAAATAGGCAGATTGAAACTCTCGGCGAGGAACTTGATTTAAGTAATTTCAGTAAAGCTGAACTAGGAAATATAAATTCTGTAACAATTTTAAGCTTAAACAACTTAAATCAGGATAGAGCTCAAGATTTTTTAACTGCTTCTGAGTTGAATAACAACCTTTATCTTTACCGCTATTCAGACGGAAATTCAGCAGCTGAAAAATATTTAATCCGATATCAGCTTAATTTAAATAAAAACTATTTTAATAATAATTTTATATATCCAGCCCTACTGCTGACTTTAATTTTATTCTTTTTTCTAAGCCTATATTATAAAATAGAAAGAGATATATTGATTCCACTTGAAAATGCTTCAGAACTACCGGAAAAGCTGGCTTTAGGACAGCTTAAGTCACTTAAGATCAAAACTAAAAATAAATATTTAAAGAAGCTGGCCTGGGGACTTGATATGCTGCAGGAAAAATTAAAAGCAGAAAAAGGAAAAAATTATCAGCTTGAAAAAGATCATAAGACAATGGTGGCCGGTCTATCCCATGATATTAGAACTCCGCTGAGTACTATAAAAAACTATGCTATAGCTCTTGCAGAAGGAGTTTATACTAAGCCGGAAGCTGTAAAAAAAGCCTTAAAAATTATAATTTCCAAAACTGATGAAATAGAAAGCTTGAGCCGAAAACTGATCAAATCATCTGAAAAAGATCTAGAACTAGGCAGTTTTAAAGCTGAAAATCAGGAAATTTACCTGAACGAAATTCATTCCAGACTCTTAAATATTATTTCTGAAAAAATTGAGAGGCTGCCTGTTAAATTTGAGGCGGAAAGCCCTCCTGAAAATTTGCTTTTAAAAGCAGATCTTAATTTACTTGATCAACTTTTTAATAATATTGTTGAAAATGCACTCAAATATGGTGACTTAAATAAGTTGACTGTAAATTATAGTTCCGAGGCTTATTATCAGCTGCTGGAGCTAGAAAATACAGGAGCTCAAATTCCTCAAAAAGAGATAAAACATATTTTTAACAGCTATTACCGGGGCTCAAATGCTGAGTCAAAAGAGGGCTTTGGACTGGGGTTATATATTTCTAAAAAAATAATGACTTCT
>JBNJFG010000101.1:0-6320 GCA_051746665.1 Bacillota bacterium
AGTAGATGTACTTAAAACAAATGCAGGAGAAGCTGAGGTTGATGTAAAGTTAAATACAAAAGCAGTTGAAATTTTATATGATGGAAATCAAGTTTCTGGTATTGTAGTAGAAAATGAAAATGGAAGCTATAATATTAATGCGAAAGCTGTAATTATTGCAACTGGTGGTTTTGGAGCAAATCCCGAAAAAGTAGTAAAATTTGATCCAAGCTTAAAAGGATTTGGAACCACAAATGCTCCTGGAGCTACTGGAGATGCCATTGATTTCTTATCAGCTCTAAATGTAAGTTTTATTGATATGGATGAAATTCAGACTCATCCTACTGTTGTTCCATCAAAAAATAAAATGATTACGGAAGCTGTTAGAGGAAATGGTGCAGTATTAGTTAATAGAAATGCTGAACGATTTGTTAATGAATTAGAGACAAGAGATGTTGTTTCAGAGGCAGAATTAGCTCAGGAAGGACAGACAGCATTTTTAGTTTTTGATCAGAATGTAAGAGAAAGTTTATCAGCTGTAGAAAGTTATTATAAAGCTGGTTTACTTACTGAATCAAATACGATTGAAGGACTTGCAGAAGCAATTAATTTAGATGCTGAGCAATTAACTGAAACTATAAATACTTATAATGGATTTGTTAACAGCGGTCAGGATGAAGATTTTAATAGAAGTAATATGGCAGTTGAACTTAATAAAGGACCATATTATGCAGTAGAAGTTGGACCAGCTGTACACCACACAATGGGTGGAATTGAAATTAATACAAATACAGAAGTTTTAAATGAAGCTGGAGAAATAATCAAAGGTTTATATGCTGCAGGTGAAGTTACCGGTGGAATCCACGGTGCAAATAGACTTGGTGGAAATGCATTAGCAGATATTACAACATTTGGTAGAATTGCAGGAGAAAATGCTGCAAAATTTATAAATTAAATATTAAAAAAGATTAGTTGTGAAATAAAGTTCTGTCTAATTTTTGGGCAGGACTTTATTTTTTTGTTTAAATCAGCTAATATTTGAGGCTCTTTTCTAACTGAGGAGATTTTTTTGTTTTCACAAAAAGGTTTAATCTGTTTTACGAAGAAATTAATTAATAGGATAAAGAAATAATATTAAAGAAAAATCTACTTAATTTTAGTATAAAAAATAAAACAAATAAAAGAGGGGTTATAATGAAAAAAAATATGCAGGAATCAATGCAAGAATTATATCAAAAATCGGTTGAAGTTTTAAAAAATAGAGGAGTAACTATTGAGGATATTGCAGAATTGGTTAAAGCTTTACAGGAACCATATAATCCAGATATTAGTTTAGAAATTTGTCTTGAAAATGTGGAAGCTGTTCTAAAAAAAAGAGAGGTAGCTCATGCAGTTTTGACCGGAGTTGCAATTGATGAGCTGGCTGAAAAAAAACAACTTCCAGAACCTATTCAGAGTATTATAGATAGAGACGAAGGTCTTTATGGTATTGATGAGATTATACCACTATCAATTGTAAATTTATATGGAACAATCGGATTAACCAGTTATGGATTTTTAGATAAAAAGAAGTTTGGTATTATCAAAGAATTGGATACTAAAAAAAATGGAAAGGTTAACACTTTTTTAGATGATCTTGTTGCTGGTATTGCCGCTGCAGCTGCCAGCCGTTATGCTCATGGCGATGGAAGTGAATAGGCTAAGTCTTAAGGCTATTAGAAATAGGGCTGATTGAGAAACTCTCTCTTAAACTTTAAAATTTGATTAATAAAAAGGATATTTTTCTTCTTTGTTGAAATAAATATTATAACTATTTTTAATTAACTAACAATTTAAAAGTTGATAAAATGACAAAAAGAGGAGTGGATAAATTGGCTTCACTTAATCATTTAAAAAATGAAACAAGTCCTTATTTAAAACAGCATGCCGATAATCCAGTTGATTGGTATCCTTGGGGTGAAGAAGCTTTTAAGGAAGCTAAGAGACGTGAAGTTCCTATATTTTTATCAATTGGGTATTCTACCTGTCATTGGTGTCATGTAATGGAAAAAGAATCTTTTACTGATCAAAAAACTGCAGCTTTGATAAATAAATATTTTGTGGCAGTAAAAGTTGATCGGGAAGAAAGACCTGATATAGACCAGGTTTATATGGATGTCTGTAGAGCGATGACCGGCAGTGGTGGCTGGCCTTTAAGTGTTTTTATGACAGCAGATAAAAAGCCTTTTCATGCTGCAACTTATATACCAAAAGAAGATAAATATGGTCGTAAAGGTCTCTTAAGTTTATTACCTAAAATTCATGATTTATGGTCTAATGATAGAGATAAATTATTAACTAGTTCTGAAAATATTATTAATCATCTTCAAAAACAGCAAAATGAGAGGCGGCAGGATCTTAAACTCAACCAGGAAGTAATCACAGACGCCTTAAATATTTTAAAAAAAATTTATGATGAAGAATATGCTGGTTTTGGAAAAGAACCCAAATTTCCAATGCCTCATTATTTGATTTTTTTATTAGATCAATGGAAAGAAAATTCTGAAAATAAATATTTAGAAATGACCGAAGCAAGCCTAAGCTCAATGCGAACTGGTGGAATTTTTGATCAGCTCGGAGGTGGCTTTCACCGTTATTCAACTGACCGCGAATGGGATATTCCCCACTTTGAAAAAATGCTTTATGATCAAGCCTTATTAATATACAGTTATGCTGAAGCATATCAAATAACTAATAAAGATCTTTATTTAGATACAATCAATAAAACAGCTGCTTATTTAAAAAGAGAAATGAAAGATCAAAATGGCTGTTTTTATTCTGCAGAAGATGCCGATAGTGACGGAGTCGAAGGTGAATTTTATTTTTGGACTAAAAAAGAGTTAAAAAATATTCTGTCTGAAAAAGAAATTCAGGAATTTTTGCAGGTGTTTAAATTACAAAAACAAAATAGATTTACTTTAAGGCTGAAGCAGGCAGATTATTATGCTGAAATACCAGAAATAAAGGCTAAACTTTTTAAAGAAAGAAAAAAGAGATCAAGGCCCGCTAAAGATAAAAAAATATTAACTGACTGGAATGGTTTAGCTGTCGCCGGCTTAGCAAAGGCAGGTTTTGTAACTAATAATCAGGAATATATTGATTTAGCGGAAGAGAATGCTGCTTATTTATTTGAAAATATGAGGGATCAAACTGGTAATTTAGTTCATAGTTTTTATCAGGATAGATCTTCAAAAGTTGATAACCTTAATGATTATGCTTATCTATTATGGGCTCTGATTGAGCTGCATCAGGCGACATTAAAAAATGAATATTTAATTAAAGCAGAAAAAATAGTAAAAAAAATGATTGAGAGATTCTGGGATCAAAAAGCAGGAGGTTTTTATTTTACAGCAGCTGAGAATAATGAGCTTTTTTTAAGACAGAAAAAAAATGAAGATAGTGCTATTCCTTCAGCCAACTCAATTGCCTGTTATAATATGCTGAAACTTTCTCATTTATTAAATAATCCTGAGTTAAGAGAAAAGGCTGCTCAAATGCTGACTGCTTTTGCTTCAGAAATAGCTTATGCACCGGTCAGCCATATTTTTATGCTGCTATCTTATAAGTATTTGGAGCATCCTTTTCAAGAGATAAGAATAGATGGTAGTTTAGATAATCCTAAAGTTAAAGAGCTGCTTGATCATCTGCGCCATAATTATAATCCTAAACTACTGCTCAATTTTAGTTCTTCGGCAGGAAACAATGAATTTTCTCTGTGCAGTAATTTTGTTTGTGGTAAAAAAACAAGTAATTTAACTGAGATAATCTCTAATATTTAGATTTAACGCAGCCTGCAGAAGATAGGGGTGATTGAAATTAAACAATCAAATAAGATTTTAATATTAATTTTATTAATTTTTCTAATGACGGCAGGGGTCTCTGCCCAGAAAAATATTCTTGTACTGCACTCCTATCATCAGGGCTTAGAATGGACAGATCAAATTTCAGAAGGAATAAGAGCAGTTTTTCCATATAAAGATGAAGTAAAAATATATTATGAATATCTTGATGCAAAAAGAAATTATACTGAAAAGTACTATGATAAATTAATTTCTCTTTACCGGGAAAAAGCTAGAGTTATTAATTTTGATGCAATTATCGTTTCAGATAATGAAGCCTTTAATTTTATTATTGAGTATGGAGAAGAATTATATCCTCAAACACCAATCGTATTTTGTGGTGTTAACAATTTAAAAAGTTATGTTTTAGAAAACAAAAAAGATATCTGCGGAATAGTTGAAAGGGCAGAACATCGGGAAATTCTTGATCTAATCTTAAAGCTGCATCCGAATTTAAATGAATTAATTATCATTAATGATAAAACTTTAACTGGGAGAGAAATTCAGGAAGAACTTCAAGTTGTTTTAAAAGATTATGAAAACAAATTAGATTATCAAATATGGGATACTTTTACCCTTGATCAGCTGCAGAATAGATTGAAGAATTTAGATCCAAATAATGTTTTATATTTACTAGTTTTAAATAGAGATAAAAACGGTAATTTTATTTCCTATAATCAGGGGATAGATAAAATTAGAGAAGTTAGTAAAGTCCCTATGTATGGTGCCTGGGATTTTTATCTGGGCAAAGGTATTGTAGGTGGAAAATTAATTTCTGCTCAGGAACAGGGTAAAGAATCTGCTTTAATAGCTAAAAAAATCATCAATGGGCAAAAAGCTTTGTGTGAAAAAATAATTTATAATAAAGAAAATAATTATATTTTTGATTATTTAGAATTAAAAAAGTACAATATTGCAGAAAATGAACTGCCAGCAGGAAGTAAGATAATCAATTATCCAAAAACATTTTTTGAAAGAAATGATAAAATTTTAGTCTGGGGTTTAGGACTTTTAGCTTTTATAATTATAATTTTGCTAATTGTATTTTATTTTAAAAATGAAGAGAAACGAAAATTGGACAAATTAAATATAGAACTTGAACAAAAGGTTAAAGAAAGAACTAAAGAATTAGAGAAGATGACTATCACAGATGAACTAACAGGTTTATTTAATAGAAGACATATTTTAGAGCTGCTTGAAATTGAAGTTGAAAAAGCAAAAAGATACAATAGAAATCTTTCAGTAATTATGATGGATATAGATTTTTTTAAAAGAGTTAATGATAACTATGGTCATCAGTTTGGAGACAAGGTATTAAAAACACTGAGTAATATATTAAAGCAGAATACCAGAAATATAGATTTTGTTGGCCGCTATGGTGGAGAAGAATTTTTAATAATTTTACCAGAAACAGACTTGAAAAAGGCCTATTTAGCAGCAGAAAAATTGCGAGAAAAGATTAAAGAGACTGAAATAAATGGACTGGACTCAAATATAACAGTAAGCTGTGGCGCAGCTCAATTTAAAGATGAATTAAGTGATCAACTTATAAAAAGAGCTGATGACTTATTATATAAAGCTAAAGCAAATGGTAGAGATAGAGTAGAGATTAAGGAGGGGTATTAAGATGCATAATAGTGAATATGTTGATACTTTTGATTCCAAAAAAATGTTTTTGCGCAGAGATTTAATTGAAAACCCAGAGGCAGTTATAATTGTAGTTCATGGTCTTGATGAACATCAGGGAAGGTATGATTATGCAGCAGGCAGATTAAATGGAGAAGGATTTTCAGTTTATCGATTCGATAATCGAGGTCATGGACGATCTGATGGTGCTCAGGCTTATATTGAAGATTTTAATACTTATTTAGATGATACTAATACAGTGTATGAAATTGCAAAAAAAGAAAATCCTGAACTACCTATTTTCATGCTCGGACACAGTATGGGGGGCTTTATTGCTGCAGGATATGGAGTTAAATATCCGGGAAAATTAGATGGACAGATTTTATCAGGTGGTTGGACTAATGTAACTGATGCTTTTAAGGATATTGAAAATTTAAGTCTGGAAGAAAATCCAGACATGAAACTGCCAAATGAATTAGGAGATTTAATTTCTAGATCAGAATATGTAGTAGAAGATTATGCTGATGATCCTTATGTATCTGAATATACTACACTTAAGCTGATGAAAGTTATGCTGGAGGATGGAATTCCCTGGTTGGTTGATAATTTAGATAAGTATGAATATCCAGTTCTGATTTTGCATGGTGGTAATGATCAGATAGTTGATCCCAGCTGTTCTGAAAAATTGTATGATCTTATTTCCTCCAAAGATAAAGAATTAGAAATTTATCCGAAACTGTATCATGAAATTTTGAATGCCCCAGAAAAAGAGGAAGTTATTAATGATTTGGTAAACTGGATTAAAAATAGAATTTAACAAAGATATTTAATATCTTT
>JBNJFG010000102.1:0-6268 GCA_051746665.1 Bacillota bacterium
TAAAAACTTTTGATGACTGTTACCTGCACCAACCCCAAATAATCCTCCCGAACCTAAAGCAAGCAGAGATTGAATAATATGATAACCGCTATCTAATGGATCCTGCCAGGGATTAAGAAAAGTTAATAATCGCTGTCTTCTATAGGGTTCAATCAAAATTGCTGCTGCTGCTAACACAGAAGAAATTAAACCCAGTATAATTAATACAGATATTTTAATTCCGCCAATAAAAATCATTGCTGCTGCAACTGCTGCCAAAGTTATAGCTGTTCCTAAATCAGGTTCCAGCAAAATCAGGAAAGAAATAGTGGCAATTACAGCTACTGGAGGTAAGACTCCCTTTTTAATATTTTTTATTTTTTCTTTATTCCGATCTATATAAGCAGCCAAATAAATTACAATAGTAAATTTCGCCAGTTCAGACGGCTGAAAACTAATTGGTCCTAAAGGCAGCCACCTGCGGGAACCACCGGCCATTCTGCCTACACCAGGAATTAAAACTAAGATCAGAGTTACAAGCGAAATAAGCAGCAAATAGGGAGCCAGTGCTTTTAATTTTTTATACTTAAATTTATAAATTACTGCAGCTATGACTAAAGCAACTGCTAAATATTTCAGCTGATTAATAAAAAAATAATGGCTGTTAGAAAAAAGTTGCTCTGCTTTGACAGAACTGGCTGACAAAATCATAATCAGCCCACTTAAAACTAAAGCTAAAATTGTAAATAACAATATGAAATCTGGCAGCTTTTTCCGCATAATTACTCCTTAATCAATATATTTTAAAATATTTGCTTTAAAAATATTCCCTCTTTCTTTATAACTTGAATACATATCCCAGCTGGGACAGGCAGGAGATAAAAGCAGGGCTTTTTTCTCATCTAAAGCTTCAATAGCTGTTCTAACAGCAGCTTCCATTGATTCTACTTTTATTACTTCCAGTTCAGAATTAGTAAATAAAGAAGCTATTTTATCAGCTGTTTCTCCCAGTAAAATCAGTTTTTTAACCCTATTTTTGATTTCTGCACTTAAATCTGAAAAATCAGCATCTCTGTCCTGACCTCCGGCAATAAGAATTATATCTTTTTTAATGCTTTTTAGTGCTTTGAGGGCAGAATCAGGATTGGTTGCTTTAGAGTCATCAATAATCAAATAATTTTTAGGATTTTCTATAATCTCCATTCTGTGTGACTGCAGTTTATAATTTTCAGCAGCTTTTTGAATTTTATCTAACTTTTGTCCGACAAGATAGGCGGCCAGAGCTGCAAAAGCAGCATTTTTTTTGTTATGTTCTCCAGGTAATTTAATTTTAGAAAAATCAAGCAGCTTTAAGTTATCTCTTTTATAAAAGGCTGCTCCTTGATTAATAATCAAATCTGCATTCTGCAGCTGAGATGAAACCCCTAAAACTTCTGCTTCAATTTCTTCTTTTAGACTACAAAGATAAGAATCATCTAAATTAATAACTGCCAGATCATTTTCACTTTGATTTTTGAAAATATTTTTTTTAGCCTGCTTGTAATTAAATTCATTCTGATGACGATCTAAATGATCAGGGCTGTAATTTAAATAAAGGGCAATTTTAGCTTTGAAATTTTTAACTGCTTCTAATTGAAAAGAACTTAACTCTAAAATTACCTTTTCTCCTTTTTCCAGCTCATCAATAATAGAAATAAAAGGCAGACCAATATTGCCAGCAGTTTTAATTTTTTTACCATCTAAATCACTTAACATTGCTCCCAGAAGTTCAGTGGTAGTAGTTTTACCATTTGTTCCTGTAATAGCAATGATCTCAGCCTCAGACTGTCTATAAGCAAATTCAATTTCACTAATTGTTTCTATCCCCTTTTTTCTGGCCTTCTTTAATATTTCTAAATCATAAGGAACACCAGGACTCAATATAATTAACTCACTTTCTAAAATTTTATCTCCATTAACACCAAGTTCATATATAATGTTTTTATTATCGACCTCTGCAATTAAATCTTCTAATTCTTTTCTATCTTTTGAGTCAGAAACAATTATCTCTACCTCAAATTTTGATAAATATTTTATTACTTCTAAACCAGTGCGGGGACTAAAACCCAGTACTGCAATTTTTTGATAATCTAAATTCAATAAAATCTAACTCCTTTAAATTAAATTCTAATTAAAACAATGAACTTAAAGCAAATAGTGACAATAAAATAGTAATAATTATAAATCTAAAAACAATTTTATTTTCAGCTAGACCAGTCAATTCAAAATGATGATGGATTGGTGTCATTTTAAAAACCCTTTTTCCACCTGTTATTTTATAATAAGGGACCTGAATCATTACAGAAAGAGTCTCTACAACATAAATACCGCCAATTATTAATAAATAAATTTCTGAAGCAGTTAAAACTGCCGCTGAACCTAAAAAACCTCCAATTGCCAGTGAACCAACATCTCCCATAAAGACTGAAGCAGGATTGGAATTAAACCAGAGAAAAGCAGTGCTGCTCCCCGCCATGATCAGCATTATCAGGCTGTATTCCGGCAATTTTAAAAAATAGAATAAAACTGCAAAAGCAAGAGTAACTACCGAGGTAATTCCTGCTGCCAGCCCATCAAGTCCATCAGTTAAGTTAACAGCATTGGAGCTTCCAATAACTACAATAAAAGCTAAAATAAATTTAAAGAAAAAATTAAGCTTAAAAGTCCCCCAAAAAGGAATTATCAGGTTCTGCTGATTAATTATAAAAACCGCAGTTACTGCTGTTAAAGCTGCTGCCGCAGTCTGCAGCAGTACTTTCTGCCAGGCTTTTAAACCTAAAGAGCGCTCAAATTTTATTTTTAAAAAATCATCTAAAAAACCAGTTAAAGCCATAATAAATGTTGTCAGTAAAATTGTTATAATTTCAATATTTAAAGGCAGCATAAAAAGAGATAATAATAAGAATACAGAAATAATTAAAAATCCACCCATTGTTGGTATACCGGCCTTTTTTAAATGGCTTTCCGGACCATAATCACGCACCTGCTGACCAAAATTTAATCTTTTTATATAATCTATAAATAGATTACCACTAAAAATAATTATTAATAATGGTAATACATAAGCTGCGATATAAAGCATTTTAAAACTCCTTATTTTCTAGTTCAGCTGCTATTTCTTCTAATTTATTAGCACGTGAGCCCTTGATCAAAATTAAATCTTTTTCCTTGATTTCAGAAGTTAGAAATTCAATACATTCCTCATTATTATCCAAAATAAGGATCTTCCCCGGATTCATTTTGCTTTCAGCTCCAGCTGCAATCTCTGCTGCCTCTCTGCCTATAGTTATTAAAAAATCCAGATTCTTTGCTGCTGCATAACTCCCCACTTCTCTGTGTTTAATGAGGCTCTGCTCACCTAATTCCAGCATAGATGCTAAAACCGCAATTTTTCTTGCTCCCTTTGTTTCTGCCAATACATCGAGCGCGGCTTTAACAGCAAGGGGGTTGGCATTATAACTGTCATTAATTATTCTTGCTCCATTATTTAATTTAATAAAGTCCATTCTCAAAGAAGAAAATTCTACAGATAACAATCCCTGCTGTATTTCTGAGCAGTTAAGTCCATATTTAAATGCAATTATTACCGCAACTAAAGCATTATAAATATTATGTTTTCCGGCTTTATTAAAATCAAAATTATATACCTGACCCTGATAGCTTAATTTAAAATTTAATCTTTCCTTTTTTTGATCAAAATTATAACTTACTACCTCAGCATCAGCTTCTTTTTCAAAACCAAATGAAAGCACTTCAGCCTCAGTATTATCTATCATTTTTCTGGTATATATGTTGTCATAATTTAAAACTGCAGTATCATTTTTAGTTAAATTATCAATAAGTTCTTTTTTAGCCCGAGCTATGTTTTCCAGACTTCCCAGGTGTTTTAAATGAGCAGCAGCAACATTTGTTATAACACCTAAATCAGGTTCTGCGATTTTTGCCAGCAGTTCAATTTCGCCTAAAGCACTCATTCCCATCTCCACTACAGCAAAGTCCTCTTTTCCTGTTAACTGCAGAAGAGTCAGCGGCAGACCAATATGATTATTAAAATTTCCTCTGGTTTTTAAACAGCTGTATTTCTCTGATAAAAGTGAGTAGATTAAATCTTTAGTGGTTGTCTTACCGGCACTTCCAGTAACAGCAATTACTTTTAGCTTCTTAAAAGTTTTTCGATAATTATGAGCAATATCCTGTAAAGCCCTGGTAGTATCATCCACTTTTAAAACTGTCAGCCCGTTATTTTTAATAAAATCACCTTTAATTACTCTATCAACTATCACTGCAGCTGCTCCATTTTCTGCAGCCTGCTCAAGAAACTGATGTCCATCCTGATTTTCTCCAATAATTGCAATAAACAAGTAATCTTTTTTTACTTCTCTGCTGTCAATTACAATTTCAGTAATTTCTCGGTCACTACTTCCCTGCAGCAGCTGAGCCCTGGAAAAATCAATTATCTTTTCTAAACTTAAATTCTGCATTTAATTTCCTTTCATCATTTCTGCTGCTCGATAAGCAACTTTACGATCATCAAGTTCAATTTTTTGATCTTTTATTACCTGATATTTTTCATGTCCTCTTCCCAGCAGCATAACCAGATCATCTTTTTCAGCCATCATAATCGCTTTTTTGATTGCTTTTTTTCTGTCAGGAATAATTTCATAATCACTAAAATCTTCACTAAAACCCTTTTTGATTTCTGAAAAAATTATTTCTGGGTCTTCACTGCGGGGATTATCATTACTTACAATTGTATAATCAGCATATTTTTCAGCTAATCCGGCCATTGCAGATCTTTTGCTGTGATCTCTATCTCCACCACAGCCAAATAAGACAATTAATCTGTTTTTTTCCATAGCAGCTGCAGTTTCCAAAACATTTTTCATTCCATCAGGAGTATGAGCATAATCAACAACTACCTGGAAATCCTGTCCTGCATTAATAATTTCAAAACGCCCCGGTACAGAATTGATTTCAGTTAAAGCTTTTTGGCTGATCTCTTTTTCAATGCCCAACAAATCTGCAGTTAAAATAGCTGCTAAAGAATTATAAATGTTGAAAATACCACCTAAATTTAATTCAAAAACTGAACTAACTCTACCTTCACTTTTATATTTCATTCCTCTTTGATTTAATTGATATTCAGATGTATATAAATCTGCTGTTTTAGAATTCAGGCTGTAGCTGAAATTTTGTCCATTTGATTTTTTTTGAATATATTCTGCATTTGGGTCATCAGCATTAATAACCGCATACTGCTGACTATTAAGATTAGAAAACAATCTGGATTTTACTTCTCTATAATTTTCAAGATTTTTATGATAATTAAGATGTTCTGGGCTGATATTAGTAAAAATTGCAGCAGCAAAATCCATCCCATAAACCCTGTATAAATCTAAAGCATGGGAAGAAACTTCCATGACCCCATATTTGATTCCCCTGTCTTTCATCCTGGCAAAATATCTATATAAATCTAAAGATTCAGGGGTAGTTCTGCTGGAGTCAACTTCTTCTCCACCAATGATATTTTTGATAGTACCAAATAAGGCAGCCCTACCTGTATATTCTTTTAAAATATTATATAAAAGATAAGCAGTAGTAGTTTTACCATTTGTTCCTGTAATTCCCACTAAGTTGATATCTTTAAGTGGATTATCAAAAAAATTCTTAGCAGCTTCTGCCATAACTCTGCGGCTGTTTTTTACTTTTATATAGGCTGTTTTAGGCTCATATTCTGCAATTTCATTTTCTATAATCACAGCTGAGGCTCCATTTTTTACTGCCTGAGCTATATACTGATGGCCGTCTGTTTCAAAACCTTTGATAGCGATAAATAAATTGTTTTCTTTAATTTCTCTAGAATCGTATCCGATTTCAGCTATATTTTTTTCTAGATCTCCTCTAATAACTTCGAAATCTATATTATTCAATATTTTTTTTAATTTCATCTTAAAATTACCTCCATCAGTGCACAATAAAGTTCTATAATACTAGCGGAGTTTTAAATTAATTGTTTTAGAAATTTTAATTCTACTGCCGGGATTTACTGATTGACCAATGACTCTGCCAGAACCATCAAAGCTTACTTCAACACCTTTTTGCTGTGCAAGTTTTTGAGCTTCATCAGCTTCCATACCTCTAAAGTCAGGTGCTGGAATCAGAATATCTTCTTTATTTTTTTCATCACCAAATAACCAGACTGTAGAATTATAATTAGTTACTGTTTTTGCAGCAGGCAGCTGAGCTTTTA
>JBNJFG010000103.1:0-6217 GCA_051746665.1 Bacillota bacterium
CTAATTATATTATAAAAGAGGTGTATTTTATGAAAAAATTTAAACTTAAAAATGGAAATGAAATACCTGCTTTAGGATTGGGAACATCCGGATTAAGAGGAGAAAACTGTACTAAGGTAGTTAAAAAAGCTCTCAAGCTTGGTTATCGTCATCTAGATACTGCTGATATGTATAAAAATCATCAGGCAATTGCTAAAGCTTTAAATGAAACTAAAATTGATAGAGATAAACTTTTCATTACTTCTAAAATCCAAAGAGAAGATTTAGAATATGATCAGCTTCAAAAAACTGCTGATCGCCTTTTAGATGAATTAAATATCAAATATTTTGATTTACTATTAATTCACTGGCCCAGTCCTGAAGTACCAATTGAAGAATCTCTAAAAGCTATGAAAAAATTAAAAGAAGAAGGAAAAGCAATTAATATTGGAGTTAGTAACTTTACAATTCCTCTGCTGAAAGAGGCTTTAGAATTTGATCCTGACTTAATTTCAGTTAATCAGGTAGAATTTCACCCAACACTTTATCAAAAAGACCTTTTAGATTTTGCCTTTAAAAATGATATTATTCTAACTGCTTACTCTCCGCTGGCCCAGGGAGAAGTATTTAAAAATAGCGTTTTAAAATCACTCGGAGAAAAATATGATAAGACTCCGGCCCAACTTGCTTTAAGATGGCTGATTGAGAAAAATATTGTTGCTATTCCAAAAGCAAGTTCTGAGGCACATCTTAAAAATAACTTAGATGTTTTTGACTGGAATTTTCCAGTTGATGCAGCCAGAGAAATGGAACTTTTAGATCAAAACAACCGCTTAATTGATCCCGGTTATCCAAATTTTGATTAAAATCTTATTATATTCAAAAAAGGTCCCCCGATATTGGGAGACCTTTTTTAAGTGGATTATAGAATCAGAAAGATAATTCTATTTTTAGACTTTAAAACAGTATTAAGTCTTAATTTTTCTTTTCAAATCTTCAAATAAACTATAAATAACAGGAACAAAGATTAAAAGTAGCATTGTTGAAGAAAACAAGCCACCCATTACAACTTTGGCCAGTGGTGAATATTGTTCTGTACCCACTGCCAACTCTAAAGCTAGAGGAGTCATCCCAGCTAAGGTAGAGAAAGTTGTCATTAAAATTGGTCTAAATCTTAAGCTTGCACCTTCTAAAATTGCATCTTTTGTGCTTTTACCTTCTTTTTCTGCTTCAATGACAAAGTCAATTAAATGGATAGCATCATTAACAGCAATACCAGAAAGTAAAATTAGTCCCATCATTGCCGGCATTGATAAATAGGTATTTGTTAATAAAAGTGCTGCAACCACACCAACCAGTTCTAATGGTAAAGAAATCATTATGGTTATTGGGTGAAGCAGTGATTTAAACTGGGATACCAGCAGTAGATAAATAAAAGCTATCGCAAATATTAGAGCTACAGCTAATCTACCCAGCGCTTCATTCATATCATCCTGCTGTCCGGTAACTTGAGCACTATAACCAGCAGGTAAAGGAAATTCTTCTATTACAGTTCTAATATCTTGATTGATTTTACTTAATGGTCGATCTTTACTGAATCCTAGGATATCTAATGTATACTGCATATCCTCTCTGCTGATTAAGTTTGGTCCTTCTGCAACTTTGATTTCTGCAACTTCTTTTAAAGCTATATTTTTTCCTTCAGGACTAATAATCACTAAACTTTCTAAATCTGATTGTGAAAACATCTGCTCATCTTGATATTTAACTAAAATATTTAAATCTTTCTGACCTGCAGCATTGAAATCTTCAGCAGTTTCAATTCCACTTACAGAAGCTGAAATCTGCTGAGATATTTCTTTTGTACTTAACTTCAGCTCAGCTGCTTTAGTTCGATTAATATTGATATGATATTCCGGACTATCTAATGCCCAGCGCAGGTTAATATTTACAGCACCAGGAACATTTTTTACTTTTTTCGCCAGATCATCAGCAAACTGATTTAAGATTTCTGGATCTCTACCACTTAATCTAACTACCAGTGGGGCCTGAGTTGTGGAAACTGAAGTTGCTCCAGCTTCTTCTACTACATAGGCTTTGATTCCAGGAACCTTGGTTATTTCATTTCTTAATCCTTCCTGAATTTCCCAGATTGAACGGCTTCGGTCATTTCTATCTTGATAGATTAAGGACATAAATGACTGCTGAACTCCATTTGCACCTGTTGTTGCCTGAGTTCCTGAACCAGGTTCAAAACCTAACTGGTTAGAATAAACAAGCAGCTCCGGTACATCTTCTACAATTTTTTCAACCTCTTTAGCAATTTTTTCGGTTTTTGCTAAAGAAGAGCCAGCTTCTGCTTCGATTGAAATATAACTCTGGCCGCTGTCCATAACAGGTGTCATTTCTGAACCAATCAGAGGTACTAGACTTACAGTTATAATTAAAAGTATAATCCCTATTGTAACTACTACAGCTCGATTATTTAATGATTTTTCTAAGAGTTTCAAATAATATTCTCTTGTTTTATCAAGCAGCTTAGTAAAAAGACCAACTAGCTTTTTCATTAAATCAAATAATTTATTTGATGATTTTTTCGACTCTTCTGCCTTTAAAACTAAGGAAAGGATCAAAGGTACAATGGTAAATGAACTAATTACAGAACCTGTCCAGGCAAAAAGCAGAGTCATCGATAGGGGTCTAAACATCTGCTGCACAAAGCCACCTATAAACATTACAGGAACTAAAACTATCATCGATGTTGTTGTACCTGCAATTACTGCTAAAATCATTTCATTAGTACCATCCACAGCCGCTTTAAATGGACTTTTATTTAAATCTTCAAAATGTCGTGTCACATTCTCAATCACAACAATTGAATTATCAACCAGCATTCCAATAGATAAAATAAGACCGGTCATTGTTACTGTATTTAAACTAAGTCCAAATGCTTTTAACAAAGCTAAGGTTAAAACAAAGGTTGTTGGAATTGAAATTGATACAGCAAGCGTACTGCGCCAGCTCTCCAGGAACAAAAAGATTACAATGATAGTTAAAATAATTCCAATTAAAAGTGTAGTTCCCATATTATTAATGGCCAACTTTACAAATTCAGATTGGTCATCAGTAATTTGAAATTCTAGATCTGAAAATTCATTTTCCAAATTTTTAATTTCTGCCTTAACATTATCAACAACTTCAACAGTATTTGCATCCTGCTGTTTCAAAATATTAATAGCCACTGTTTCCTGTCCATCTACCCTAAACTTACTTCTGATTTCTGCATGGCTATCTTCAACTTCTGCCAGATCTTTTAAATATATTTTTCCGTTTTCAGTAGAAGCAATAATTAAATTTCTAATTGATTCAAGATTTTCATATTCTCCTACAGTACGAATCAAATATTCACTATCTGCGGCAGTTAATCTACCTCCAGGAAAATTAATGTTCTCTTGATCTAATCTGGAGGTCAACTGGGCAATAGAAATATTGTAAGCACTTAAAGCATCACGATCTACATTGATCTTTATTTCCCTTTTTTTACCGCCATAAATATCCAGATTTGCAACTCCATTAACCAGCTGCAGTCTGTTTTTTAGCTGGTTATCAGCTAATGTTCGCAGCTCAGTATCACTGCGGGGACCAGTAACAGCCAGAGTTAAAATTGGCCGATCTGATTTACTAAATTTCTGTACCCGAGGTTCTTCAATATCTGCAGGCAGTTCATTTCTTATTTTATTAATTATATTCTGAACATCAACTGCAGCTGTATTTATATCCTTATCATAGTCAAACTCAACACTGACCATAGAAACACCTTCCATGGCATCAGAGCTGATACTTTCGACTCCTTCTATGCTTCCAAGTTCTTCTTCTAAAGGCTCATTTATTTGTTCTGCTATATCAGAAGCAGTAACTCCCTTATATTCAGTTTGGATACTAACAACTACTGGATCAGTATCCGGATTAAGCTGGATATTTAAAGTTAATAGTGCTGCCAGCCCCAATAAGATAACTGCAAAAACTGCAGCAATTGTCGTATATTTTTTATTAACTGCAAAATCGGTAACTGTCATAATTTAATCATCCCCATTCTCTCTTCTGGATAAATAAACAGCAGTATCATTTTGCAGATCATTAATATTTGTAACTGCAATCTGATCTCCCTCATTCAGACCATCTTTAACAACTGTAAAATAGCCATCACTGAGACCAGTTTCAATTTTTATTCTTTCTGCTTTTCCATTTCTAATTAAATATACATGTGGCTCTCCTTTAAAGTTGAAAATAGCTTTGTTTTGAACAATTAACGCTTCTTTGACACTTTCAGCAGTTATTTCAACTGTTACGAAATCTCCATCTCTAAATTCATTATTTTCATTTGTAACAGGTATTGTAACTTCAGTTGTTCTGCTGATCGGATCTGCAGCTTGATCTATTTCTGAAATCTCAGATTCAATAATATTTTTATCATTTTGACCATAATAAATAACAGCTTTAGTACCCGGATTAACCTGTCTCAATTCTTTCATGCCAAGTTCCACACTTATCTCTACTGCATTGGTCTGAGCAGTTTCAAAAACAACTTGAGCAGTGCCAACATTTTCTCCCACTTCAAGATAACTGTTAATTAATCTGGAAGCAGTTGGGGCTTTTATTTCACTATCTTTTAATTTTATTTCTGCATTTTTTTGTTCATTTCTGCTCTTTCTTAACTTTTTTTCCGCACTCTCTATATCCAGTTCTGCCATTTCAACGGCTTTTTCAGCACTGCTGACTGAGCTTCTCATTCTTTCTAAACGAGCCTGAGCTTTTTGGTACTGTGTTTTAGTCTGCTCAAATTTTGCTTCTGCTATGGCATCAGCTTGATAAAGCTTTTTATCTCGCTCATAATCATTTTGCCACTGCTGCCAATCACTTTGAGCTTCTCTTAAGGCTGCTTTACTTTCTAAAAGATTATTCTCAGCCACTATTTTAGCCAATTTTACTTTTTCAAAATTTATTTCTGCTTCTTCTACAGCACTTTGCGCAGAATCTAAATTATTTTTTAATTCTTGATCATCTATTTTTGCCAGTATTTGTCCTGCCTCAACCTGATCACCCTCTTCAACATAGATTTCTGTTATTTCTCCACCGATTTGAGGAGAAATTTTTGTTCGATTAAGATATTTAACAGTTCCACTGTGTTTAAATATAATTTCAAAATCATCTTTTTTAACAGCAGCAGTTTCAACAGGTACTCCTAAATTATTTTCTTCTGCAACCTGGGGCTCTCTGTTTCTTAAAGCTCTAATAAAAAAAAGTGATGCGATACCGATGACTATTAAAATCACTATAATAACTGAAGTTTTTATTTTTTTCTTCATTGTCTATTTCCTCCTATGATACCAGAATTCAGAGAGTGATATAAACTCTGAACTTCCATTAATATTTCAGCCTGCAGCAGCTGATAAGCATATTCTGCTTCAATCAACTCAGTTTCAGCAGTTTTCAAAAGACTCTGAGCTGAAAACAGGTTGCTTTCAATAACTGCACCTTTTTGATATCTATTTTTTGTACTTTGATATTCTAATTTTGATTTTTCAAGATTCTTTTCTGCAATCTTAATTCGGGATTTAGATTCTTCTAACTGACGCAGTAGACCTGCTATCTCTATTTTTATTTCAGATTCTAAATCATCTATTTTAATTTCACTTTCACTTAAATTTGCTTTTGCCGCTTCAATCTCTGCATCTTTTTTACCACCATCAGCAAATTCATAACTTAAGGCAGCTGTAACTTTCCATTCGCTTTCCTCTACCGGCTGCATATCTTTTAATGATACATACATTTCAGCTTGATCTACTGTATTAAATTGACCTTCAAGTATAAATTGATATTTACTATTGATTGAACTTTTGATTTTTCCGTCATCATCATTATATTCTCCTCCCAGAGAAAAAACTGCTTTTTCTTCTGAACGAATATAATTAAGATTTGCCTCAATCAAATTAGAATTTAAGAGTTGTATTTGATAATCACTTCTATTCTCAAAAGCAAGTTTTAAAAGCTGGTCTTGATTTGAAATAATATTCTGCTCATTTTGAATTAATTTTTCATCTTTAATTTCTGTTCTATTGATATCAATTCCAGTTAATCTTTCAAAATGTTCTGCAGCAGTTTTTCTCTCATTTTCTATACTTTTTAAATTTTGTCGGCTCTGATCTAAATTAATTTCTGTTTTTATTAAATCAGCTTT
>JBNJFG010000104.1:0-6176 GCA_051746665.1 Bacillota bacterium
TAATAAGATATCTTAAGTTTAAGTTAACAGTTTCCGCCACAAGAGCATCCTTGGTTAGGATTAAGTATATTTGAAATTTCTCCATTAACTGCATTCATTAATTGATTGAATTGTTTTTGACTTTGAAAATAACTATTCACTTTTTCATTTGCAAGCATTTCTTTTTGTAAGGACTGTAGTTCTTCTTTTAATTCATCATTTGATCTGTCACCAGCAAATTTTTGTTGTTTTTCTTCGAAATTATCTAAAAGTTCTACTGCCTCTTGATCATCTTCTAAAATTGTTTCTGCCTTTTCCATAGCTAAATATTCTTCTGAATTAACCAATAATTCTCCTAATTCTTGAGCTTTTTTCAATATTTTAGACATTAATAAACCTCCATTTGTTTTAATATTAACTTGTTATTCTTGTCACTTATTATATCAGCTGACAAACAAAATATAAAACTTTTTTTATAATTTACCTATATAAATTGTGTGCAGAGTGTTAATTCCCTTATTTATCTAACTAATTACAATTAGATTTAGTAAACTGACAGTCTTTTTTATTTTTTATTAAAATGTTATTCAGTTTATTTTTTATTAAGGCAATATTTTCTTCATTTAAACTATAGTCAATCCAACGACCTCTTTTTGAAGCGTTAATTAGACCTGCCTCTTTTAATATTTTCAGATGATGAGAAACATTGGGTTGACTGATATCTAATATGTTAACAAAATGGCAGCTGCATAAGTTTTCGCAGCTTAAAAGATTAATCATCTGAAGTCTATTTTCATCAGCAATTGCTTTTAACATTTTTACAAGCTTTTTATTATTACTCATTATTAATCTCCTTTATATTTTTAGCTGCTTTTATTAGTTCAGCAAATAAATTAATAAATGAGCTGCTGTTATCTATTAAATCTTCAGGATGCCATTGAACTCCCATTAAAAAAGCTTCATTTTTATTTTCGACAGCTTCAATTATACCGCATTCAGATTTAGCTGAGATATTTAAGCTTTCAGCTATTTCTTTAATTGCCTGATGATGGTGAGAGTTTACAGTTAATTGGTCGGCACTTAAAATTTGATCAAGTTGGGTATTTTTTAGAATAAATATTTTATGGTTTACATATTCCAGATTTTCTCTTTTTTCTAAATCTAAAGGTAGATGGCTGAAATCGCAGTTTAATTGATGGTCTATATCTTGATATAAACTTCCTCCAAGAGACACATTAATTAACTGCATTCCTCGACAGATTCCTAAAATAGGTTTTTCAGCCTTATAAGCTTCTTTAAATAAAGAAATTTCCCATTTGTCTCGATCAGGATTTATATTATCTAATTCAATCACTGTGTCCTCACCATAACTTGCAGGTGCAACATCTTCACCACCACTTAAAACCAGGGCATCAACTAAATCAATATATTCCTTAAGATGTTTAGTGCTGTCAAAGGGAGGAATAATGATTGGTGTTCCACCGGCTCTATAAACTGCATTAATATAACTACAGCGAATTTTAGTATATTTTTTACTATGCTCACAGTCACAAAAAGATGTAATTCCTACAACAGGATTTTTCATAGTATATCATTCCTTTGAATTGATATATTTAAATCTATTTATATGTTATAAGATTATTTGTTTTTTGTCAAATATAAAAACTGATAAGTAAGTGGTTTCTATGATTGAATATCCATATATATTGATATGTAATTTAATTTTTCAAAAGTAATTTCAATATAAATAAAAATAGTTTAAGCAATTAAGCTTATTATTACAGGGATAGTAGATGTTTAAATAAGAAATATAATTATTTAGCAAAAATTATTTGACATGAGAAAAATATTACTATATAATCACATTAGTTAATATTAATATCAAAAGGGGAGAGGCATATGGGAGAATTACTAAATTTTTTAAAGTGTATAGCAGATGAAAATCGTCTAAAAATATTAAAATTGCTTCTTGATAGTCAATATTGTGTCTGTCAGCTGCAGGAATTACTAGATAAATCACAGTCCAGTGTTTCTCAACATTTGAGTTATTTTAAGGACTTAAATCTTTTGTATGAAGAAAAAAATGGAAAGTGGATTTATTATTCAATTGATAGAAATATATATGATAAGTATTTAGCTAGCTTAGTTGCTTTAAAATCAAAATCATTAGCAGAGTTAAATTTATCTGAAGTCGAAACAAAAATAGATAAACTTGATACTGCTGCAGAAATAAAAACAGAAAATAATGGAAGGGGATGTTGTTAGTGTTTATAATTTTTGAAAAGTTTGCTGATTTAATGACTTATAATTTACTTGGTTTAGAAGTGGGCAGCCGAATGGGAGAGTCGGTTCGGTTTTTTTTCTATGATACTACTAAGATTATTTTCTTATTATCAATTATGATCTTTTTTATATCTATTATCAGGAGTTATTTTCCTCCAGAAAAGACTAAAAATCTTTTGAGTAATTATCGAAAAATAACTGGTCATGTTATGGCCTCACTCTTAGGGGTTGTGACACCATTTTGTTCCTGTTCTTCAGTACCAATTTTTATTGGTTTTGTAGAATCTGGAATTCCACTTGGAGTTACATTTTCTTTTCTAATAACTTCACCAATTGTGAATGAGGTAGCTTTGGTTATGCTTTATTCAATATTTGGCTGGAAAATTGGAACCCTTTATTTGGCCAGTGGTATTTTAGTTGGAATAGTTGGTGGAATTGTTATTGAAGCCCTGGGTATGGAAAAATATGTTGAAGAATATGTTTATGAGATTAGTGCTGGTGAAAGTGAAATTGAAGAACTTGATTGGAGTGACAGAATTGAGTTTGCTAAAAATGAAGTTAAAGAGATTGTGAGTCGAGTCTGGAAATATGTTATAATTGGTATAGGAATTGGCGCTGCAATTCATGGTTATGCACCTGCTGAGTTATTAGCTGAATATGCAGGACCAAATAACCCACTTTCTGTTATTGCTGCTGTAATTGTTGGTATTCCACTTTATGCTAATGCAGTTGGTACAATTCCAATTGTGGAAGCATTAATGGGTAAGGGAGTTGCTTTAGGAACTGCTTTAAGTTTCATGATGGCCACAACAGCTTTATCGTTACCGGCAATGATTATTTTGCGTAAGGTTATAAAGCCAAAGTTGCTTACAGTTTTTATAACAGTTGTTGGGATTTCAATTATTGGTGTTGGTTATATGTTTAATTTTGTTATGAATTTTGTTTAAAATTGTAATTAATGATAATTAATTTATCATTAAAATAAATAAAAAAATAAGAGGAGTGTTAATTATGAAAATTACTATTTATGGACCAGGATGTAGAAATTGCGTTAATTTAGAAAAGAATGCTAGAAAAGCTGTTGAAGAAACAGGTATTGAAGCAGAAATTGAAAAAGTTGAAGACATGAAAGAAATTGCAATGGCTGGAATTATGGGCACACCTGCTATTGGAATTGATGGAGAAGTTAAAATCAAAGGTAAAGTTGCAACAGTAGAAGAAATAAAAGAGTTAATTTCTTAATTTGTTTTTCTATAATTAAAAAATAATAAAATTAATATTTAGGAAACCTGATCTAATTAGGAAACCTAATAAAATTGGGATACCTGAATAGTTTATAATTATCAGGTATCCTTTTTATATTAATTCACACTGATCTAGATAAGAGAGTATATTATTAAGGAGGATTTATTATGTTTAAAGATGGAAAGGTATTATTAGCTACAGATTTTTCTAAAAATGCAGAAAATTTAATTGATTCTTTAGTTAAGTTAAAAGATTTTGGAATCAAGAATGTCTTAATATTACAGGTTTTAGAAAATGATTTTGGTAGTCCTGAAGCTATGGAATATGCTAAAAAAGCTGATAAAAATTTATTAGAAAAAAGCAAGCAAAAAGCAGAAGAGATAGGCCTAAACGCTTCAATAATAGTAAAAGAGGGCAAAGCTCATAAAGAAATCATAGAAACTGCTGAAAAAGAAAATTGTCAGTTAATATTATTAGCTTCTCATGGTGGTGGAGTTATAAAAGAAATTCTTCTTGGTAGTAATACTCGAAATATAATTCGTAAAAGTAAAGTGCCTGTTTTCATTGAAAAATTTGGAAATAAAAACAATGAAAATAAAATAACTGTAGATAGTATTCAACGCATTTTATTACCTCTAGATTTTTCTGAATCCACTGATCAGGTCTTAGAAATGATTAAAAAAATGAGTAAACCATCAGAAGAAATAATACTTACTTCTATAATAGAGAGCAGTAAAAATCTGCAGGAGTTGAATGATAAAAAAGAGCAGGCCAAGAGAGACTTAAATGATATTCAGGATAAACTAGCAGATAATAATATAAATAGTCGGTATGATATAGAAGTTCGCCATGGTGATCCTGCCCAAAATATAATTGAAATAGCAGAAGAAAAAAGTTCAGATCTAATTCTTATTTCTACAAAAGGTAAAGGTAATATTAAAGAATTATTAATTGGTAGTACAGCAGAAAAAGTTGCTGAAAAATCACCAATACCAGTCTTGCTTGTTCCGGTTAATAATTGATAGTTTTAAATTTATAAATTAAGATCTTGGTTGAAAAGAATCTGAATAATTAAAGGCACGAATAACTCCATTTAAATAGCTGGGTCAAAACAAGATTATAAACCATCTTCTTTTTATTGACATATGTTCATAATGCTGATAAAATTTATATAAAATTAAATAAGTTGGGGGAGATGTTTAAATGGAGAGTATCTTCGTTTTAGGGATTGTAATGTTTATAATAGCCACTTTTATGGCTATGGTTGGTAAAGGTGGAGGCAATTTTTACTTGCTGGCCATGATTTCAGCGGGAGTTTCAATGCAGCACGCAGCAACAACTTCTCAGTTGATTATGATGACAACTGCTGGAGTTTCTATGCTGGTTTTTAATAAAAGCAAAAGAATTGACTGGAAACTGGCTTTGATAATTGATCCGGCTACTGATATTATGGCTTTTGTAGGTGGTTATCTAGCAGGTGGCTTTGATGATTATATTCTTAAACTAATTTTTGCTGGGATATTAATTGTTGTTTCTTTCTTTATGTTTTTACCAGTTAAAGAGAAGAAAATTAGTTCAGAAAATAAATTTGGCTATTGGAAAAGAGAATTTAATGGTTATAATTATGTAGTTAACTTGTGGCTTGCAATTCCAATAGCAGCAGCAACTGGTTTTTTTGCTGGTGCGATTGGAATTTCAGGGGGGTCATTTAAGGTTCCTTTAATGGTTTTAGCATGTGGTGTGCCAATTACAGTTGCAGTAGGTACATCTTCTGCAATGGTTGCTGTCACAGCATTAACTGGTTTTCTCGGCCATAGTTTACATGGAAATATAAATCTAGGATTGTCTATTCCATTAGCTTTAATTGCAGTAGTTGGGGGGATAGTTGGAAGCAGAACAGCAATTAATATAGATAGTAAGAATTTAAAGCTTGTATTTGCTTTAATAAATACTGCTGCTGCAATATTTATGATAGTTAATATAATAAGATAATTGAAGGATTTTTAAAGCTGGGTTAGTGTTGAGAATATAAAATACCTCTTACATATTTTCAAGGAATTAATATTTTACATAATTATATGTTTAATTATAAATCAATTATTTAATTTTTTGATTTAAATAGATATCTTTAGTATACTAATGATAGTAATCTAATTTTAAATGAAAATTTTAAGAATTTTTATAATAAACTGGAGGTTTTATTAATGTCAAAAGTGATTAAAAAAGCTGAAAATTTAGCTGATGCAATTGTAGAATCAGAAGAATTTGTGGATATGGTGAAAGCAGAGAAAAAAATAGACTCAGACAAAGATGCTTCAGAATTAGTTGGAAAAATTGAAACTTTACAAAAGAAAATTGATAAAAATAAAAGCAGTAAAGAACTTAAAGAGAAAATGTCTGCTCTGCAGAAAAGAATGTGGGAGAATAATAAAATAAAATCCTTTATGCAAAAACAGCAGGAGTTTAATAAATTAATGTCTAAAATTCATAAAAGAATTAATCAAGGTTTATCGCCAGAGGTTTCTGAAAATAAATCTAATTAATAAAAATTGCTGTTTATTTCAATAGGAAAAAAAGTTTATAGCTGAAATTTGGAAAAGTTGATAGTATTAAGTTGTAAATAATCTCATAATAATTATTCAAAACCGCCTTTTGGGCGGTTTTTTGTT
>JBNJFG010000105.1:0-6043 GCA_051746665.1 Bacillota bacterium
CTGTAATAATTGGAGAGGGGTTTTTTAGGTTTATATTTTATAAAATTTGTCTTTTCTGATATAATCAGTTTACAAATATATTTTCTGATATGAAAAATCATATAAATCTGAAATTTATAGGAGCAAAATATGAATTTAATTAAAAATCTTTCAATTAAAAATAAAATTTTACTTGGTATTGGACTTAGTTTTATAATAGCTATGATTTTTCTGTTGGCAATAGTTATTTATCAATTTAATTCTCTGTCTGTAGAAAATCAAACTTTAATTGAAGAAGAATTATTAGAAAGAAAGTATGATAAATATGAAAATCTGGTAAAAACAAGAGCTAAAATCTTGTCTGAAATATATAATTTTTATTCAACGGGAAAAAATCTAATTGGAAGAAATATTAGAGAATCAGAACTCAAAAATCTAATAGCTGACTTTAATGAAAACTCTGATTTGGGGAATAATTATTATTACATATATGATTTAGAAGGGACTGTGATTTCTTTACCACCTAACCCAGAATTAGAAGGCAAAAATAGAATGGACTTAGAAATAAATAACAGAAAATTAATGATAGAAATCACAAATATTATAAAAAATAATGGTGGAGGCAGAATAAGTTATCCTTATATTAATCCCAACACCGAAAAGATAGAAACTAAATATGGATATATTCAAAAAATAGAGGGAACTGATATGTTCGTTGGTGCTGGTGGTTATCAAAGTAGTTATTATAGTACTGTTGATAAGTTATTGACTAAAATATTTAATATCAGAAATAAGACTATTTATCTTTTGCTAATAACTTTTATGATAATTATTTCAATAATTTTTATGATAATTTTTGATATTTCAAAATATATCAATTCAAATCTAAAAAATATAATAGCTGCTTTTAAAAGAGTAGAAAAAGGACAGCTGCAGTTAAAACTGGATACCAGCAGTGAAGATGAATTTGGTAGTTTAGCTTCTGGTTTTAATAATATGATTAGTCGAATAAAAAAATTAACCTATAATGATCCACTTACTGGTCTTCCTAATTTAAATTTTTTAGAAAATCAGCTAGCTGAAAAATTAAAGAAAAATCATGATAATTTAGAAAATATTTATTTATTCACCTTAATTACAGATAATTTAAGCTTAATAAATAGCAACTATGGTTATCAAAAAGGCAATGAAATATTACAGGAACTTTTTCAACGTTTAAATAAAAATTTATTTGAAAAAACTACTATAGCGCGTAAAAATGATGAATTTATATTTTATTTTGAATCTAGCAAAACAAAAGCAGAAATTGAGAAGTATGCAAAAGAAATTTTAAATAATCTTTCTAAACCATATGAACTTCAAAATAATTTAATATATTTAAATCTAGAATTGGGAATTGCAGTTAATAAAGAACAGGAAAGCTGTTCTGAATTAATTAGAAAATCAAGATTAGCACTTCATTTTGTTGATAAGAAAAATAATATAAAGTTTTTTGATGACTCAATGTTAGGTCAGTTATCAGGTAAACTAAGTTTAGAAAGTAAATTGAGAAAAGCAATTTTAAATAATGACTTTAAACTCCATTATCAACCACAGTTAGCTAGCAAAACAAATAAAGTGGTTGGAGTTGAAGCTTTAATCAGGTGTAAAAAATTTAAAGAATGTGGAGTTTCACCAGAGCAATTTATTTCTTTAGCAGAAGAAACTGGTATGATTTTAGAACTTGGAGAATGGGTTATAGACGAGGCTTTAAAACAGCTAAAGATTTGGCATAATAAAGGTTATACAAATTTATTTATCTCTATTAATATAGCCCCACAGCAGTTTCAACAAGATAATTTTGTTTCTAAAATAGAAAAACTATTGAATAAACATCAAATTCAAGCTAAATACCTGGAACTTGAAATAACTGAACGGACTGTAATTAAAGATGTTAATTATACAGTAAAGATTTTAAATGAATTTAAGAAATTAGGGGTTTTAATTTCAATAGATGATTTTGGCACTGGTTATTCTTCTTTAGAGTATTTAAATCGTTTTGCCTTAGATAAATTAAAAATTGATAAATCATTTGTACATAATAATAACAATTTAAATATTGTTAAAACTATTATTGTAATGGGGAAAAATTTAGGCTTAGAGGTAGTTGCAGAAGGTGTCGAAACGAAAAAAGAACTTGAGTTTTTAGTAAAAAACAATTGTGATTATTACCAGGGCTATTATTTTGCTAAACCTAAAAAGGCATCTGAAGTAGAAAAATATTTTCAGAAATCAAATACTAATCTATAACTATAATAAGGAGTTAACTATGGAATTTACTATTAAAAGTTTTTCTGAATTAAGTAACTTAGAATTATATAAAATAATTGAAGCCAGGATAGATGTTTTTGTTGTAGAACAAAAATGTCCATATAAAGAGTGTGATAATAAAGATCAAGCTTCTTATCACCTCTATTATAAGAATCAAGATCAAATTGCTGCTTATTTAAGAATAATTCCGCCAGGAATAGCCTATCCCGAAATAGCTATTGGCAGAGTTCTGGTAAATAAAAAATATAGGAGAAGGGGTTTAGCTAAAAAAATAATGAAAAAGGCTATTTCATTTATTAAAAATAATTTTGATTCAAAGATTATTAAATTATCTGCTCAAGAATATATAGTTGAAATGTACCAAAAACTAGGTTTTGAAGTTGTTTCGGATAGATATTTAGAGGATAGTATCCCTCATTATGATATGATTTGTAAATTGTAATTAAAGAATTTTTTTGATAAAATAAAATTGAGTTTAAATTATAATTGGAGGTGCTTTATTAATTTGATAAATCTAGCAGATGCAGTAATTCTTGCAAAAAAAATGGCTATTAACGTAGGTAAAATGCAGAAGCAGAAATTAAGAAAAAATAATTTTAAAATTAATACTAAAAGTACAATGAGTGATTTAGTTACAGAAATTGATTTATTAAGTGAAGATATGATTAGAGCAAAAATTAAAAGTAATTATCCTGAACATAATATTATGGGTGAAGAAAATGATTTTGAAGATAAAAAAAGTGACTACACCTGGGTTATTGATCCTTTAGATGGAAGTAATAATTATGCAAGTTCTTATCCAATTTACTGTATTTCTATTGCACTAAAATATAAAGATGAAGTTGTAATGGGGGTTATTTATATACCAGAATTTGATGAAATATATTCTGTAATAAAAGGTAAAGGAGCTTATAAATCTGGAACTGCTATTAATATTTCTCATAAGACTGCACTAAGACATTCATTAATTGCAACTGGTTTTCCTTATGATAAAAATAAAGCAAAGATTGATAATTTGGCTCCTTTTAATAAAATATTAAAGGAAATCAGAGGTCTTAGACGTTCAGGTAGTGCAGCGTTTGATCTTGTTTCTGTAGCCAGTGGTCGAATAGATGCTTTCTGGGAGTTTAAGTTAAAAGAGTGGGATTATGCAGCAGGCGAATTATTAGTGAGAGAAGCAGGAGGAAAAGTTTATCAAACAGAGATAGAAGGAGCGCCACTTTTAATAGCTGGTAGTAAAGAGTTAGTTATTGAGCTCAGAAAAATAATAGAAGATATTTATTTATAAAAATTATAAGTAGGTGAGCAGTAGATGAGAATTATTAGATATCAGATAGATAATCAAGTTGAAAGAGGAATTTTAAAAGATAAAAAAATATTTAAGCTGCAGGGAAATCTTTTCTCTGATTTTTCTGTAGGTGAAGAAACAGCTAAATTGGAAGATGTTAAACTTTTAGCACCAGTTGAACCTCCAAATATTATTGCAATTGGTTTAAATTACCGACAGCATGCAGTAGAAACTGGAGCTGAAATACCAGAAAAACCTCTTATCTTTTTAAAAGCAACAAATAGTTTAACTGGTCCAGATTCTGAGATAATTTTACCTAAACTGGCTCCTGATGAGGTTGATTACGAAGCTGAGCTTGCTGTTATTATTTCTAAAAAAGCTAAAAATATTGAAACTGTAGAAGCTTCTGATTATATTTTAGGTTACAGTTGTGCTAATGATGTTAGTGCTCGCGACTGTCAGAAAAAATTAGATAAACAGTGGGCTAGAGGAAAATCGTTCGATACTTTTTGTCCGCTTGGCCCCTGGATTGAAACAGATTTAAATCCAGATAATTTAAATATTAAGTCGGTTTTAAATGGCAAAGAAATGCAGCTGTCAAATACATCTGATATGATATTCAATGTTGCGCAGATTGTAAGTTATTTATCGTATAATATGACACTATTACCTGGCACAATAATTTTAACTGGAACTCCAGAGGGAGTTGGTTTTGCCAGAGAAAAACAAGTATTTTTAAGAAAAGGAGATCAAATAAGTATTGAAATTGAAGGCATAGGAAGTCTGCAAAATACAGTTAAAAAAGAAACTTAATTAATTTTTATTTAAAGATTTAAAAAGCTCTTTAGGGAGGTAATTCATGCAGTTTTTCAATCAGAAAACATTTATTTTGTTAATCCCTATTCTCTTAGCAGTCCTTTGTTATAGTATTCATAAGATTATTGCTTATGTTAAAAGAAAAAGGGCAGAAGAACTATTCACAAACTATCATAAAGATAGAATTATTTATTTTAGTAAAAAAGTTAATTTTTTTGGTCAAAAATCTGCTGGTAGAGCTCAGATTAGAGGTAATGGTTCTTTACTTTTGACAGCAGATGAATTACATTTTTCAAGGTGGATACCAAAAAAGAGTTTAGTTATTCCATTAGATGATATTAAAAATATAGAAAGAGTTGATTCATTTTTAGGAAAAAGCAAACGAAGAAAATTGTTAAAAGTAGATTTCAACAATAATAACGGGCAAAAAGATTCAGCGGCCTGGTTTTTAGATAATATGCATGTCTGGGAACAAGTAATTAAAGATAATTTGGATTCACAGTAATATAATAACTGAATATGAAATAAAACCGTCCTTATTAACTTTTTTGTAAGTTTATTTTTTGCAGAAATAGTTATAGGGGCGGTTTTTTAATTGATTTTAGCTTTATTATACAATTAAATTTTTACTTTATGATAACAGTTAGTTACAATTTATTAACATATTAGAAATACTCCTGTAACTTTGATGTGTCATTATAGTATTTGCAAGCAGAAAACAAAAAATATTTGGAGGTAATAATTAATGAAAAAATATGGGGAAATTTTTACTATTTTAATTCTTTCAGTCTTATTATTTAGTGGATTTGTAATGGCAGCAGATATGAACCATGGTGATTTAGCAGCAGAATTTGTTGACTATGATGGTGACTTAGTAGCTGACTTACCTGCTGATGAATCTGAATGGATCAATCCTGATACAATCATTTTTTCTTATACACCGGTAGAAGAACCTTCAGTCTATAAAGTAGCCTGGTCAGATTTTTTAGATCATTTAGAAGAAGTAACTGGGAAAAAAGTTATGTTTTATGCAGTTGAAAACTATGCATCTCAGTTAGAAGCTTTAAGAGCAGGTAGAATACATATTGCAGGTATCAATACAGGTAGTGTTCCATTTGCTGTAAATACGGCGGGAGTTGTTCCTTTTGCAATGATGGCAGCTGAAGATGGCAGCTTTGGGTATGAGATGGAAGTTATTACTCAAAAAGATAGTCAACTAAGTGGGTTAGAAGATTTAGAAGGAAAAACAGTTGCTTTTGTATCTCAAACATCTAACTCTGGCTTTAAAGCACCATCTGCAATTTTAAAGTCTGAAATGGGATTTGAGGCAGGCGAAGATTATGAAACTACATTTAGTGGTCGTCACGATAACTCAATTATGGGGGTTTATAATGGTGACTATGAAGTTGCTGCAATTGCAAATTCTGTAATGCACAGAATGGATGCTAGTGGAGCAATTGATATGGCAGAGATTAAGACAATTTATAAATCTCAGACTTTCCCAACAACCGCTTACTCTTATGTTAATAATCTGCATCCAGGACTTGCTCAAAAAATCAAAAAAGCATTTTTCACTTTTGATTGGGCAGGAACAAGCTTAGAAGAAGAGTTTGAAGACGATAAATTTATTCCAATTGATTATAAAACTTA
>JBNJFG010000106.1:0-3943 GCA_051746665.1 Bacillota bacterium
AAAATTAAAGTCAAATACCACAAAAAGAGAATATAAAAAGATGGTGGAAAAGGCAAAAGAACATATTAAGGCAGGAGATATTTTTCAAATTGTACTATCCCAGAAATTTTCAATAGAAAATGATCTGCCTCCGTTTAAGATTTATCGGGCTTTAAGATCGGTAAATCCTTCTCCATATTCTTTTTATCTGAACTTCCCCGAAATCAGAATCATTGGTTCTTCACCAGAGGTGCTGGTCAGGGTTAGAGGTCAGAGAGTGATGACTCGACCGCTGGCAGGAACCAGACGCCGAGGCAAAGACCGTAAAGAAGATCAGGAATTAAAAATGGAGCTTCTAAATGATGAAAAAGAAAAGGCTGAGCATGCAATGCTTTTGGATTTAGGAAGGAATGATTTAAGTCGGATTGCTGCTCCCGGAAGTGTCGAAGTGACTGAGTTAATGGAAGTTGAGTTTTATTCAAAGGTAATGCACATTGTTTCTCAGGTGGAAGCTGATCTTAAACAGGATCTCGATAGTTTGGATGTTTTAAAAGCAGTTTTTCCAGCCGGCACAGTTTCTGGAGCCCCGAAAATTAAAGCAGTTGAGTTGATTGATGGACTGGAAAAAGAAGCTCGCGGAGTTTATGCAGGGACTGTAGCCTATTTAAGTTTTAATGGTAATTTAGACAGCTGTATTACAATTAGAACTTTTTCTCTAGTGGACGGTAGGCTTAACTTACAGGTTGGAGCCGGAATTGTTGCTGATTCTGACCCAATTAAAGAATATCAGGAGACACTTAACAAAGGGCGGGCTCTATTTGACGCTTTAGAAGTGGTCAGAGAGGATGGTATCCGTGATTTTAGTAATTGATAATTATGATTCTTTTACCTACAACTTAGTTCATCTGCTGGAAGAATTTGATCAGGTCAAAGTAGTGCGTAATGATAAGTTGAGTCTTGATGATATTGCAATTATGGCCCCAGATAAGATTATAATTTCGCCTGGTCCGGGACGTCCGGATGATGCAGGTATTTCGAAGGAGTTAATTAAATATTTCAAGGACAAGATTGATATTTTAGGAGTCTGTCTTGGGCATCAGTGTATTGGCGAGGTTTTCGGATCCGAAGTAGTTGAAGCCGATAGAATTGTGCATGGTAAGGTATCTGCAATCAGAAAAGTTAAAAAGGATGGTCTTTTTAAAGGACTTGAAAATGGTTTTGCTGCTGCCCGCTATCATTCACTGATAGTAGATCGAGAAAGCTTAAGTTCAGAACTTGAGGTGCTGGCAGAAAGTGATGAAGCTGAAATTATGGCCTTAAAGCATAAAAAATATCCGGTTTATGGAGTCCAGTTTCACCCAGAATCAATTTTAACTGAAGCAGGAAGAGTGCTGATCAAGAATTTCCTGGAGCTGTGATTTTGAAGCTGAATTTTAAATAAATGTGAACATCAATTGAAAATTAATTTTAGAATAACTTTAAAAATAGATTAGCTTAGATGAGCATTAATCTTAGAGGAGGAGAGAAGATGTTTAATAAACATTTAGATAAAGTAGTGAGTAGAGAGGATTTAACATTAGCAGAAATGGAAGAAGCAATGTCAATGGTGATGGAAGGAAAAACAACAGACAGTCAGCTGGCAGGATTTTTGGTTGGCCTGCGGATGAAAGGTGAAACAATAGATGAAATAACCGGAGCTGCCAGTGTAATGAGAGATAAGGCGGCCGGAATAGAGACAGAGGCCAGAGATTTGATTGACAGCTGTGGAACTGGTGGCGATGAAAAGGGAACTTTTAATATTTCTACAACAACTGCTATTGTCATGGCAGCTGGCGGCTTAAATGTTGCCAAACACGGTAACCGCTCCGTTTCTTCAAAAAGCGGCAGTGCTGATCTACTGGAAGCTCTGGGCGTGAAAATTGATTTAAGTCCTGAGCTGGCCGGAAAATGCCTGGATCAGATTGGGATTTCTTTTCTTTTTGCTCCCCATTATCATCAGGCAATGAAATATGCGATTGGACCCCGCAAAGAACTTGGTCTAAGAACTATTTTTAATATTTTAGGTCCACTGACTAATCCGGCAAAGGCAGATTATCAGGTGCTTGGAGTTTACAAAGAAAAATTAGTGATGCCCTTAGCTCATGTGCTCAAAAATTTAGGTTTAAAATCAGCAATGGTTGTTCATGGAGCTGGCGGAGTCGATGAGCTGTCACTGGCGGGAGAAAATAAAACAGCCTATTTAAAAGATGGAAAAGTTAAAGAATATAACTTTAGAGCTGAAGATGCTGGGCTTGAGGCTGCACCGCTGGAGTCGATTTTAGGTGGAGAGCCGGAAGAGAATAAAGAAATTACTCTCGATATTTTAAAAGCTAAAAAAGGGCCCAAAAGAGATGTGATTTTACTTAATACAGCAGCAGCTTTTTTAGTTGAGAATAAGGTTAAGAATCTGAAGCAAGGTGTTCAACTGGCAGCTGAACTGATTGACAGCGGAAAAGCAATGCAGAAACTGGAAGAACTTATTGATTGCAGCAACTCATTTGATAACAGTTCCAGGGCGGTGTCTTAATGATTTTAGATAAAATTGTAGAGCATAAAAAAGAAGAAGTTAAAAAACTTAAAAAGAAGCGAAGATCTTTAAAAGAAAAACTGAAAGTAGATAAGATATCACTACTGGCAGAAATCAAAAAAGCTTCTCCCAGCAAAGGATTAATTCAGCCAAATTTTAAGCCAAAAGCACAGTTGAAATCATATGAGCAAGCTGGAGCAGCAGCTATTTCTATTTTAACTGATCAGAAATTTTTTCAGGGAAGTATTCAGATTCTGCAGCAGCTGCGAGAGCTGACTGAACTGCCAATTTTACGCAAGGAATTTATTATTGATCCCCTACAGATTTATGAGAGCTTCTTTATCGGGGCTGATGTGATACTTTTAATTGCAGCAATTTTAGATGATCAGCAGCTTGAGAGTTTTTTGAGCCTCTGCAGGGAGCTGAAGCTGGAGGCAATAGTTGAGGTCCACAATCTGGAAGAGTTAAAACGTGTTTTAAAAACCAAAGCAGAAATAATTGGAATCAATAATCGTGATTTAAATGATTTTAGTGTTGACCTTAAAACAACGGCAGAGCTGAGTACTGAGTTAGAGAAGCTGGGCCAACGTAATAATCATTATTTGATTGCAGAAAGTGGAATTAAATGTCGAGAAGATATAGATTTTTTAAAAGAGATTGGAGTTGATGGAGTTCTAATTGGTGAAACTCTTATGAAAGCTAAATCTCCAGCAGCAAAGATCAAAGAACTTGGTCTTTGTTAAGAGTTTAGCCAATTAAAAAAATATTGTGAGGTGAATAATTTGTTAGAAAATAGAACTATGATTAAACTCTGTGGAATGACGAGCAGAAAAGATGTTGTCTTTGCAGTGAATATGGGAGTTGATGCATTAGGATTTATTTTGGCAGAAAGTCCCAGACAGGTAAATTTAAACACTGTTAGGAAATTGACTGATAAGCTGCCGCCCTTTATTGCTCGGGTTGCAGTTGTGGTTAATCCTGAGCCAGAAGAAGTTGCAGAGATTGAAAAAAGCGGCCTATTTGATTATATTCAGTTTCATGGCAGTGAGCAGCCTAAAATGCTTAAAGGTACAAATTTAAAAATTATAAAAGCAATTTCAATTGCAGGCGAAAAAGACCTGGAAGCAGTTGAAAAATATAAAGGCATTGCTGATTATCTTTTATTTGATACTAAAATTGGTAGTCAAATTGGTGGTACAGGTGAAAGTTTTGACTGGTCTCTAATTACTAAACTGGAGATACCTTATATCCTGGCTGGAGGACTGGGAGCAGATAATATAGAAAAAGCTCTTAAAAAATTAAAACCAGCGGCAGTTGATATTAACAGTAAAGTAGAAAATGCACCGGGAGAGAAAAATCATCATTTAGTTAAAAAGACAGTGGAGAAAATAAAAAGTT
>JBNJFG010000106.1:4043-6034 GCA_051746665.1 Bacillota bacterium
TAAAACCAGCGGCAGTTGATATTAACAGTAAAGTAGAAAATGCACCGGGAGAGAAAAATCATCATTTAGTTAAAAAGACAGTGGAGAAAATAAAAAGTTATGAACTATTTTTAAAAATTGAAAGGAGTAGAGAAGATGAGCAGAGGTTATTTTGAAGAATTTGGGGGACGTTTTGTTCCAGAAACTTTAATGCCGGCTCTAGATGAGCTGGAAGAGGTATATTTAGAGATGAAAGATGATCCAGATTTTATCAGTGAATTAAAGTCACTGCTTGCTGATTACAGCGGCAGACCGACTTCTTTATATTATGCAGAACAGCTGACTAAACATTACGGGGGAGCAAAGATTTATTTAAAACGGGAAGATTTAAATCATACCGGAGCCCATAAGATTAATAATACCTTAGGGCAGATTCTGCTGGCTAGAAAGATGGGTAAAAAAAGAATTATCGCAGAAACTGGGGCCGGACAACATGGAGTGGCAACGGCAACTGTTGCAGCGCGTTTTAATTTAGACTGTCAAATCTACATGGGGGCGGAAGATATTGAGCGGCAGGCACTTAATGTTTATAAGATGGAAATGCTGGGAGCAGAAGTTATTCCAGTAACCAGCGGTACTCAAACTTTAAAAGATGCAACAAATGAAGCAATTCGAGATTGGGTGACCAATGTTGAAGAGACCCATTACATTATTGGTTCTGTAGTTGGTCCCCATCCTTATCCAGAAATGGTTCGTGATTTCCAGAGAATTATTGGTGATGAAACAAAAAGACAGATTAAAGAAAAAGAAGGAAGACTGCCGGATTATATTTTAGCCTGTGTTGGCGGCGGCAGTAATGCAATGGGTATTTTTTATCCATTTGTTGAAGATAGAGAAGTTAATTTAATTGGAATTGAAGCTTCCGGTAAAGGAATTGAAAGCGGCGAGCATGCAGCAACCTTAACTGCTGGTAGAGTTGGAGTTTTACACGGCAGCAAATCATATCTGCTGCAGGATGATGATGGTCAGATTATTCCTGCTTATTCTATTTCTGCTGGGCTTGATTATCCAGGAGTAGGACCCGAGCACAGCTATTTAAAATCAATTGAGCGGGTAGATTATCAATCAGCAACTGATCTGGAAGCTGTAGCTGCCTTTAAATTATTAAGTGAAAGAGAAGGTATTATTCCAGCTTTAGAGAGTTCGCATGCGCTTTCCCACTTAGAAAAGCTGGCTCCAGAACTTGAAAAAGATCAGATAATTGTGGTTAATCTTTCCGGACGGGGAGATAAAGATATCAATAACTTTAAAAAGATCAGGGAGGCAGAAAAGGATGAATAAAATAACAGCACAATTTCAGAATAAAAAACCTTTGATTACCTATATCAGTGGTGGTGATCCCAGTCTGGAGATGACTGAGAAATTGATTTATAGACTGCAGGCTGAAGGAGTTGATATTATTGAGCTGGGAATTCCTTTTTCTGATCCCTTAGCTGATGGCCCGGTAATTCAAGAGGCCTCCCAGCGCGCTTTAAAAGGAGGCGCTACTCTAAAAAAGCTAATCGCAAAAATTAATGAAGTTCAGGCTCAGATTGAGGTTCCTCTCATTTTAATGGGCTATTATAATTCAGTTTTAAATTATGGGGAAAAAGAATTTGCCAGAGATATTGCTGAAGCTGGAATTTCCGGTGTAATTATTCCTGATCTTCCAGTTGATGAAAAAGCTAAATTAGCTGATTATCTGGCTGATTATGGGATTTCACAGATTATGCTGGTTACTCCAAACACTTCAGATCAGCGCTTAAAAGAAATTACAGCTAAAAGTTCTGGTTTTCTCTACTGTGTTGCTCACTTAGGGACAACCGGTGATGATCAGCAGGGAGTTTATCCGGGTTTAAAAAATTATCTAGAGAGGGTCCGCAAAACAGCTGCTGAACTGCCACTGGGACTGGGCTTTGGTATTGATGGCCCGGAAAAAGTGAAAAAGATAATTGATTATCCAGATGGCATTA
>JBNJFG010000107.1:0-5939 GCA_051746665.1 Bacillota bacterium
AGTCACGAAATTCTGAGCTGATAATTGAGTGAATTCTGCAATAGCTTCAGCTGAAATACCAAATAACATTAATATCTTACCAAACCAGATACCATAGGCCTGAGAAACTCCCCAGCCATATCCTGTTACTCCCATCATAACTGTAACAATTACAGCTAAGGCGATAGCACCTTGTTTTAAGGTCCATGGTTTTTCAACAAGATGATAATAAGTATCTTTGCTAAATAATTTAAAATTCTTTAAATCCATTGGTTCAAGATTTTCCTGTATTCTTTCTATTTCTAAACCGCTGTATTCACCATTTAATTTTTTACGTTTTTCATAATAATATGATAAGAAGGTAAAGAGCAGACAAATTGCACCAAATACAATTAAGGCTCCTAAATAACCTTCAAAACCATCTCCCTGAAATAAATCCGGTAGGAAAACACCACCCATTGTTCTGTAGCCTATGTAACTGCTGAACCATGAATCCTGAACCCAGCTGGCAGTATACTGCACAGGGAAGCCGATAAATGTTCCTAACATAAAGAAAATAAGTGTTGTAAAAGCTCTCGGTAGGGCCTGTGGTAAATCAGTTAAAACTCCACTGGCACAACAGACAGAAATAGACATTCCAAAACCAAATAAAAATCCTCCCAGCATTAAGCCAATATTAATTGGTTTAATCCAGAGGTTGTAACTTGCTGGATCTTTACCAAATAGAAAAGCTGTCATTAAAACAGCTGTAATAAAGAACATAAATAACATAGTTCTCATTAATTTAGTGGAACCAGTTCTGTAAGCTCTATTGACACTACCGGCAAATCCAGTGTAAGCTCTTGCTAAAGCATATCCCAGTCCTGATCCGGCTAATAATCTAAAAAACAAAAGATCTGTTTTCAGCCAGAATTTGGCTGCTGCTAAAATTATAATAATAGCTATAAAACCTAAAACTTTTTCAAATTTTTTCATTAAAAAATTCCCTCCTCATATTTTTTAATATCAAATAACTTTGTTCTAAAATTCGCAAAACTAAACAAAAAATCAAAAATTACACTAACTGTAAACAAAAGTTATTTTATAATATTATTCACAAGTTTCTAGAATAATTATATACTATTTATTAAGAATACTAAAATAATAATCTCTTATGCTGGATAACTGAATGTTATATTAAAAGAGGATCGCTTATTAATGCTCATAAACAGAGTATTTTAAGCTTAGAATGAACAGGTAGATTTAGGTTAAAGTTAGGCATTAATAAAGCTTCAAAAAGGGTGAATTTAAGTATTGATTTTACTCAAAAGATTGCCAATAATTAAACTTAAAATAATCAACAAAAACCCCTTTACATAATCACTTTATACTTGTATAATTATTGACAGTCAAATTTGAAAAGATAATAAATGTAATTAAAGAGGTGTTAAAAGTGGATGATGATGAAAAGGGTATAATGTATATGGTTCTGTCTTCAGTATTTTTTGCTTTAATGGTAGGTGCAGTTAAGTTTTTAGGTGATATCCCACTGGCTGAAAAAATATTTTTCAGAAATCTTGTTGGTATATTTTTCGCTCTCTTTATGATTAATAAAAATGATAAAGAGATTCGGGCAAATAATTTAAATCTAGTTTTGTTGAGAAGTTTTATAGGTGTTTTAGGAATTGTCAGCTATTTTTATGCAATTTCACAAATGAAAATGGCTGATGCTGTTATTCTAAATAAAACATCTCCGTTTTTTGTTATGATTTTTGCCTCGATATTTTTAAATGAGAAGATAAAAAAACCACAGATTTTTTCCTTGGGATTTGCTGTAATCGGAGCGACTCTTGTAATCAAACCAAGTTTTAGTTCTGAAATGATTCCTGCTTTAATTGCACTAAGCGCTGGGATATTATCAGGCATATCGTATACTCTTTTAAGACACTTAAGAAAAAGTGACTCATCCGAAACTATAGTTTTGTTTTTCTGTACTTTTTCAGCATTATCAACAGCCCCCTTCCTTTTTTGGGGTGAATTTGTTGTTCCAAATCTAAAAGAAGCATTTGCTCTTTTTGCACTCGGTATCTTTGCAGTTATTGCTCAGTTATTTGTTACCCAGGCATATCGTTTTAGTGAGGCAGGAGAAGTTTCTATTTATGCTTACACTAATATAGTTTTTTCAGCTTTAATTGGCATAATATTTTTCAATGAGATGCTAGATCCATTGAGTATTTTTGGAGGTTCAGTAATAATAGCAGCTGGATTTATTAACTTTTATGCAGCTAGAATTCGCAAATCACAAAAAACTGTTAAAAGTAATAATGTTGCAACCAAAAAAGCAGCTGCAAATATTTATTAGTTAAAAATTAGAATTATTAAAGCGATACTAGGAGGCTTTTGATTAGATGAAAATATCAATATTATATCATAGTGAAAGTGGTAACACAGAAAAGGTGGCTGGAATTATAAGATCTGGCTGTTTAAACGTAGATGGCATTCAAGTAAAAGTAATGTCAATTAAAGAAGCTGATATTGAATTTGTAAATTCTTCTCAGGCTATTATTTTGGGTTGTCCAACTTATACAGGAGATATAAGCTGGCAGATGAAATCATTTTTAGATACAAATAAGAAGATAGATTATAAGGATAAGTTAGGTGCTGTTTTTGCAACCGAAAAATTTATTGGAGGTGGAGCTGATTCAGGGCTTATTACATTAATCAGTCATCTTCTTGTAAAAGGAATGGTTGTTTATTCGGGTGGAGCTTCACTAGGTCAGCCTTACACTCACTTTGGAGCAGTCTGTATTGAAGCAGGAAATAAAGAACAGCAGAAGCGGGCAGCAATTTTTGGTGAAAGAATTGCTAAAAAAACAGTTGAATTATTTCTTTAAATTTGGAACCCTTCTTTAAAATAGAAGGGTTTTTTGACTATTTAAATTCAGAGTGTTATACTATGAATAAGATACATAGTGGGGGTATAAAAATAATCAATTTGCGGGGGGAGTGGGTAAAAATTTTGAAAAAAACATTAAAATTAATTTCTATCTTTATTGTTATTGCTTTAATAATTTTTGCTGCTGGGGAATATGCTATTTGTGGAATTTTTTATTCTATGGAAGGACAGGGGTTTATTGAACATCAGCTGTTGATGTTTTCTGCTTTTACAGGTGATATGTTTATTGCTCTGGGACTTTTTTTGCTGCTGACATTTGTTAATAAAAGAAGTGACTGGTTTTTAGATAAATGGGAACGCAAAGATATAGTGATTCATCTTCTTTATTCTACTTTACTAGCTTTTTATTTTGAAGCTCATGCTCTGCATACTGGACGCTGGGGTTATAATGAATCAATGCCTTTAGTATTTGGGACCTCTATTGGTTTAGTCCCGGTTTTATTTCTTATTATTTTAATACCATTAATTTTTTATCTTACTAAAAAAGTTTATAAATATAAATATAAATAGCTGAGATTAAAGTTATTTTTCTCAGTTGATAGAAATGATCAAATTATAACCTCAGTCAACTTCAGGGATTAAATTTTGAAGTTTTTCTGAGGTATTTTTTTGACTTAATTAATTCCGAGTGTTATACTATGCTTAAAGATACTCCATAGGGGTATATAGTTTTAAATGAAGGAGTTTTATTATGAGTAAAAATAATAAAATTAAAAAACGTTATGATCGAATTGCTCCAGTCTACGATTCTTTAGAACTGCTCATGGAAAAAGGAAAGATGGGAGAATGGCGTCAGCATCTCTGGCAGAAGATTGAAAATAAAATTGATAAAGATAATATGAAGCTTTTAGAAGCTGGGGTTGGAAGCGGCAAGAATATTGAATATTATCCGGAGGAAATTGAAATTTTTGCTATAGATTTTAGTCCCAAAATGATTAAAGAAGCAGAGAAAAAAGTTGAAAAATACGATAAAGAAGTAAATTTACTGGAGATGGATATTCAAAAATTAGATTTTGAAGATAATTATTTTGATATAATTATCACCAGCTGTGTATTCTGCTCGGTTCCTGATCCGGTTAAGGGTTTAAAAGAACTAAAAAGAGTGCTTAAAAAAGACGGCAGGATAATTATGCTGGAGCATATGCGCAGTCAGAATGAATTTGTCGGTAAAATGATGGACTGGTTTAACTGGGTTAGCCTCCATATCTGGGGAGCAAATATTAATCGTAAAACATTAGAAAATATAAAAAAAGCTGGACTTGAGTTGGTTGAGGTTAATGATCTGATGTCTGATATTGTTAAAGAAATTGAGCTCAAAAAGTGATTTAATCTTGACAGAAAAACTAAGTAATGTTATTATAACTTATACCCCCTACATGTATAATGTATAAAGGAGATGTTAATAAAATGAAAAAAAAATTATTATAGAAGGTATGTCCTGTGAACACTGTGAAATGCACACTAAAAAAGAATTAGAAAAAATTGATGGTGTTATTTCTGCAGAAGCTGATGCTGATCGAGGTCAGGCTGTAGTAGAAATGGAAAAAGAGGTAGCAGAAGAAAAGTTAAAGGCAGCTGTTGAAGAAGCTGGCTACGAATATATAAAAACTGTATAAATTTAAAAAATTTTAATCTAAATATACATGGTAGGGGTATAATTTTTAAAATAGGAGGTAAACTCCATTGGAAGAATTAGCTACCGTAGTTAAAAAGAAAAAGAAGAAGGCAGAGGTTAAAATAACCAGATATTCCGCCTGCAGTAAGTGTGATAAAAGTTGTAGTCTGGCTGGTGACAGCCATGATCAGGATGAGATTGTTTTAGAAGTTGAAGATAGAATCGGAGTTACAACAGGAGATCAGGTTTTAGTCGAAATGGAAAAAGGAAATCTTTTATTTGCTACTGTGGTTGTTTATGTAATTCCAATATTTTTAATGATAGCCGGATATTTTTTCGGAGTCTGGATTGCATCTTTATTGGATATAGTGGCAATAGAACTGGCAGGTATTGCAGGGACTTTCATTTTTCTGACTTTTTCATTTTTAATAAATAAACTATCTGACTCGTATTTTGAAAAATCGTCTTCTTTTCAACCTGTAATTAAACGAGTAATTAATAGAAATTAAATATATATCAGAGCCACACGAGATTGCTTTTAGAAGTCTAAACGAAGATGAAATTGTATTCTTATAATCAACTGTATATACTCTGAGGAGGATATGAGATGGCTCAAGGTAAAGATAAAAAAAGCTGGTGGAAGAAATTTGTTGACAAACTGGCATCCGCCAATGAAAAGCAGTATGGAGATGATGTTCCGGATTGCTGTGGAGATGGAAAAACAAAAAAAGAAACTGGGAAGTAATTTTAATTTACTGGAGAATATTTTAGATAAACATTTATAGAATTTTAATGGAGGTGCAGAATAATGGCAAATAAAAAAATAACCTTAAAAATAAAAGATATGAGCTGTGCCAGCTGTGCTCAAACAGTAGAAAAATCTTTAAATAAAGCTGAAGGAGTAGATGAGGCACAGGTAAATTTTGCGGCTGAAAAAGCATATATTACTTTTGATCCGCAGCAGAACAGCAGAGAAAAATTGATTGAGGTTGTTAAAAATAGCGGTTATGGTGTTAAAGAAGAGAAGGCAAAGATTTCTTTTAAGATAGATGGAATGACATGTGCCAGCTGTTCAGCAGCAGTTGAGAAAGCTTTAAATAAAAGTGAAGGTGTTTATCAGGCCAATGTAAATATTGCAACTGAAAAAGGTAGTGTAGAATATAATCCAGAAATTCTAAGCAAAAATGATTTTCGGGAGATTGTTAAGAATGCTGGTTATGAACTGGCCCGGTTTGAGGATGAAGAAAAAGATAAAAGTAGTGAGAATGCTGAGGATGAACTCAGTGATGATATGAAAAAAGTTAAGGAAGCAAAGAAAAAAATGTGGGGTACCTGGGCTTTTACAATTCCAATAATGCTCTGGATGATTCCAGAGATGTTCTTTGGTATAGCCTGGCCTAATATGCAGAT
>JBNJFG010000108.1:0-1239 GCA_051746665.1 Bacillota bacterium
TTTTTAAGAGTATATTGAATCACAGTTTAATTAAGACAAGCTTACCCCAAACCTTTATAGCATTAAATGATGGAAAACCAGTAGGAACCATTGCTTTATGGAGATGTGACATGGTTAGTAGACAAGATTTATTTCCTTGGTTATCAGCATTTTATGTAATACCTAATTATAGAAATAAAGGTATAGGGAAGCGATTACAATCTTATTTGTTAAGTTATACAAAAGATCTTGGGTATAAAGAAATATATTTATATACAGATTTAGATAATTATTATGAGAAAACAGGATGGGAATATATAGATAGAGGAATAACTTATTCTGGTGAATATAATAAAATTTACAAAAAAAGCATAAATGATTAATTATTTATTAAGTAAAAGGTTAAAAAGTTCATTTTATAATAACAGCCATTCAATTAAGGATGATTTAATGAAAATAGATAAATTGACTAAAATATATTTTTCTCCAACTAACACAACTCAACAAATAATTGAAGCAATATCAAAAGGCTTAGAAATCAAAAATAATAGAACAATAAATTTAACTAAACCAAAAGTTCGTCAAAATTTTAAATTAGATATAGATTCAATTAATGAACTTTTAATTATTGGAGTTCCAGTTTATGAAGAGAGAATTCCAGAAGTAATTGAGAAATCGTTAGCTAATCTTAGTGGACAAGGACAGCCAGTAATTTTAATAGTTCTTTATGGAAATATAGGTGAAGGAATAGCACTTAAACAATTAAAAACGTTAGTTGAAGAAAATGAATTTAATGTTATTGGAGCAGGATCATTTATTGGTGAGCATTCTTTTTCAAATAATGAATTAAAAATAGCAAAAGGTAGACCGGATAAAGATGATTTTAAAAAAGCAATATACTTTGGAAAAGAAATAATCAGAAAGATAAAAACATCTAATAATATTGAAAACTTTGCTGAATTAGATATTCAAGGTAAATTACCATTAATAGCTAAAATACTTCCGAGAAATAGTGCTAAAATATTTGCTGAGAAACCGAAAGTGAATAATAAAAAATGTAGTAGATGTGGCATATGTGTTAATGCATGTCCAGTAGGAGCAATCGATAAAAAGGAACTTAAAATAAATGATGACATATGTTTGCGTTGTTTTGCTTGTGTAAAAAAATGTCCTAAAGAAGCTAGAAAAATTGACTTTAAGAAATCATTGTTAGTAAAATTTATTTTAAGAAAAAAAGGAAAGATAAGAAAAGAACCAAAG
>JBNJFG010000108.1:1339-5936 GCA_051746665.1 Bacillota bacterium
AAAAAATGTCCTAAAGAAGCTAGAAAAATTGACTTTAAGAAATCATTGTTAGTAAAATTTATTTTAAGAAAAAAAGGAAAGATAAGAAAAGAACCAAAGATTTATTTTTAAGTCGATTTTGATCTTCATATAACAGAGGCTTAGCGATATCTGGTAAGGTGATATTTATGAAAAGAAATCAATCTTTTGATACTACGAAATCAATAAAATATTATTTTCTAATATCTCATGGTTTTCCGTTTTTTATTACTGGCCTGTTTATGTTAATAGAAAATTCATTTTACATCTCAAACCCACTTTATGGAAAACTAATTTATTTAGGATTATTAAGTCCAACATTTGCTGCATTTTTTATTTTATATTATTTTTATAATAAAGAAGAAAGAAAAAATTATTGGTTTAGTACTATTGATTTTAAACGTATATCATGGAAGTGGTATTTAATAATCATTACTTTACCAATTTTAATAAGATTTTCAGCGGCAGGAATTGATGCCAGTATTACAGCCAATAATTTTAAATTTAATATATCACCGGATATGACATTAGTCTATGCAATTATATTATTGTTTTTTGGCCCAATACCTGAAGAATTAGGTTGGAGAGGTATAGCGTTACCTGAATTACAAAAAAAATATGGTTTTAACATTGCAGTATTAATATTGGGTTTTATGTGGGCAATTTGGCATCTCCCATTATTTATTGTAGAAGGGACATATCAAAATCAATTGGGCTTGTTTAGTCCTATGTTTTGGAATTTTATGCTTAGTGCATTGTTGACTTCAGTTTTTTATGGAGTTATTTATTACAAGACAAATAAAAGTATTTTAGCAGTTATTTTATTTCACTATTTTGGCAATTTAACAGGAGAAACATTTGTAATGACATTTAATGCAGAGTTAATATCAACTGTATTAAGGGGATTATTAGCATTACTTATTATTGTATATTATAAAAAAGATTTTACAGTACTTGGAGAACCGAGGAGGTTAAATAAATGAAAATTGAAGTTGAATATTTAGAGTTTATGTGGCCGATGAGACACTTCCTGATAACATCCGGAGAATATGAAGGAAAATCAAATATTATAGCGGTTAGTTTTTGTATGCCAGTATCTAAAGAGCCACCACTAATCGCTTGTGCAATAGGGAAAGAATTTTATTCTTCGAAATTAATTGAAGATACTAAAGAATTTATAGTTAATGTTCCGCCGAAAGAACTTAAAAAACAAATCTATTATTGTGGTTTTCATTCAGGCTATCAAGTAGACAAATTTAAAGAAACAACTTTAACTCCAAAACCCGCACGTAAAACAAATGTTCCTATTATTGATGAGTGTATAGCCCACATGGAATGTAAGGTTAAACAAAAAATTAAAACAGGGGATAAAAATCTTTTCATAGGTGAAGTAATAGAGGCCTATGCAGATAAAGATATTGTAAAAGGGGCCAGAAAAATTGAGTATGCAAAAGGTGATTTCCCGAGAAAAGTATATGCTGCAAGATTTAAAAACACATAGTTTACTTTGCCTAATAGAAGCTTCACATTATACATGAGACAAGACTATTCTATTAGACATTTTTTTATCATGATTATAAACAAGAGATTAAAGATTCCGCTGTGTTCTATACAAATTTATTAATTTTAATGAAATCTAAAGGAGGTAAAAGAAAATGAATGCTAAAGGTAGAGAAGTAATTGATTTTTGGTTTGAAGAATTAACTCCTAAACAGTGGTTTGTTGCATCTGAAGAACTTGATAAAAAAATTTACAAACGATTTGGCGCGATTCATAATGCTGCAGCTAAGGGAGAACTTGAATCCTGGCGAGCAACCCCGGAAGGTAGCCTTGCAGAAATTATTGTGTTGGACCAGTTCTCTCGAAATATTCACCGAGGAAAGCCAGGTTCATTCGCTAACGATCTTGGTGCTTTAGTTTTAGCACAGGAAGCTATTAGAAAAGGTTTCCATATCAAACTTGAAACTTTTAAGCGCAGTTTTTTCTATATGCCATTTATGCATAGCGAATCTTTACTAATACACGAAAAAGCAGTTAGACTTTTCAACGAGCCTGGAATGGAAGATTATTTCGATTACGAAATCAAACACAAAAAAATAATAGAGCGATTTGGAAGGTACCCTCACCGCAATCAAATACTCGGAAGAAATTCTACTTCTGAAGAAATTGAATTTCTTTCTCAGCCAGGATCATCCTTCTGATTTCAAAAATCAGCTCTTAATCAAGCAATAAGAGTGTATAAAATCTACATCATTTATGCAGGTGTTTTTTCTTATTAAAAGAACTATATTATAAATACTCTTAATTAAGAAAGTAGTTATCTTTTGAGATTAAAAAGAAGGACAAAATTAAAAATTTAATAGTTAGCAGACAAAATATAAGTTTAATTTTAGATGGAGGTTTTTTATGGTTTGGCAAAACAAAATTGATAAATTGGCAGAATTAATGAAAAAAAATGATGTGGATTTTTTAATTATTGGTGCGGACACTGATTTAGAATACTTTGCAGGAATAAATTCTTGGGAAGGCGAACGATTTAAAGGATTGGTAGTTCACAGTAGTGGACAGCATTTCTATATAAGTCCAGAACTTTATTATGAAGAAACAAGAGAAGCTTTAGCTAAAGAAGATATATATCAGTGGGGAGATGGAGAAGGCTTTTTAAAAGCTTTTAAAAATGCTGATAAAAAGTATGATTTAAAAAATAAAGTAATTGCAGTTAACCAGGCAGTGACTGCAGTTGAAATGTTGGCACTGAAAGAAGAATTGAATTCTAAATTTATTTCAGGTCAGGATTTAGTTTCACAGATAAGAATGATAAAAGATGAAAAAGAAAGAGAGTATTTAAAAAAAGCTGGAAAAATAGCGGATAAAGCTGCTGCAGCTGTTGTTGAATTTATAAAGCCGGGAATAACAGAAAAAGATATAAAAGAAAAAATTAAAGAATTATTGTTAGAATACGGTGGAGAATCATTATCTTTTGAAACAATAGTTGCCTCTGGGCCAAACAGTTCAAAGCCTCATTATAACAATGACAAGAGAGTAATAAAAAAACAGGATCTAATAGTTCTGGATTTTGGCTGTAAATATAAGGGCTATTGTTCTGATATGTCTAGAACTGTATTTTTAGGAGAGCCTACAGAAGAAATGAAAAAAGTTTATGAAATTGTTTTAAAAGCAAATAAAAAAGCAGAAGAAATAGCTAATGCTGGCTCTACAGCTGAAGAAGTTGATCTTGCTGCAAGAAACATTATAGAAGAAGCAGGCTATGGCCAAAATTTTATCAATAGAACCGGGCACGGTATTGGTCGAGCTGTTCACGAAGGACCATTTATTAAAAAAGGAAATAAGTTAAAATTAAAAAATGGTATGGCTTTCAGTATTGAACCAGGCATCTACATCCCAGGTAAATTTGGTATGAGAGTGGAAGATATTATTTTAATTGAAAATGGCAAGGGACAACCTTTAAATAATTATAATAAAGAAATGTTAGTTATTAATTATAGTGAAGAAAGATACTAATTTTTTACATATAATAATTGAGCTTACCATGAAAATTTAAAACTATGACAAATATTATATTAAAAGGAAGAATACCATGCTTAATTGTAAAAAAATAAAAGGTTTAATAGAATTAATACGGCCCGAGTTACCCTTTGCTGCAGGAATATCTGTAATTATAGGTGAAATTATTACACTTGGACATTTACCTTCTTTATTACAATTATCTTTGGGCTTTATGTGGGGCTTTTTACTATCAGCTTCTGCAATGATTTTAAATGATTTTTTTGATATTGAAGTTGATAAAATCAATTCACCAGATCGACCTTTAGCATCAGGATTAATTTCTCCGACTACTGCTGTAATCTTTACTGCTATCATAACTTTTCTGGGGTTGATATTATCATTTTTTATTAATAAAATAGCTGTTTTGTTATACATTTTTTTCTGGATAATTGGTTTTTTGTATAATTGGAAATTGAAAGAAAAAGGATTATTAGGTAATTTATTTGTTAGTTCTTCAGTTGCAGTAACAATCATACTCGGAGCTATAGTTGTTGATAAACCCTGGAATAAAGCTGTTATTATTTTTAGCATGATGCTTTTTGTTTTTGATCTTGGAGAAGAAATTGCAGCAGATGCAATGGATATTGTGGGAGATAAAAAAAGAAATGTAAAATCAATTCCGATACTAATAGGAAGAAAAAAAGCACTTTATATTTCATTTATATTATTTCTAAGCTTTATATTTTTAAGCTTTCTGCCTGTTTTTTTAGGTCTGTTTGGAATCAGTTATCTAATTATTATTTCTCTAACAGATATTATAATATTATTTTGGGGAATAAAACTTATTAAAAGTGAAAATATAAATGAAGGTCGGATTTATGTGCGAAGATTATACCTTAGTGGTCTTTTGGGATTTCTTTTAATTATTATTAGTATGATTGTTATTTAGATCAAAAAATTGGTTGATAAAATAATTTGGAAGTTACTACACAAAAAGTTGAAGCATAGTATAACTTCGTGATTGATTTTACATATAATACAATATATAATTAAATTAAGATAATTATTTATA
>JBNJFG010000109.1:0-5804 GCA_051746665.1 Bacillota bacterium
TTCAAAAGTATTATCTTTTTTCTCAATAGCTAATACTTCTGACTCTAATTTCAAATCAACTCCATTATCAACTGCATTTTCTGCCAGAGCAATAGTAAACTCATATGGTGAAGTAACACCAATAGTTTTACAATAAAAAGCTGCCTGAGCTTCTTCTCCAACATAAGGCTCAATTTCTTTAATTTGATCACCATCAAGAATTTCTATCTCTGATTCGGACTGTCCTACTTTTAAAGCATTCTCATATATTTTTTCTAATGTCTTTTCATCTTCATCATCAAAAGCAAGCACTAAACCTCCTGTTTTTTTATAACCAAAATTCAATTCTGATTCTAATTCTTCATACATTGCATTGCCCTTAATACAAAGATCACCTTTTACAGTTCCCGCTTTAGCAACATAACCACCATGGACAATCCCTGTATTTGCCTTGGAAGCCCCAGTTGCTACATCAGATTCCTTTTCTATTAAAGCTACCGATAGATCATATTTTGCAAGCTCTCTGGCAATTGCAGAACCAACAACTCCTGCACCGATAATACTGATATCATACATTTATCCATCCTCCTAGAAGTTATTTTTTTAGTTATAATATTCGTTTAATTAATATGAAAAAAATTCATACCAACAGCCATTTTAGATGAATTTATTCTCTGCTGTATATTTTTTTATATTCTTTATTTCTATTACTTGTAGTAATTTCATAAATTGCTTCAACTAAAATATTGTTTTTATCAAATAATGCTTTTAAATCTTCTAATTCAAGTTCTGTATTTATTGCTGAGCCGCAGTCAGCAGAAATTACTGGTGGCACAGCTGTCATTCTAAATTTTAGTCCATTATTTGATAAAATATTTTTAGCTTTAATTGAATGATGAGTTGACTGAAATAAAATTATTTTTTCTTTATTTTCTACCATTCTATTTTAACTCCTTTTTCAACTTTTTAATTTTTTACAGTTTAAGCAGTTTTAAAATTTCCAGCCTATATAACTTAAATAATTGATTCTAATATATTTAAAAATTTATTAACTTCTACCTCAGTATTAAAATATCCAGGACTGAGCCGTACCATCCCTTGTTTATCTGTTCCTAAAAGTTTATGTAATAAAGGTGCACAATGCAGTCCACCTCTTAGCTGAATATCATATTCATTCTGAAGTTTAAAAGCGAGTTGATTGGAACTATGAGCTTTCAGATTAAAAGCTGTAACAGCTGTTCTATTTTCTACATCTTTTTTCCCATAAACTTTTATTTTTGGAAGATCAGTTAAACCATCAATTATCTTTTTTAATAAATGCATTTCTTTTTGATGAATATTTTTTAAACCCTGTTTCAAAATATAATCCACTCCTGCTCCCAGCCCAATAATTCCAGCTGTATTAAGAGTGCCAGCTTCCAGATAATCAGGCATTATTTCAGGTTGAAGAGTATTTAAAGAATTTGTGCCTGTACCACCTTCTTTTAGCGGCAGTATCATTTTGGGATCTCTGACATAAAGAGCACCTATACCTGGAGGGCCAAAAAGCGATTTATGTCCTGGGACTGCCAAAAAATCAATTTTAAATTTTTCTACATCAATAGTTATTACTCCAGCACTTTGAGCGGCATCAACTAAAAACAATATATCTTCTGCTGCAGCAATTTCTCCAATTTTCTTAAGATCATTAACTGTTCCCAGAACATTCGACGCATGAGAAATAACTATCAGTTTCGTATTATCTTTGATTTTATTTTCTAATTTTTTATAATCAATTTCTGCACTTTCTTGATCAAAATCTATGTAATCAACTTCTATTTTTCTTTCAATAATTAAACGTTCTAAAGGTCTAATTACAGAGTTATGTTCTATTTTAGAAGTTATAACATGATCACCTTTTTCTAAGACTCCCTTAATTACAGTATTTAAAGATTCTGTAGCTCCAGAATTAAAAACTAAATGAGATGAATTTTCAATTGAAAAAAAATCAGCTATTTTCTCTCTTGTTTCATAAATTAATTGAGCTGCATCAACTTTCTCCATCGAACCTGAACGACCAGGATTCATACCTGAATTACGAAAAAAATCATCCACAGAATTATAAACTGAATCAGGCTTAGGCCAGGTAGTAGCAGCATTGTTAAAATATATCATAAAGAATTAACCTCCATTTTTTAAATTAATCTCTAATAACATTAATTCTTTTTTTAACTTAAAAATCCTTTATTTATTTCTGAATCTAAAATTTTGGTTTTTTTAAAAAGTACAAACTCCTGCTTGAAACAGGAGTTTGCAGCTGGAGATTATTCAGTTTAAAACTATATCTAATTTCAAATTATTTATTTTCTATTCTTTAATATTTCAGTTCCTATTTATAGATTTTCTAAATCTGACTTAATTTCTGCTACAAGTCTGTCAATTTCCTGATAATCTTCATCAGCACCATGACCTTTAGCTATAACTGGATCATAAAGATCGACTTTTAGATTCGGCATCAAATCAAGCAGTTTATCAGTCATTCTACCAGCCCAACCATAAGAACCTATTATTGAAGCATAACGTGTTTTTGGTTTTAATACGTTGGCCAGATAAGCTGCATAAACTGCAGATGGATGGGGACCTGTTAAAACTGTTGGTGAACCAAAGATTACAGTTGAAGCATCAACTAATGAAATTGCAAGATCACCTAAATCAACATCAGTCAAATCAAAAGGCTTAACTTTAATTCCCTCATCAATTAAAGAACTGATAAAATATTTAATTAAATCTTTAGTACTTCCATGCATTGAAACATAAGGAACTACAACCTCAGGTTTTACCTCATCACTTACCCATTCCTTATATGCATCTAAAATCATATCAGGATTATCATAAATTGGACCATGACTTGGGGCAATCATATCAATCTCGTAATCTTCTAATTTAGCCAGATTCTTTTTAATAATCATTCTAAAAGGCATCATAATTTCTGCATAATATCGTTTAGCTGCCTTATATACTTCAGCTTCATCTTCTACAAATAGGTCACTTGTAGCCAGGTGAGACCCAAAAAAATCACAGGGAAATAAGATGTTTTCTTCCTGCAGATAAGTTGACATGGTTTCTGGCCAGTGAACCCATGGTGTATAAATAAATTTAAGAGTTCTACCACCTAAATCCAGTGTTTCACCATCTTCAACTACTCTAATCTGATTATCCTCAAGCTCAAGCAGATCTAAAAGCATGGGTTTTGCTTTTTCAGAACTTAAAATCTCTGCTTCAGGAAATTTCTTTAATAAATGAGGAAGTGAACCAGAATGATCCTGCTCAGCATGGCTAGAAATAATATAATCTATTTTTTCAACACCCAGATCATCAAGATTATCCAAAAAATCTTCCACAAAGTCAGGTTCTACTGTATCGATTATTGCATTCTTTTCTCCACCTTTAATAAAATATGAGTTGTAACTTGTACCATCAGGTAGAGGGATCAGTTCATCAAATAATTTGCGGTGCCAGTCAATAACACCAACACTATAGATATCTTCTTTTATTTTTCTAAACATTTTAAATTCCTCCTTAGGAAATTTATAAGATTTTAAACTTTTATTTAAAATTAAAGTTTAGTTAATCTATATTATATAGTCTTAGCTTTATTAATTATATTAATCTTGATTTCTTTTGTCAAGTTTATATTAACTCATATTTCTTCTGACTTCCGTGACCTATATCACACAAAAAAATGCCCCTTGATAAATTCATCAAAGGACATCTAAGTTATCTATTTTTAATTATTGATAATTTATATTGTCAAGTTTTGCTTCATATAAAATATATTCATCAAAATTATTTTCTATTTCTACAATAATTGAAGCTGGGACTTTAAAATTATTAATATCAATATAATTTTCATAAATAGCTTTTAGAGCTACTCTATCTTCACCAAATGTAAATTTAGAACTGCTGATAGAATTTAAAGTTCTATCTTCATTAAATTCAAATATAAAATCAATAATATGGGAACCCCTGTTTAATTTAACTAGTGTCCGATTACCACTCATTACGGATAAACTTATATTACTGCTCCCTAAATAGTAATATGGAAAATAAACAGCATCAATCATCATTCTACTTTTCAAAAATAATTCAGCCTGTTCTCCATAAAGTGATTTTTGATTTTTAACTCCCATTTTTTTGAACTCATAAACTTTTTTTTCTCCAAGTAATACCTCTCTCAATTTATTAAATATTACTTCATTTTCTTCAATAATCCATTCACTTACAAACTCTTCAGTTCTTAAATTATAGGCTGACTTAACTTTAAAGTCATACATCTCACCATATTTCTGCTGACGATATTTGCCCGAATAATTAATTCTAACATGAGTTGATAAATTTCTATTAGTAGGAATGCTGTTTTGAATATATCTTCTCATAGGTGCTGGAATAGCAATACTACTGGGGTTTTTAATAGAAAAATTATCAGAAAGAGAATATTCCCTCTTTAAAGTGCTGATATCTTGCTCATATTGATAATTAGAATAAATATTAACAAAAACTGTATATATAGAAAATGAAATAACAATAAAAAGCACTATAATAAATATTTTTTTAAGCAAGAAAATCACCCCATTTTTTATTTTAAATAAAAAAGCAAATTCTTCTGTTGACTGCTTTTAGACAAGCTTTTGCTATTGCCAGAGATATATTATTATCTACATATACAGCCCCAACTAATTTTTCCTGCATTAAATTATTATCTAAATTATACATCGATAATTGGGCAATTACAAGTTCTTCCTTACCTTTAATTGTAAAAATATCATCCACTACTAGTTTTGCATCAAAATCTAAATATTTATTTAAAACACTTAAAACTGATCTACCTATTAATTTTTCAATACTTTCTCCAATTTGAGCTTCAAAACTGTCTTCTGTTCTCTTTTCTTTTATTTTCATCTCAACTTTACAGCATGATCTATTGTTTTCAGTGTGAACAGAGATTAATTCTATTCTATTTTCAGAAACATCATTTACACTTTCTTTAAAAGAATCTGCTACTTGAGCAATGCTAATTTTCTTATGATCGATTTTTCGATCAGTATGAACCAAACAAATTGTTTCTACATCTCTAACTATTCTTTTGGGATCTCTTTTTTGATCAGCAATAATATGTATTTCTTCTATTTGATCTGACCCAATTAAATTACAAGAAAAAACACCTTCAAGTTCCTGAATAATATTTTTTATTTCTTTATTCATCTATCTCTCCCTTTCTTAATTTAACTAAGTTTCTTTTAACTAAATGATAATTCTATTTCTCTTACTTTTTCTTTGCTTTTAAAACAATCATCAAAATAATTATTTTTGATGAGTTTAATTATTTTTTTTGTGACCTCAGGATCAAATTGTTTACCAGAACAAATTTCAAATTCTTCAATTATATCTTCCTTAGTCATCGGGGGCTTATAACTTCTACCTGTAATCATAACATCAAGTGAATCACACACAGCCAATATTCTAGCACCAACTGGTATTTTATCTCCTTTAATACCTTCTGGATATCCTTGACCATCCCACCTTTCATGATGATAAAGTATTATATCTAAATCATCATTTAAAATATCAATATCCTTTAAAAGCTCATAACCATATTTTGTGTGTTTTTTAATTTCCGAATACTCTTGATTATTCAATTTATTAGAACTTCTTAAAATATCACTATCTACATAGATTTTACCAATATCATGGATCTTAGCTATACTAATAATTCTTTCAGATTTAGTTCGAGATAAGTTCATTTCTTTACAAAGATGATAGGTATATTCAGCAACTCTTTCACAATG
>JBNJFG010000110.1:0-5756 GCA_051746665.1 Bacillota bacterium
ATAAAAATCTTCTATTAGCTTCCAGCCTGTTTCTTCTAAACATTCTATTATCTCTTCTCGGTTTGGAAAATGTATAAATAAATCTCTATCATCATTATCCGATGGCAGGATCTTATCGCCATATTCATAAGTTCTTTTATCCTGTTTGCCTTCTTTCCAGGTCTTTTCTTCTTTTTCCCAGAACTCCTTAAAGTTCTCGTTATTTTCGCGATCATGAGTTGTAAAAATAAAAATACCATTTTCGGTCAAAACTCTTTTTATTTCTTTTAATGCTTTAATTCTATTTTTTCTCTCTGGTATCTGCATCAATCCATTAAATGAGAACAATGCTTGATCAAAAGAATTATCTTCAAAGTTTAAGTCAGTTGCATCTCCAACTATAAATTCAATTTCAGTCTTTTTTTCTTTATTTATTGTTTTAGCTGCAGATATCATTTCTGGAGTTAAATCTAAACCTATGATATTTTTATAGCCCATTTCATAAAGGTTAAATGTTGTTCTTCCTGCTCCACAACCGACATCTAATATTGATTTATTCTTATCAAAATACTTATTGATTACATATTTTTCTGATTCCCATAATCCAATATTTTCAATGGCATTACTATAGTTTTCTATAGCCTTTTCAAAAGATTTTTTAACAAAGTTCTTGGTTATTTTCTGCATATTATCCCCCAGATTCAGTTAGTGTTTATGTAAAAGAAGCTCTTGCTGTGCTATTGCGTATAACTCACTTATCTGCGTAAAACATTTCATTATCTGTAGAAATGCTGGATCTTCACGACTGTTATTTCGATAAAATCTTTATTCTGTTAATTATAACGCATCAAACGGATTGGTGATTTCAATTAAATTTTTGTTGCTCACATGAGTATAAATCTCAGTTGTGGTAGAACTCTTATGCCCCAGCAGATTCTGAATATACCTCAGATCAACTCCCTGCTCAAGCAGATGTGTAGCAAAAGAATGTCGCAAAGAATTAATTCCAAGCTCTTTTTTTATCCCAGCTTTCTTACAGGCGCGCTTAAAAACCTTCTGGGCACTCCTTATTGAGAGGTGCTTTTCCTTATTTTGCCCAGGAAAAAGCCACTGCCCTTCGTATTTATGTACCTGAAAAGCTCTCACATAGAGTCTTAGCTTAGTTAAAGCACTTTTAGACAATAGAGTATACCGATCCTTATATCCCTTTGCAGAACGGATATAGATCAGCTTTCTATCTGCATCAATATCAGATATTTTAAGTCTTACAACTTCACTAACTCTCAGGCCAGCAGAATAAGTTAAAATCAAGATAAGTTGATGTTTTAAATTATCAACAGCTGCAATAATCTCTTTAACCTCTTTTTTGTTTAAAACTTTAGGCAGCTTCTTTTTCTTTTTTGGACGCAGCAGTTTATTGTTAATTCCATCAAGTTCTAAAATTAAATTATTAAAAGTCTTAAAAGCACTAATAAACTGATTGGCATAAGAATGAGTATTATTCAGATCATCCAGGAGATACAATACATAATCATTTACATCAGCCATTTCTATACTAAAAAGATCTTTTTGAATATATTTAATAAATGATTTGTTGTGATTTAAATAGGCTTTAATCGAGCTTGGGGAATATCCTTTAAGTTTCAGCTTTTTTTCAAATTGGGGTAAATAATAATAATTTAAATAATCAGCAATTAATTCCGGGCCAGCAAAAAGTTTTATCTTTGAATCAAAAAGCAGATATTTATCTTTAAACATTTCTAAAAAAAGGGCCAGCTTACTTTTTTCATTTGGAAAAGACCAATATTTTTGATTGGGATTCCAGCGGCAGCCAGGTATTAACTTAATTTTTTTGATAATTTCCGGATCATATTCAAATTTAACCCTGATTAAATTATTACTTTTATTCAATTTTAACTTCATTTAATAAAAGCTCCTATTCTCTTAATAGATTCCATACTCTTATATTTCTATAACTGCTTAATTTTTCCTTTAAATTTCCAAAAATAACTATTTAAATAATTAATAGTTAAATAATAAAAAGTTTAAATTAAGTTTTTTTAATATAAGGTTGATCATTCATCTTCCTGTATACACCATTTTTAAAAGCCTGAAACTTCCAGGAAAAATCACCAACTAAAGTATAAAGCCATTTTTGAGAAATCATTGGTTTAGCAGTATTTTCAATAACAAAATCTGATAATTTTTCATTTCTTACAATATCTTCAGCCGCCTGGTCAAGACCTTTAATTAAGTCCTCTGTCATTCTTCCCATTTCTGATAAATATTTACCGCTGACTGCTCCTCCCATTCCAACAGCAATTCCTCCTAGATATTTAAAGTGAGCTTCTTTAGCAAACTGCTCATAAACTTTAAGGGCAATCTTGTTTTGGTCAGCTTCTGGAAAACCGCAATTAACTAATGCAGTCAAGCTCTTACGATTTTTAGAATCAGCACTCTCAGCATTGATTTTATTTTTATTTTCTACAATTAAGCTTAAAGCCTTGATTACCTTTGCCGGTAGAGTATCCACATAAAGTGGAGCTGCTAAAATAATTATATCTGCTTCTTTTATTTTTTCTAAAAACTTATATCTTTTAATTTCAGTGCTTATTTCCGAATGGAGATGAACTGTCTCAGCTGTTATATCATATTCTTCAATTTTTTTGAGCAAATAACCACCCAGACTGGCTGATGAACTATTTTTCCCCTTAGGACTACCTATTAATAAAATTGCTCTTTTAAGATTAGTCATTCTGCTCACCTGCTTTTTTAGAAATCATTTTAACAGCATTTTTTAGCGCTTTATTATCAAATTTTTCGGCTGCATCAAACACTTCAGCTTTAAAATAAGGAGAGTGAAAATTTATACTGTTCCTTTTTACCAGTTCTTTAAAGATTTTGCTCTGACTTTCATTTTTTTCTTTCATAATCCCGACAGCTAAGATAGAAGGATATTTTGAATAACGCTTTTTATGATGGATCTCTCCTTTAATTTTTTTAAAATAGGGAGAAATTAAAGGAATCATTCTATCTAAGGCTTTTTTAAGCTGATAGGAGTAGCCTCCAAATTTTACTGGTGTCAGAAAAATCAATAGATCAGAATTAATTAGTTTAGCTGCTGTGTCTCTGCCGTAATCATCAATTATACAGACTCCTGGTGTTTTAACCCAGCATTTAAAACAGCCCAGACAGTCAGCAATTTCTTTTTCTTTTAATATTATTTCTTCAACTTTATAATCGTCTGTTTTTAACTCTTTTCTGATGCTTTTTGTAAACTGATCCAAAGAAATACCAGCCAACTCTTCTCCATTTAAAATTAATGCTTTCATATTGTTCTCCTTTTAATGACTATAAATGTTTATACATGTCTATAATTTTATAATAATTTAATAACTCCACCTATCTGCTCTTTTAACTACTTATTTCTTTTTTCAAGCCAGTTTATTGCAAAATCAACCATTTCTTTCTGCTTAAATAATTTTGCCTCTGTCATCCCAATTTTAGCTGTACTGTATTCATGTTCTAACTCATATTCTTTTCCAATTGCAGGAAAGAGATCATCATTAAATTCAATGTCCTGATATTGAGTCCAGACATTTTGTCCATCTTTCAAAATTGAAGAACCAAAGATTTTTATTCTTAGATCAAAGTCTGCTCTGTATTCAGCCAGATGGAGAGAAGTATTACTATCATGGCCTACTCCTATTAATAGTACTTTTCCTTTTCTCTCATAAATTTTTGCTAAAGGAGAGCTGTTCCCTAATGCATAGTCTAACTTATGACCATCTGTAATAGCTTCTGCTTCTTTTCCCCAGGCAGCAAATGATAAACAGGGATGGTCACTTCTAAAGACATCTGGAAATTTGCGAAAGACCTCTGGGGTTATCCCTAAGCCTCTAGTAGGAGTTACTTCCGGTCTATAAGCTGGCATCTCTTCTCTAATTGTCTGATACCATGATTCTGGTACAGGTGGATTTTCCCAATATTTAGGCTCTGAATGATCTCCACTGTGAGCGGGCATAATTAATGTTCCCTCTTTAGTAATTACTTCCTGCAGGGCTTCAATTAAAGCCACCGCCCCTCCACAGACCCAGCCCAGCTTACTCAGTGCCGAATGGACTATTACTACTTTTCCTTTTAAATTAAGCTGATTTAAATCCTTAACCAGTGAATTTTTTGTAATTGGTTCTTTGGTCTTTTTAATAAGTTCTTCTTCTTTCATTTCTCTTCCTCCCATTATTTAGTTCGTTAACTCAAATCTATCCGTTACGTAAAATCTAATAGTTTTGATATCCTATTACTTTCAATTTTGAGTTTTAGTATTTTGATCTTTACTATTTTTCTTTAACTTTAACCCAGCTAATTATTCTATCAAATTCAAAGCCAAGTGAATAAAATAACTTTTTTGCTTTTAAATTATTTGGTTCAACATTTAAAAATACATCATTATTGCTTTTTCTTTTATCTTCGATCAATTTTTTTATAATCAGCCGAGCAAAGCCCCTTTTTCTGAAAGCTTTTCTGACATGAATAAAACCAACTGCACCATCATCATGAGTTAAACCCCAGGCTGCAAGTTCTCCATTAATGAAAATTCCAGCAGAACAATCTGCAGCAATTCTTTCTCTGATATATGGCTTAGAGGTGAATTCCTGATAGTGAGAGTGATCAAATATAAAATCGGCATCATCTGCTTTTAGTTTTCTAATTATAATTTCTTCTATATTTTCTGTATCCTTTTCTTTAGTTTCTGCTTTTTTGTTTGCTGTATGTTTTTTGGTTGAAGAAATTAATTCAACTTTCTTAGCTAGCTTAACCTGTTTAGGCAGAATTAACCTTTCAGTTTTTAATTCCCATTCAATTTCTCTATTTTGACTGATAGCTGGGATCATCCAGTTTTCTACCGAAGCAAAGTAAGTTGTTTTATCCTCAAATTTTTTTAAAAGCTCAATTAATTCATTTTTGCTATTACTGCTAATATAGCACCAGAGATGATCTGTTCTAACAGTAATTAAAATTGAATCTCCAAATTCAAGATTGCTTTCAAGCCCGTAGTTCTCTATTATACCTATCATACTTATGTTTTTAGCTCTATTTTTATTTAACTGATTTATAATTTCATTTTTAAGCATTTTGATCTTCCTAACTTTTGCTAATCTATTTATAAAAGTAATTAAGACATTATGTATAATTATTATAATTCTAGATAATTAATTTTTTTCCTTCATCAATAAAAAAAGCAGACCAGTAATTTTACCGATCTGCAGTCGAAATAATATTTTTTTGAAGTATTATTATTTATTTGAATTATTAATTCTACTTCTCAAATTTATTTATTAAATTTAAATTCTCCATTTTCAAAGTCAACTTTAATCTGATCTCCTTCTTTAATTTTTTCTTCTAAGAGCAGCATTGCCAGTTCATCTTTAATCTGGTTTTGAATAACTCTTCTTAGAGGTCTGGCTCCATAAGCTGGATCAAAGCCTAGTTCTAAGAGCTCTTCTTTAGCAGCATTAGTCAAATCAATTTCTATATCCTGTTCAGATAAGTTATCCTGCAGATAAGAAATCTGGATATCAATAATCTTAAAGATATCTGCTTTAGTTAAGGAGTGGAAAATAATTTTTTCATCAATTCTATTTAAGAACTCAGGTCTAAACTGACCTTTTAATGCTTCATCAATTTCTTCTTTAATTTTAGCTTCATCATCTAAGTCCTGAATATACTGAGAACCAACATTGGAAGTCATGATAATAACAGTATTTCTAAAGTCA
>JBNJFG010000111.1:0-5701 GCA_051746665.1 Bacillota bacterium
CACACATTCTTTTAATAAATATTTATTATAAAAACGATCCTTAATCGGAATCGCGCTACCCCGCCGGTAAATAATTCTATCTAAACCAGCGATTTTTCCAGTAATACCACCAAATTTTAAATCTTGAGACATGTTTAAAAACATTATATCAATATTTTTCTCTTTCAAAAAGTTTATAAATTTTTTTGATTTAAAAGGATTCAACACTGTTATTCCACTTTTAACTTCAACCTCTTTGGTTTTAATTCCAGCTTCTTTTGCTCTTTCAAATAATTCTGTATTTCTGCCAGTAGCAATATAAATATTAAATGCTGGATCATTATTTAATATTTTAGCTGTGGTGAAGGTCCATTTTTCACCACCACCCCAGACAGGACAACTATTTAGAAAAACTATATTTTTCATTTATTTTCATCCCCAAATTTATTTAACTCCCAGAGTTTGATCGCTTTTAAAAATTGGTAATAAGCTGAAAGAACAGATAAAATCAATCCCTGACTACCCAGTAAAAAACCTTTTTTAAATAAATATTTTTTTATAAATTCTAAAAAAGGTCTGAATAAAATGTAAGAAATCCCAACTGATTTACCAGAATTATATTTTTTTTCTGCATCAAGTGTAGTATATTGATTCATTTTAGCTGCGTAACTTTCTAAATCCTGATATGTATAATGAATAAAATCATTTTTAAGTTTAGCAATCTTTCCATCTATCTCTGGTGATTCATGCACTAAACCACTATATCTATATCTGCTTTTAAAAAGTCTTAAAGTATAATCAGGATACCAACCACAGTGTTTAATCCATTTACCTAAAAAATAATTTTTGCGAGCTATCTCATATCCTTCAGCTTCAGGTTCATTTAAAGTTTCTATTATTTCTTCTCTTAATTCTGAAGTAACTCTTTCATCCGCATCAATCACAAAGACCCAATCTGTTTTAAGTTTATCTAAACCAAAGTTTCTCTGCGAAGCAAAGTCCTTGAATGTATTTTCATAAAAAACAACATTATCAAATTGCTGACAAATCTCTTGTGTGCGATCATCACTATAAGAATCAACAACTATAATCTGCTCAATCCAGTTAATGCTTTCTAAACACTCAGCGATATTAGATTCTTCATTATAGGTTAAGACTAAAGCACTTAGTTCTTTCATTAAATCATTCCCTCAGCATTAAGTCTATCAACTATTATTCCAGGCTTCAACTCTCTCATACACTTAAAATGTTCAAGTGGACACTCATGTTCACCACAGGGGCGGCAGTTTAAATCAACATTCTTAAATAAAATATTCTTTCCCCTGCCTCTTGGAGCATACTTTTTTTCATCAGAAGGCCCAAAAATAGCAGCAGTATCAGTTCCAACAGCAGCTGCCACATGAACCGGGCCAGTATCACCACTGATCATAAGTTTTGCTCTTTTTAAAATCCCAGCAAGCTCTAACAAAGATGTTTTACCACTTAAATTATATATCATTTCTTGATTTTCTATCTCATTACAAATATATTTAACTCTTTCTGTATCAGATGGTCCCCCTACAAAAAGAATTTTATAAGCTCTCTCCGCCAACTGATCAGCAACTTCTGCAAAATACTCTTCCGGCCAGCGTTTAGTTTTCCAGCTGCCCCCACTATTTAAAACAATAAATTTATCCTTTTCTAAGCCAATATTTTTTAGCTTAAGATCGGCATTCTGCTGATAAGCATCATCAACTTTTAAAACAGGAAATTTATTTCCACTACTTTCTAATTCCGTTTTGCTTTGATAATTATTAGCTTCTGCAAAATATTTTCCTAAAAAATCTGTTTCTTGCATTTGCTCTAAAAATTCTAAATAAAATTCTATCATATGTGAGGAAATATCTTTTTCTATTTCTTCATCCAAAAAAATACCTCTTCCCCTGCCGCCATAGCCGATACTTTGCTCAGCAGAAATTAATTTTAAAAGTAAAGCTGTACGCCAGTTACCGTGGATATTAATTCCAAGCTGATAATTGTTCAGCTTCAGCTTTTTAGCAAAGTTATAGGAGCGAGCAGTAGTCCAATTTTTATTATAACTATACACATGATCTAGATTATTATTAGCTCTCATTATCTCAGAAAAATTACTATTTGCCACCAGATCAATTCTGGCTTCTGGAAACATTGCTCTTAAGCCTTCAAAAAACGGATGTGCAAATAATAAGTCTCCCAGATACAAGAGATCAACAACTATTATTCTCTTAATCTTTTTCATAATTATCAGTCCTTTTTAATCTAAAATCTTAAGCCTCTAATTTTTTCTTTGAAATTCTAAAAACCTGATCCACAGTTATAGACTTCATACACTGCATTTTACGGCTGCAGTGTCGATCCCAACAGCGAATACATTCCAAACTATTATCCTGAATTACAGTATGTCCTTCACCATAAGGACCATGAGTATCAGGGTCAGTTGGTCCCATCAGTGAAATAACATTTAAACCTACTGCCGCTGCTAAATGGGTTGGTCCTGTATCTCCACCAATAAACAAAGAGGCTCTATTATAAACTTCGGTCAGCTCCTCTAAATCAGTCTTTGCAGCTAAATTACTATAACTAGCTTCATCTATAGATTCAAAACTGTCAATAGCTTCTTTATCTCCTGGTGCACCAGTAAAAATGACATAATAACCAGCCTTAATAAATTTATTAGCCAGCTGAAAATAACGCTCTAAAAACCAATTTTTAGATTCCCAGGTAGTAAAAGGGTTAATTATTACTAACTTTTTACTCTGATCAATCTTTTCTGCTTCAAATAAACGGCTGACCCGACTTTTAATAATCGGAGTCATTTTTAGACCATAGTTTACTTCATCAGTTTCCGCATCTAAAGCCGAAGCTAAATGTAGATTTCTTTCAATTTTATGCATTTTTTTATCAGGAATATCTATTTTTGCCTGATAAAATAAAGTACTCAGTTCCCTGCCGTCAGCGGGACCAATACGGAGTCCTGGTTTAATCAGAAAAGAACTTAAAGCACTTTTGAACAATCCGTGTAGATCAAGATTAATATCATAATTTTTCTTTTTCATTTCTTTAAAAAATTTGAAAAATGATTTAACTGCACCCATAACATCCTGACTCAGCATCTCCCGCCATTGTTTGCGCGGTAATAAAATAACGTTATCCAAATAGGGATTCAATTTAACAAGTGGATAAGCCTTAGCTTCAACCAACCAATCAATCTGGGCTTTAGGATATTTTTTTCTTAAAGCATAAGCTACAGGTAAAGCATGAACCACATCTCCAATAGCACTAAGCCTTGTAATTAGAATTTTTTCTCCTTTATTCTCCTGCATTATAATCTACTCCCTGTTTTAATAAAACATCTATCAGCTGCAGTTGTTTTCGAACTGAGCCTCTATTTTTATCAATTAACTCAGCTGCTTTTTCTGCTTTCTCTTTTCTATACTCATCATTTGCCAAAAGTTGATAGCATTTTTCAAAAAAATCATCAGCATTTTCTACTTCAAAACTTACTTCATTTTCCAGCAGAAAATCTCTTTCTTCTTTAAAATTGTACATGCTCTGACCAAATAAAACAACTTTGGCTCTGGCTGCAGCCTCAATAACATTATGGCCCCCACGATCTATCAAAGAACCTCCAATAAAAACTAAATCTGCATAAAAATAAAGCTGAGCCAGTTCACCCATGGTATCAACAATTATAATATCAGTATCTTCTGCCAGCTGAATTTCATTTCTTTTAAGTTCAGAATACAAAACAGCTGCTATTTCATTTTCCTGACAGAGACTTAAAAGTTCTTCTCGGCGCTCAACATAACGAGGTGCAATCAAAATTTTAAGCTGCTTAAACTCTGATTTTAGCTGCTGATAAAGATTTAAAATAATCTCTTCCTCACCCTGATGAGTACTGCCGGCTACTATAACCTTCGTCTTATCTGATATTTTTAATATTTCTTTTTTCCTTAAATATTCCTCTTTTGCAGGGGGGTTAAGATCAATATCATATTTTAAATTTCCATTGATACAAATATGATCTTCAGCAGCCCCTAATTCATTAATCTTTTCAGCAGCTTCCTGATGCTGCATACTAAAAACATCAATTCTATTTAACATATCTTCTAAAAGAGAACCTAAAAATTTATATTGACCAAAAGAATCATCACTAATCCTGCCGCTGGCAAGCATTATTTGTGCTCCCTGCTCATCTAAATTTTTGATTAAATTTGGCCAGAGCTCGGTTTCGATCATAATAAAGAGATCAGGTTTAAATCTATTAACTGCCTTTTTTACAACCCAATTTAAATCAAAGGGCAGATATATAATTAAATCAGCACCTTCTATTTTCTTTTTAGCAAGACTTTTTCCACTTGCTGTCATTGTCGAAAATATAATTCTTGCTTCTGGATATTCTTTTCTAATCTCAGAAGTAAGTTTTTGAGCTGCTAGAGTTTCCCCGGCAGAGGCTGCCTGAATCCAGATCACCTGATTTGCTGGAAATAAAAGATCTAAATTTTGATCATAAAAAGCAAAACGCTCTTTTAAATTTAATTTTTCGCCGCTCTTTTTGCTCTTAAAATAGTAATAGGGAAGTAAAAAAATTGTTAAAATAGACAAAAGCAAATTATAGATCAAATACATATTTCTCCCCCTTAATATATAGTGAAAAGATTATTGTTAAAATCAATTGTAGGTTTTCCAACGCTTATGCAGCCACATCCAATCAGCAGGATTTTTTCTTATTTCTCTTTCTGTTAAATCTAATAATGACTGTAATTCTTTTTTTAACTCTGATTCGGAAGCATTTTCATTTATTTTTCTAGCTTTATACACTTTCAATTTATGTTTTAGCCAGTCCTGACGATGAAAAAACATCGGCACAATCAAAGCTCCAGTCCGCTTTGCAAATTGTACTGCTCCTGCATATGTAGAAGCATCTCTCTCAAAAAATTTTAACTTCCAGCCGTGACTGCGGGCATCTTGATCACCTAAAATAGCTACAACCTGATTATCCTTCAATTTTTTAAAAGCCTTCCTTACTGCCAGGCCTTTAGGAATTATGCCAATCCCAATCCCACGTCTAATCTCATTGATTTTTTGATCAAATTGCGAATTATTCTGCTCACGCGCAATGGAATTAATAGAATAACCTTTAATCGCTAAAACAGCTCCCAATAATTCCCAGTTGCCAAAATGACCTGTATATAAAATAACTCCATTTCCTTCTTTTAAAGCTTGATCTAAATGCTCTAGTCCATCAAAATCGACCATCTGCTCTATATCTTCTTTGCTGAAAGCATCTTCCATTAAAAATTCAGCAAAATTATAACCAAGATTTTCATAAACCTCTTTAATTAACTTTTTAGACTCTTTATCATTTAAATTTAAAGCCCTTTTTAAATTCAAACGAGAATGTTCTTTTCTAGCAGGAGTAATAAAATAGGCTAGATAGGCAATTATTTTCCCTAAATGACGTCCAGCTGTAGGTGGCAGCTTCTGCAGTGAAAATCTAAAAATATTATATAGAAATATACTTATTTTATCTTTCATATTTAGCCTCTTTTATCTATTATAGTTATAATTTGCAATTTAATATCTTATTCAAAAATTAATTATCTAAAAAACCTTTGCTCTCAATAAATCCTGGAAATTAAGCATTGCAACTGGTTTTCCCTCTTCAACCACCGGCAAATCATTAATCTCTCGAGCTTCCATA
>JBNJFG010000112.1:0-5699 GCA_051746665.1 Bacillota bacterium
TTGCTGTCCAGGGCTCACCATAAACTAAAGCTGAAGGATTCTCTTGATGCAGCTTGTGTTGAGCTAATAACATAGTTTCTCTATCTATAGAAGACATTAAATCAAAACGAAAACCATCAATATGATATTCGTTACTCCAATACAGCAGCGAATCAACAATATATTTGCGCATCATTTCTCTTTCAGTTGCAATCTCATTTCCACAACCAGAAGCATTAGCAAATTTACCATCTTCTGTAAAACGATAAAAATAATTTGGGAAAATCTTTTGGAATGGTGAATTTTGAGTGTGATAGGTATGATTATATACGACATCCATAATAACTCCAATTCCATAAGAATGAAGAGTTTTTACCATCTTTTTAAACTCATAAATTCTGCTTTCATTAGCTGGATTAGAGGCATAAGAACCCTCTGGAACCATATAATATAGAGGATCATATCCCCAATTATAATCATCTGGGTCTGTGTCATCAACTGAAGCAAAATCATATACAGGAAGTAAATGAACATGGGTTATTCCTAATTCTTTAAGATGAGCAATACCTGTCAGCATTCCCTCTTTATTAACACTATGTCTTTCCGTAAAGGCACTGTATTTACCCTTATGCCTGATTCCACTTTCAGGCGATGCTGAAAAATCTTTAACATGGAGCTCATAAATCACAGCATCAACAGGATCTTCAAGCTCAATTTTTTGATCTTGGGTCCAGCTGGGAGGATAAACTTGAGCTGGATCAATAATTAGTCCATATTCACTATTTGTTCCCACAGCTTTAGTCCAGGGGTCAACAAACTTATATTCTTTGCGGGGAAGTTTAAGTCTTAATTGATAATACTTGTTATAATACTCTTTTGGAATTTTAACTTGCCAGGTATCACTAATTGATGCTTCTAATTCTAATTCATCTAACTTCTTAGCCCCTTGATCATCAGCATAAATTTCGATAAAAGCTGATTGAGCAGGAGGGGACCATATTTTATAATTTATCTCGTCTTCAGAAAACGTTAAACCTAAATCATCACCTGCATAATATAGTTTTGCAGGTTTAGTATTCATATTTTGTTCAAACATAAAATCATCTCCACTACTAATACATTTATGATATATTAAGATTATATTTACCCAACTATTTAGCCTATATTATAATTTATTCTTTGTTTTTATAACTATTCCTGCCAAATAATCAGATTAATTATTTAAAAAAACAGGTTATTCGTCATTTATGTAGAAATAATATTCTAAGAGCAGTTTAATTATTATAATGTGAGGTGAGCAGATTGTTAACATTACATGATAGTTTGAATTTTGAAAAAAATAATTTTGATATAACTGCTTATGGAGAAGTTTTACTAGATATGATATCTAGAGAAGAAGCACCACTTAAAGACTGTGCTAATTTCACCCGCTATTTTGGTGGTTCTCCAGCTAATGTTTTAGTTAATATGCAGCGTCTAGAAAATAAAACAGCATTTATCAGTCGGGTTGGCAGGGATGAATTTGGGGAGTTTTTAACAGAAATATTAGAAAATGAAAATATTAATCTTGATTGTATGCAGTACGATCCAGAAGAAGGAACTCCAATTATATTTGTAAACAAAAGTAAAGAAACTCCTTCCTGGATCGCTTATCGGGGGGCAGATATTAATCTGCAGATAAATGAACAAATATATGATAAAATTGATAATTCTTCGATCTTTTTTGTAGGAAGTTTTATACTTTCTAAAAATCCTGCTCGAGCTACTGCTATTAAAGCTATTGATTATGCAGTTAAAAAAAATAAAATTTTTGCTTTTGATCCAAGTTTTAGAGCAAATCTATGGCCTGAAGGTAATAAAGGGCGTGAAATTATAAGAGGACTTTTAGCCCAATCAGATTTTATTAAACCTTCCTTAGATGATGCCTATCATCTTTATGGACAGGATCATCCTGAAAACTATCTTAAAAAGTATCATAATGATGGTGCAAAAATTGTTATTTTAAGTTTAGGCAAAGATGGTGTTTTGCTCTCAGATGGCAGTAATGAGCCACTCCATCTACCTGTTTTCTCAGAGAAGGTAGTAGATGTAACAGGTGCAGGTGATTCATTTTGGTCAGGATTTTTAACAGGAATTTTAAAAGGGCTTCCAATTGATGAAGCAGCAAAACTGGGTAACGCAGTTGCAGCATTTAAAATTCAAGGTGTTGGTGCATTATCTTCTGTTCCACCGTTAAATGAAATTATATCTTATTATGATATTCAGCCAATTGAGGGAGGTAATTTTAATGAGTGAAATTAAACATGTAGCATTTTTAAATCCACAAGGTAATTTTGATCCTAATGACAGCTACTGGACTGAGCATCCTGATTTTGGGGGGCAGTTAGTTTATGTTAAGGAAGTCAGCAAAGCTTTAGCTGCAATGGGAGTAAAAGTAGATATAATCACACGTCAAATCAATGATCCAGAATGGCCTGAATTTAGTAGTTTATATGACAGTTATCCAGATACAGATAATCTTAGAATAATTCGTCTTCCCTTTGCTGGAGATAAATTTTTAGCCAAAGAAAAACTGTGGCCTCATTTAAAAGAGTATGTTGATGCAGTTGCCGAATTTTATGATGAAGAGGGAGCTTTTCCAGACTTTTTTACCACGCATTATGGAGATGGAGGACTTGCCGGTGTATTACTAAAAGAAAAAATGGAATGCCCATTTTCTTTTACAGGTCATTCACTTGGAGCACAAAAAATGGATAAATTAAATTTTTCTGAAGATAATTTTGACCAGCTGATTGATCGGTTTAATTTCCACAATCGCATAGTTGCAGAAAGATTAACCATGAAATTTGCCAATCAAATTATAGTCAGCACTTCTCAGGAGAGGATGGAACAATATTCTCATCCATATTATGAAGGAGCTGTAGATGTTGAAAATGATAATAAATTTTCTGTAATTCCACCTGGAGTTAATACTGATGTTTTTGATGGCAGCTATTCTGAAAAAACTGCTGAGATGATTGAAAATTATTTAGAAAGAGATTTAGACACTGCAAGAATTGAAAAGCCTGCTGTCATTTGTGCCAGTCGGCTTGATCAAAAGAAAAACCATCTGACCTTAGTTAAGGCTTTTGCAGGTGATAAAAATTTACAAGAAAGCTCAAATCTGGTTATTACTCTTAGAGGAATTGAAAACCCATTTGAAGATTACAGTTCAGCTGCAGGAGAAGAAAAAGAAATTTTAGATCAGATTATGGAAGTAATTGAAGAAAATAATTTAAAAGGTAAAGTATCAATGTTTCCTTTAAGCAGCCAGAAAGAACTAGCGGAGTGTTATGGCTATCTGGCTGAAAGAGAATCTGTATTTTCTCTCACCTCTTTTTATGAGCCATTTGGATTAGCACCAGTAGAAGCAATGGCAGCAGGATTACCTGCAGTTGTAACCAAAAATGGTGGTCAGAGTGAAATAATGGCTGATGATGAATTTGGAATTCTAATAGATCCAGAAGATCCAATTGATATAGCTAAAGGACTTAAAAAAATAGTTGGTAAAAGTTCAGTCTGGAAAAATTATCAGTTAAAAGCTAAAGAAAGAGTAGAAAGTAAATATACCTGGGAACAAACTGCAAAGCGCTATCTTAAAGCAATCGATAAGGGGTTAAGCTTTGATATACCAGTAATCCATAGTGAAATACCTGCTTATTATTTCCTCCCGGATAGTGACAATGAGCATAAGTTATTAGAAAAATTTAAAGAAAAAGTCTTTAAAAAATAGACATTTGCTGAAAATTTGATATAATAAATAGATAGTGATAACTATTATTGGAAATCAAACGAGAAATTTTTATTAATATTGAGGAGTGATTTGTTAATGAACAACAATAAGCCACATACAGCTTATTTCTGCATGGAGTATGGATTAGATGAAAATATGCGTATTTATGCAGGTGGACTAGGTATTTTAGCAGGAGATATTTTAAAAGCGGCAAAAGAATTTTCTTATCCTGTAACAGGAATTGGACTTTTATGGCGCAAAGGTTATTCAAAACAGGTAATTAATAAAGAAGGTAGGCCAGAAGACAAACATCCTGTAAATAAAGAAATTTATGAACACGCAGAAGACACTGGAGAAACTGTTACAGTAACAATTAGAGATCAGGACGTTACACTTAAGATTTGGAAATTAGATAAGTTTGACAATGCAACTTTATATCTATTAGATGCAAATCTTCCAGAAAACAGAAAGTATCAAAATATAACTGATGGTCTTTATGATGGATTTAATGAAAAAAGAATTGCACAGGAAGTTGCGCTGGGTATTGGTGGAGTTAAAGCTATTCGCAAACTTGGTCTTAACATTGATATTTATCATTTCAATGAAGGTCATGCAGCTTTAGCTGGAACTGAATTAATTAGAGAAAAAATGAAAACAGGAATGGACTTCCATACAGCTTGGGATGCAGTTAAAGATGATATTGTCTTTACAACTCATACTCCTGTTAAAGAAGGAAATGAATCTCATAGTTTAGATAGCCTCAAAAAAATGAGTGCTTTCAATACTTTAACTAGAAAACAAATGAAAGAACTTGGTGACAGCCCATTTAGTATGACAGTTGCAGGTTTACGTCTCTCTAGAATGTCAAATGGTGTTGCTAAATTACACGGACAGACTTCCCGAGAAATGTGGAAGGATGTTGCTGGTAAATCACCTATCATCTCAATTACTAATGGTGTGCATAGAGGCACCTGGGTTGATGATAGAATTATTGAAAATATGGGTGATACAGAAGCAATTTACAAAACTCACAAGACAATGAAACAGGAACTTGTTGATTTTATTAAAGAAAGAAATGGAGCAGAGCTTAACCCAGATAAATTAATTATAGGTTTTGCAAGAAGGGCTACTGCTTATAAGCGTCCTAATCTTATCTTTAAAAAATCTGATCTTATTGATCCATATTTAGAATCAGGTGATGTTCAGATAGTATTCTCTGGTAAAGCTCATCCAACTGATGATAATGGAAAAGAAATTGTAGCAAATTTAGTTAAAAAAGCAAGAGAATTTCCAAATAGTGTAGTTTTCCTAGAAGATTACAGTATGGAAATAGCTCGCTATATGACTCGTGGTGTTGATATCTGGTTAAACAATCCTCGCAAACCACTTGAAGCTAGTGGTACTTCAGGTATGAAAGCTGCTATGAATGGTGGCTTAAACTTAAGTATTCTTGATGGCTGGTGGGTTGAAGGTTGTGAACACGGAATTAACGGCTGGCAGTTTGGAGATGGCTATGTAGGTGAAGGTCAGGATGAAAGTGATCTTTACGCACTCTATAGAGTCTTGTTAAATGAAGTTGTTCCTACTTTCTATGGTAACAAGGATCGCTGGAAAGATATGATGACAGAAAGTATTGCCACAACTTATGAAAGATTCTCAGCTAAAAAAATGTTAGAAAGATATTACTCAGAAATGTATAATAAATAAAAACAATAAAGATAATTAGCATAGTCTTCACGACGACTACAGCTAGATAAAATTAAGGCCTACCCGAACTCCTTTCAGTCAGACAACGGGTAGGCTTTTCTTAATTTTATTTGCTTTAAGTCTGCAACCTCAAAATGTGCTCGTAATGGATTGTATAAATGGAGAGTGCCCCAGGCGCTTCGACTAAATTGCTAATTTTTTTAAACAATCATTGCTTCTTCTAATTTTTTCTTTGTCTCTT
>JBNJFG010000113.1:0-5697 GCA_051746665.1 Bacillota bacterium
CTAGTCAAGATTATAAATAATATAAGTTTAATGACATTTATTTAAAGGAGTAAAATTTAAACACAAAAAAATCACCTTTTCAGGTGATTAACATTTAAAATGGGGTGGATGATGGGGCTTGAACCCACGGCCTCAGGAGCCACAATCCTGCGCTCTAGCCAACTGAGCTACATCCACCATATTTGGTTTTTGGTTTAAAATGGCGCGCCCGACAGGATTCGAACCTGTGACCTACGGATTAGAAGTCCGTTGCTCTATCCGAGCTGAGCTACGGGCGCATAAAATGGAGCGGGAAACGAGACTCGAACTCGCGACCCTCAGCTTGGAAGGCTGATGCTCTAGCCAACTGAGCTACTCCCGCCCAAAAAATGTTATATAATTAAAAATGGTCGGAGCGAAAGGATTTGAACCTTCGACCCCCTGCTCCCAAAGCAGGTGCGCTACCAAGCTGCGCCACGCTCCGACGTGGTGTTTGCCGCAAAAATTAAATATCTTTTTTCGCGACGACAATTAATAGTATATATTAAATGCCGCTTTCGGTCAAAAAAGAAAACGGCATTTAAAGGCTTTCAGAATTAATTATAATGGCAATACTCTTTTTTACTGCTTATAACTCCGTTTTAATTCTTTTTTCATTTTATTTAAGGCACGGCCTCGATGGCTTATTTTATTCTTTTCTTGCTGGCTAATTTGAGCCATTGTTTTATCGTATTCAGGCAAATAGAATATGGGATCATAGCCAAATCCATTTTCTCCTGCAGGCTCTTCAGCTATAATTCCTGGACATTTACCTTTAACAGTAATTTCTATATTTTTAAATGGATCTACAAGTGCAATTACTGATATAAAAGCAGCTTTTCTTTTTTCTAGCGGCTGTCCATCTAATAATTCTAATATTTTTAAATATTTTTCTTGATCGCTTAAACCACTGCCACCAAATCTTGCAGAATAAATACCAGGTGCTCCATCTAAATAATCTACTGAAAGTCCAGAATCATCTGCTAAAACTATTTCATTTAACTCTTGAGCCCGCTGCCTGGCTTTTTTCAGAGCATTCTCTTTATAATTTTTACCATCTTCAATAACTTCTGCAAGTTCAAGTTCTGGATCTAGACCAACAAATTTGAAATCTAAATCTAAAAAACAAGCTTTTATTTCTTCTATTTTATGTTGATTTCCACTTCCAATAATTATTTTTCTCATCTTATTCTCCGATCAGTTCTAATTTCTGTTCTTCTATCAGCTCTAAAATACCCTTTTCAGCCAGATCATATAATTTATCTAATTCATCTCTAGTAAATGGATGTTCTTCCGCTGTTCCCTGAATTTCTATAATTTCTCCAGCTTCTGTCATTGCAATATTCATATCAACCTGCGCCTTAAAATCTTCTTCATAACACAAGTCCAGCATTGGAGTACCATCAACAATTCCCACACTTGTAGCTGCCATGAATCCTTTAAGTGGATTTTCTTCTAACTTACCTTCATCAATCATAAAATTAATAGCATCTACTAAAGCAACATAGGCACCTGTGATTGAGGCTGTTCTAGTTCCTCCATCAGCTTGTAACACATCACAATCAACCCAGATAGTTCTTTCACCCATTTTATCGAGATCAATGATAGCTCTTAAACTTCTGCCAATCAAACGCTGTATTTCTTGAGTCCTACCACTTAATTTCCTTTTTGCTGCTTCCCTAATATTTCTATCCTGAGTTGCCCTTGGTAATAAAGAGTATTCTGCAGTCAACCACCCTTTATTTTGCCCTCTTAAAAAATAGGGAACACTATCTTCAATAGATACATTACATAAAACCATTGTGTCACCGGTTTCTACAAGAACTGATCCTTCAGCATATTTTGTGTAGTTTCTTGTGATTTCAACATCTCTTAATTGATTAACTTTTCTTCCATCTGTACGCATTATTTATTTTCCTCCCATTTTAATCATTAGTAAATATATTTTCTTCTTTGAAATTTAATTCTTCTAAATTCAGAAATTTACGACCATGCTCTAAAAATTTTTCTGATATTCTATTTTTATCACTGACAATAAATTTGTGTTCATTTGAAATGGTATCACTTTTTTTGATTAATCTCATTTTAGTTAATGTATTTTTAACTTCTAGGGCCATTTCATAAGCAGGATTTATTAATCGGACATCATCTCCCATGATTCTACTCAAAACAGGAGTTAAATAAGGGAAATGAGTACATCCAAGAATTAATGAATCTACATCAGCTTCTAATAAAGATAAAAGATAAGCTTGAGCAGTTTCTTGAACCTGCTGCCCATCAAATTTACCTTTTTCTACTAAATTAACAAATCCGGGACATGCTTTAGCAAATAGCTGAGCCTCAGAGTTGATTTTTAAGATTTCATTCTGATAAGATAAGCTATTTACTGTACCTTCAGTACCAATAATAGCAATCTTTTGATCACTACTCAATTCTACAGCTTTGACAGCAGCACTTTTAATCATCCCAAATATGGGAATATCAAATCTTTTTTTTACATAATCTAAAGCTGCAGAAGTAGCTGTATTACAAGCTATTATAACTGCTTTAACCTTTTTTTCTTCTATTAAATACTGTATTATTTTTTCTACATATTCCTTAAGTAAATTTAGGTCTTTTGGACCATAGGGAAGATGCAGTGTATCTCCGTAATAAATTATATTCTCGTCTGGCATTAATTTAAAAATTTCTCGAGCAACTGTCAGGCCACCAACACCTGAATCTAATAAACCGATTGCTCTATTTGAACCTTTCAACAAAACCAACTCCTATCTAGAATATTAATTACCTACAGTTAGTTTTTGATTGTACATCAAGGGCTGGGTTAAGTCAAGGTGTCCAACAAGTGTTTCTACTTCTTCTCCCCCAAGTAATATTTTTACACTTTCAATCTCCTCTAAAGAAGTGTAAGTATTTACAATTGAGTAAATAGTCATTATTTCACCTGTACTTCCACCCCAATGATTATTTCTAAGTTCAAGGCTAAAATTTAAAGTCAAAACTTTCCCTTCTAATTGATAATCCAACAATTTACTTCCCTGAGGTATAGTTCTTCCTAATTCTTTGTTCTCAGGCCCAGCCATAAGTTCTTTAAATATTTGAAGATAAAAATCATTATTTTCATCTAAAACTCTCTCTTCGACCTTCAAATAATTAGCATCAACTGAAGAAAAATATAGTTTTACTTTGTTTTCTGCAAAATAATTATTATAAAAGAAAAAGAATAAATATAAAAAAGCTGCAGTTAAAAGTAAAATCCTCAAAACAAGAAGTAATTTTCTTTTTTTACCAGCCATAATTTCTTTCTTTTTTGCAGCCATTTTACTTACCCCCATTCTCTTCCAAATAATCAAGTATTCCATCTACTATAAGTGAAGCTGCTTTATTTTGAAAAACATTTGTTTTAAGAAATTTTTCCTCTCTAGGATTACTCAAAAATGCCACTTCTATTAGAGCAGAAGGCATTTTAGTGTATTTGATAACATAGAAATTACTATCTTTAATTCCACGATCAATTAAACCAAGATTTCTACCTAATTTATCATGTATTTTTTCAGCTAAAAAGCGATTCTGATTATTATTACTCTGATTATAATATGTTTCTACTCCACCAGTATGAGAATTATTAAATGAATTTGCATGAATACTAATAAAAACATCTGCTTTTCTTTCATTAGCAAATTTAACTCTTTTTTGTAAAGAATAAAATTCATCAGAGTTTCTGGTTAAAAGAACATTTTGGTTTTCTTTAGTTAAAAGTGCTGCCACTTCCTTTGCAATAGCAAGATTTGGAACTTTTTCTTCTAAACCATTAATACCTATTGCTCCTGGATCAAAACCTCCATGACCTGCATCAACTACTATTAAATATCTTCCAATTTCTTTTTTTCTTTCTTCTTCCTCCTTGAGATATCTTTTAGCAAGTGCTATCTTAATACCATGTCCATTTTTATAACTCTCAACCTTATGACTATAGTAGTCATTAAGTTCAAAGACTAATCTAGTAACTTCTTTACCTTCAAGTTGATAATTGCTGTTTCTTATATCTTTAATTAAAGATGTTTTTTCAATTTCTTCAAATTGATCCAAATTATTTAAAGTGTTTTGGAAGTCTACAACGATTCGATGTGGGTAATTAAACTTTTTCACCTCATAAACAGCTTTAGAATCCATAAGAATATCTAAGTATTGATAGTCTTGATTATCCTCAGTCTTAATTTTAGCGAATTTATTTTCAAAGTTAACTGTATAATAATATAGTCCATTTTTTTGCTCTTCAACCCAATTGTAGCCGGTTAATTCCTCTAAATCTGCTACTATTCTTACAGTTTGCTCATCAAATCGAGCGGTCCGGATATTTTTTATTAAAGTATTATCAACTTCTATTTTATCAAGTATTCCATCACCCCGATTAACATGATAAAGATTCATAACTAATCTTGGAGGTGTTTCAAGTAAAAAAAGTTCAGGATTTAAAGCTGAAGAAGATCTAAAACTGAAACTTCCTTCCGCATATTCTAAATTAGAAATTTCTGAGCGCTGACCCGGCTTAAATGTTAAAAAATTATCATGCTTTCTCGGAAGAGGTTTGAAAATATCTCCATTAGCCATAGTTGCTTCTATTCTTAAAACAACCGGATCTAAATCATGCTGAATAACTTTAATATCTTTTATAAGTGAATTTTCTTCGATATCCAGATCAAAATTACCGATTACAACTGAAGGAATATCAATAACCATTTTCTTAGTATCAGAAAAATATTTTGTCCTAGCATCTGGAATTTTTCCAGTTGCCTCAACACTTAAAAGATTATTTTCATTTATTCTAATATCTTTTAGTTGTGGTAAGAAAGATAAAACTAAAGAATCTTCATGTTCATAGATACCTCCATCAATCTGAAAAGGAATTGGAGTTCTACTTTTAATTATGAGTCTCAATAAAGCTCTATCTGCTACATTTACAACTTTAAGATAATAATTATTATTAGATATATTATCACTAAATTCTCGATTAATTTCAGCCTTATCTATTTCAATAGTTATTTCAGTTCCATCTTCACTGTGTAAAACTCTATAAGGAGTTATTTCATCCATTTTAATCTGAAGCTGATTACCATCTTCCTGCCATGATACACCATTTATTGTTGTTTCTGGTTGGAAAATATATAATTCTTCATTATCACGCTGATATTCTAACAAATAACCAAAGGCCTCTATAGATTTAGCAAGAGGAATATAAGCTTGATTATCTATCAGCTGTAATCCAGCTTTAGTTCTCAGAGCATCATTACCTATTTGGATATAAGAACTGTTAGCCATCATTTTTATTGTAACGGACTGTGATTTCATCTCCAATGACTTTAAAGCCGGTCTCCATGTTAAATCTGCATCAAGCAATTCTGCCAGGTCCCTTGCCCTAATTAGAAGCTCACCTTCGCGGTTAATAGTTTTAATCTCTGAAGTTATATCTTTACTATTAAAAAATATAGTATTTTGTGCAGATGCAGTATTTATTATTAAGAAAGTAAATATAAGTACAAATAAGATTATAATTTTTTTATTATTCAAAACTGACAAGGAAACCTCCTCCTTAAATTTAGATGTTGTTAATATCACTAAATTCCAATTCAATTTTATTTAAGAGACTATCTGCATAATAGTTTTCTAATTCTGCAGTTT
>JBNJFG010000114.1:0-5619 GCA_051746665.1 Bacillota bacterium
GGTGCTATCAGAACGTCCTTACCCGGTAAAATATTGCGGGTATCAATTAGCAGATAGCGGATAGCCCAATTTTCTTCATCTACAAAGAGATCTTCCAGACCTGGAGCTTCTTCTAATTCATCTGAACTGAGATCAACCAGAATTTCATTATTTTCATAATTTATTTTTTTAAAGGAATCTGTAGAAATTAAGGTTAGTTCGTGCTTAAGCCAGTTTCCTGTATCAACCACAAGATAGCGCATTATAAAGCGGTGCTGATCAAAATAAAAGTCTTTTGCCTTTCCTAAATCATCATCTCTGCCGTGAATTTTAAAACCTTTGAGATTACTGAGCTTTCTCAACATAACGGCTCACCTCTCTTAGTTTAAAGGCCAAATCAACACTGCAGTCTATATTAACCTCTCTGCTTCTAATTTAATTATAGTAAAAATTAAGCAGTAATACAAACTTCAGCCCAGCTTTTAATTAAGGCTTTTATCCCTCAGCTCTAAAGCCATTTCAACATCATCAGTCATAATCATATCTACTCCCTTAGCCAGCAGATCTTTTACTGATTCAGGAAAATTAACAGTGTAGACATTAAGCTGCATTCCCATAAAATGAGTTTTATCAATAACCTCCTGATCAGCTGTTAAAAAGTGAAGATGCAGGGCATCAAAACCGCGTTTGAAAGCATAATCAGATGGATTAATTATTTTTGCGGCCATTAAAGCTCCAGTTTTAATTTCCGGCTGCAGTTTTTTAAGCTTCTGCAGGCTGTAATGGTTAAAAGATGAAACAATCACCTGATCTCTGATTCCAAACTCATCGACTGATTTTAAAACTTTTTCCTCCAGCTGGGGGTAAGGGAGAAAGTTTTTTAACTCAATATTGATAACCTCCAAATCTTTTACGACTTCCAGTACCTCAGCCAGAGTTGGGATTTTTTCCGCTTTAAATTCCGGACTAAAAAACTCCCCGGCACTCAGCTGGCGCAGTTCAGCAAGAGTATGATCTTTAACAAGACCCTCACCGTTAGTTGTTCTATCAATTAATTCATCATGAATAACCACAACTTCTCCGTCTTTAGTCAGCTGTACATCAAATTCCACTCCATCAGCACCCAGTTCCACAGCCTTTCTAAAAGAGGCCAGAGTATTTTCTGGATAACCGGCTGCTCCACCGCGGTGCCCGATAATTTTTGTCTTCATCACAATCACTTCCTCTATCTAGCATAGTAAAATTCTATTACTATAATATAGTTTTTTGTAAAGAGCTGCAAATTTTATTCTTTCAGGCCCTGAGTTGCAATCCCTTTAACAAAGAATTTTTGGGCCAGCAAAAAGACAATCAGAGATGGAATTACAACCATTATCGTACCGGCCATAATTAATCCCCATTCTCTTTCGGCTGCACTGGCAAATAACATTCTAATACCCTGCTGTGATACCTTCATGCTGTCTGAATTCAAAATAATTAAAGGCCAGAGGTAGGCATTCCACATAACTAAAAAGTTAACAGTTGCCAGTCCGGCGAGAGTTGGCCCGGAAAGAGGGATCAAAATCTGAAATAAGAATCTAAAGGGGCCGCAGCCGTCCAGCTGAGCTGACTCCATCAGTGATTTTGGAATAGTTAAAAAGTGCTGCCTCATCAAAAAGGTAGTGGTTGCACTGGCCAGAAAAGGCATTACAAGTCCGGTATAGCTGTTGGTCCAGCCAAGTTTGCTGACAAAATCAAAAAGCGGCACCACCCTAACCTGCATCGGCAGCATCAAAGTAAATAATATTGCAAAAAACAGAAACTTCTTTCCCTTGAATTCAAAATGTGAAAAGGCATATCCACTTAAAACGCCAAGTGCCAATTTACCAACCATCACAATTACCGAAGCAATTAAACTGTTGGTTAAAAGCCGCCCCATATTTACCATATTCCAGGCTCTAATATAATTGCCAAAATAAAATTGTTTTGGAAAAAATGAAGGTGGATATGTAAAAACCTGAGCACGAGTCTGAAAACTGATACTAAAGGCAAATAATATCGGCATAATAACTATAAAACTTAAAACAATCAACAGGATATGACTGAAGATTTTATCTGCTAATTCTCTTTTACTTTTGGATTTAAACATAGTTAAGCATCTCCCCATAATTATTACTAAGAATTTTTGCTGGCACAATTCTATAATCAAAAACTCTAGATTAATTTAATTTTTTATTGATAATGGACTCCTTTACTGCCATATCTAAAGTGGAAAAAGGTAATAATTAAAACTAAGAAAAGTAATACTACAGATTGTGCTGCTGCCAGTCCCGGTCGGAAATTAACAAACATATCTCTATATAATTTATAAATAACCAGATTTGTTGCACCTGCAGGACCACCCTGAGTCATAATATCAATTATTCCAAAAGCCTGAAAAACAGTGAAAAGGATGTTCATAATTATCAAATAAAAAGTCGTGGGAGAAAGTAAAGGAATAGTAATATTTCTAAAAATCTGCCAGGAACTTGCCCCATCGATTTTTGCTGATTCATAGACACTTTCAGGTATTGACTGCAGACCTGCCAGAAAGAAAATTATATTAAAACCCATATTCTTCCAGATAGTAGCTATTATAATTGCTATAAAGGCAAAAACTCCTTTTGTAAGCCAGGGAATTTGAAAACCAAATAAGAGATTTAAAATATAATTTACATGCCCGGCAACTGGATTTAATAAAAATACCCAGAGTGAACCAGCTACTGTAGGAGAAATTGCATAGGGAATAAAAAATATAGTCCTATAAATATGTATCCCCTTCAATTTTTTATTAAGAAAAGTTGCTAAAACCAGTGAAATTGAAAGACCACCAAAAATACCAATTAAAACAAAAACTGCAGATCGCTGTAAACTTGCCAAATATTCCGGATTTGTAAATAGTTTTTCATAATTTTCCAGACCACTATATATTACCCGGGAGCCAAATGGTGCTGTTTTATATAAACTTAAAATAAATGACTGAATTGTTGGCCAGTAAAGAAATAAAATTAAAATGATCATTGAAGGTATGATTAGTAAATATGGTACTAAAAAATGTGAATTATAATCCTGTTCTTTCACTTCTGTCTCCCCCCTTGGATAAAAAACGATTCCCCTTCCATCTAAAAAATGGAAGGGAAATCATCTTTTTTAAAACAATTATATTTTTTTATAGACTCTATTCATAAAGTGAATTATACTCCTGTAATGACTCATCAACCTGAGAAGCTGCCTCATCCATAGCTTCCTGTGGAGTCATGTTGTCCTGTAATGTTTCTTCAATTGAATTTTCTACTATCTGTCTTACTTCAGGGAAAGTTCCAATTAAAGCACCCTGGGTTGGAGCACCTTTCTTGCTTAATAAGAGCTGTAGAAAGGCTGTCATATGATTTGGATTTTCAGCAAAGAACTGATTATTCATTTCTTTTTCAACTGCAGATTTAGTTACAGGGAAATATCCTGTCTCCTCAAACCAGTAAACCTGCTGCTCTTCTTCAGAAAGAAAACTTAAGAATTCCCAGGCAGCCTCTAATTCTTCCTGTGGATGATCTCTGAGTGCCCAGAGGCTTGCTCCACCAATAATTACTCCTCCACGGTCTACATCATCAGGGCGTGGTAGGAAAGCTGTACCTAATTCATAACCTGATTCCTCAGCATTTTCACTAAAGTTTGTAACCTGTGCTGTAGATTCGATCATCATTGCAGATCGGCCTGATAAAAATGCCTGTTTTGCGCCATCCCAGCCGCGGCCGGGGTTTAACATAATCTCTTCGTCAACCATTTCTTTCCAGAGCTCAATAAATTTAACTGTTGGCTCCTCATCTAAATAAGATTCAGTTGCTCTTCCGTCACGACCATTGTTGTTATTAACTAAGAGTGAATCCTGATTAGCCACCATCTGTTCTACAAACCAGCCGACTATACCAAGTGTGAATCCATAACGCTCAATATCTCCATCATCATCTTTAACAGTCAGCTTTTCTGCATATTCTTTTAGCTCACTAAATGTCTTTGGAGGTTCATTTGGATCCAGACCGGCTTCTTCAAATGCGTCTTTATTATAATATAAAATAGGTGTAGAAGAGTTAAAAGGCATAGAATTTAACTGTCCATCTACCTGATAGTAATCAGAAACTGGTGTTAAAAATTTACCCCAATCAAAATTATCATCTTCTGCTACTTCTTTTCCTAATTCTTCTACCGGAATAATAATACCGCTGTCTACCATCACCTGAGTACCAATTTCATAAATCTGAATTATATGAGGTGCATCTCCACTTTTTACAGCAGATTCGGTTTTGGTTAGCGTATCATTATAAGTTCCGGTATTTTGTGGAACTACCTCAATATCATCATGCTGTTCATTAAATCGTTCTACCAGAGTTTCAGTAACCTCTAAGTTGTGACCTCCCATTGCATGCCAGAAATCAACAGTTATCTTATCCTGTGCTGCTGCAGTAGAGCCGAGCATAAAAACAAGAGCAATCACCAATAGAAATGTTAATTTTTTCATTACTTAACCCACTCCCTTTTTTTAAAAAAATTAATTTAGCCAAAACATTTTTTGTTTTGCCTAACCCCCCCTTTTTTTTAATTTTTGGAGCATTATCAAATTATAATTTGAAACATAAAAAATTATAAATATTTATTCCACTGCAAGTATAATTATATCTCTTTTAGAATAGTTTGTCAATTTAGAATATTTGTTCACAACTAATTTTTATGCTGCCTTCTAGATCTTTTTTACTTTCTTTAACTATTGATTATTATAACTATTTTACAGTCAAATTTATAAACTCTTAAATTTGATATATTTATTTTTTATTTTAGCAGGTTTTTTCTACTCAGCAGAGAAATATTACTTATAACTATAAATTTTTAAAATATTAATAATATTATTACTTTGAGGAGGTAATTAGATTGAATAGCAAGTTTGCTAAAAAGTATCGTTTTTTAGCCTATCTTTTAATTGCACCATCCATCATTATTGTTACAACATTTTTAATCTACCCTTCACTGCAGTCACTTTACCTTAGCTTTTTTCGCTCCACACCTTTTGGCAACAGAATAATTTATGTTGGTCTCCAAAACTTCCAGCGCCTCTTAACTTCACCTGCCTACTGGAATAGTTTAACCCGTACTCTTATTTTTACAGCAATTACGGTTTTTATTTCTATTTCTTCAGCCTTGATTCTGGCAGTAGTTACCAATAAGAAAATTAGAGGTGCTAAAATTTATAAAAGTTTATTGATCTGGCCTTTTGCTTTTTCATTTGCCTTTGCCGGTATTATCTGGGGGGTTCTGCTGCACCCGAATGTAGGAATTATGTCTTACTATATTAGATTGTTAACTACTTTCCATTTTAACTGGATTAATAATGGCAGGGCTGCTTTTATCTTAATTATTATTGCTTCCAGCTGGAGAATGCTCGGCTATAACTTTATTTTCTTTATTGCTGCCCTGCAGAATGTTTCTCCAGAACTTTTAGAAGCAGCTGATATTGATGGTGCCAGTCCTTTTACGAAATTCTGGAAAATTACCTTTCCTCTAATTTCGCCGATAACTTTTTTTCTGCTGATTATGAATACTCTGCAGGTCTTCTTTTTAACCTTTGGAGTTGTT
>JBNJFG010000115.1:0-5601 GCA_051746665.1 Bacillota bacterium
TGGGCAGAATTAATTGATACTTATTTAAATTATAGAGAAAATTTAATTGGGGTAGTACAGATTATTGATTCTCGTCACAAACCTACTAAAGATGATAAAATGATGGTTGAGTGGCTGCAGGCCAGTGGTCTAAGTTATCTAATTGTTGCTACTAAAGTAGATAAAATTTCAAATAATAAGAAAGCTAAGCAAAAAAAATTGATCTATAAAGAGTTAAATTTAATCGAGGAAGATAATTTCACTTTCTTTTCGGCTCAGACTGGAGATGGGAGTAAAGAGGTCTATCAATATTTGGATTTCTTAATGCAGCTGTCAAAAGATAGGAGCTAAAAATGGATCACAGTTATACCACCTATTTTGCTGAAATATATGATGATGTAATGAAAAATGTTCCTTATAAATACTGGTTTCGTTATTTAAAAGATATTTTGAAATATTATAAACATCAACCTAAATCAGTTTTAGAACTAGCTTCTGGGACCTCTAATATGACTTTAAAGTTGATTGAACTAAAGTCTATAAATAAAATTACTGCTCTCGATTTATCATCGGCAATGATTTCAAGGGCTGCAGAAAAATTAGAGTTTAAACTTCAGAATATACAAGATTTTGATGATTTTTCTTTTCAAAAAAATAAATTGAGTTTTAATCTGCAGAATGAGCAGAGAAAACTTTTTATTAATTTTACAGCCCAAAATATGACAGATTTTTCTTTTGAAAATAAATTTGATTTTATAGTATCTTTTTTTGATAGTTTTAATTATTTAACTGATATAGATCAGCTGCAGAGCTGTTTTGAGAATTCAGCTGGTTCTTTAACTAAAGAGGGGCTATTTGTTTTTGATATGAATTCAGTTGGTAGAATTAAAACAATTGAAGAAAAATCATTTGTAATTGAAGGAGATAGTTACGATTGTTTTTGGGAAGATATTGTAAAAGCCAAAGAAAACTTATGGCAGGTTAAATTAAAGATTTGTCCAGATAATGACCAACTTCCCTGTTTTGAAGAGACTCATAGTGAGCGTGGGTATAAGATTAAAACAATAGTTAGGTTATTAAAGCGTAGTGGCTTTAAGGCTGTAGATGTTTATAATGCTTTTAGTTTTGCCAGAGGAAAAAACAATTCAGACAGATTATATTTTGTAGCTGCTTTAGATGCCAAGAGATTGGAAGCCAATCAAGGCAAAGTGAAAAAATTATTCTATGGAGCTAAAAATAGAGTTGATTATTTTTTTGTAAATTTGAGTTATTATTTTTAAAATGTTTTCAATATAAAAAAACTGCCGGTATTTGCCGGCAGTTTTTTATTTAACTTTCTTAATTAAGAATAATTTAGTCTATATTTATTTTTTAACTACTTTTTTTAAATCCTGATCTTTGTTTTTGGGTCTGCTCCAGATCTTACTTTTAAGCCAAGGTAGGACATAATAATCTAAGCCGAAAGAACGTCCGGAACCGATTAAGGCGATTGAAGCAAAGAGGAACCAGAATAAAGGACTAAAGTGTCCGGGCCAGTCACTGGACCAGTGTGCATACTGACCAGCTAGTAGAAAGTTAACTGAAAATCCAGCCGAACCTAAGGCACCCAGTGTGGCAAATAAACCAAAGATTAAAGAAATACCAATTCCAATCATACTTAAAGTTACTACAATTTGAAAGAAAAGTGGAAACTTAAAGATAATTGCCTCGTTTAACCAGACATACCAGCCAACCGCATAATCACCAATCGGTGAAGCTGAAGCTCCAGAAACTAAATAATCTCCACTCTGTAACCAGCCATCTCTAACTTTAGTATAACCTTCATAAAGCCACATAATTCCAACAAAAACACGTAAGAGAACCAGCCAGAGAGAGCGTGATCTCTCACTAACAAAGCCAAATAGACTTGGCAGTACACCTTTATGAGAAGACTGTTCTTTTAGATATTCACTAATCAGACTGTAAGTTTCTTTGATTCCACCTATTTCAAAACGATAGAACATATTTACAGAGTGTTTCATAAACATAGCGGGAATTCCTGTTAAAGATAAGCCCATTACTTCAGCAACTGCATAGCTGCTTCCAACTGACACCATTACTCCATGTAAATTTGGATCAAGTTCTTCTTTTGAACCACCTTTAATTTCAGCTATAATATTTTTAGCTGCACATTCACCTGTCTGCTGAGCAGATTCGACTAATGCAGGTAAGACTTGGTCATCTTTCCAGGGTGCTGCTGCATTATCACCAATAGCATATACATTCGGATAATCTGCTGTCTGTAGATATTTATTTACTTTTATCCTATTTGCACTGTCAGTAGCTAAACCAGAATTCGCAGCAAAGTCAGCTGCTTCTATACCACAGGTCCAGATAATCGTCTGTGTTTTGAATTCACTTCCATCATTTAAAATTATTTTATTCTTTTCTATTTTTTTAACAAACTCACCAGTTTTAACCTTAACTCCATTATCTCTCATATACTTCATAGCTTTTTCAACCAACTCATCACTGAGGCTTGGAAGTATTCTATCAAGGCCTTCAAAGTTATAAATTTCGATTTCATTGCGCGGAATATTATATTCTTTGCTGTAATCATCTAGCCAGTCAATTAACTCACCAACCATTTCAACTCCGGTAAAACCTCCACCGGCCACGGCAAATGAAAGCAGTTCCTGTCTTTTAGCTGGATCATCAGTGATTCTTGCTTCCTGCATACACTTTTCAATATGCTTTTTGATATTATTTGAATCATCCATAGACCAAAGTGTAAAGGCATATTCTTCTACACCTTCAATTCCATTGTGACTCGGCTTGCTGCCGGCTCCCATAATTAAATGATCATAGGCATATTGATGATCCTCAGAATTTAAAGTCTGATTTTCAAAATCGATATTGCTTATCTCATCCTGAATTATATTTACCCTTGTTGAAGAAAAAATTCTCTCTAAATCAACTTTAAGTGCATCTTCTTGAATCCTATTACCTGCCACCTCATGTAATTCTGTTAACAGGGTATGATATGAATTCTTGTCAATAAGAGTAATTGTAGAGTCAGGGTGTTTCTTTAACTTTTTATGGAGAGTTTGGGCAGCAGCAACTCCACCATATCCTGCTCCAAGTATAATAATATTATTACTCAATGTTTTTACCTCCTTAAGTATTTCTTTTTAGCTATTTTTATTAGATTTATTTTTTATATGATATATATTATTATGATAAAATTTTGAGTTATTTTTTTCACACTTTAATTATAGCATATTAAAACTAAAATGCAAGTAACATACTCAAGATTAACTTTGCAAATGAATATTTTTATGATAAAATGTAAGTGATTTACCCGGGATTAATAATTTTTCAAATAATTTTATTTAATTTTAATAAAAAATTAACACATTAGGATGTGGTATTTTGTTTAATAAAAGATATTTAATAATCTTTAGTATTTTAATCACAGGTTTGGTTTTTTTAACAGCCTGCTCAGATAAAAGTGAGCTGCCTGAGGCAAAAGATAATGTTTTTTTAATGGATACACTGGTTCAAATGAGAGCTCATGGAGAAAATGCAGAAATTGCTGTTAAAGAAAGTATGAAAAGAATTGAAGAAATAGAAGATTTAATGAGTAAGACGATAGAATCAAGTGATATTTATAAATTAAATAATAATCCGAATAAGGAAATTAAAATTAATGAGCAGACTTTATCAGTTTTAATAAAAGCAAAAGAATATGCAAAAATTACTGAAGGAGATTTTGATCCAACCATTGGAGCTCTAGTTGAACTATGGGGGATTGGCAGTGAAAATGCTTCAGTTCCAGCCCAATCAGAAATTGAAGAGGCTCTATCAAATATAGGTTATCAGTATTTAAAGTTATATAAAAATTCTGCAGAGATTACTAGGTCTCATGTTAAACTTGACCTAGGTGGTATTGCTAAAGGCTATGCAGCAGAAGAAGTAAAAAAAGTTGTTCAAAAATATGAGATTAAGCATGCTTTTGTTAATCTAGGTGGAAATGTTTTAGTGATTGGTGATAAAGTGGATGGTTCTCCCTGGAAAATAGGAATTCAAGATCCGAGAGAGGGCCGAGGAAATGTGATGGCAATTATTGATGCAGTTGATTTGACCATTGTTACATCTGGAAATTACGAAAGATATTTTGAAGAAGATGGAAAGCTCTACCATCATATTATAGATCCCAAAACTGGATATCCAGCTGAAAATAATCTCTTAAGTGTAAGTATTATCAGTAAAAATTCATTTGATGCAGATGCGCTTTCCACAGCTGTTTATGTAATGGGGTTGGAAAGAGGAATGCAGTTTATTGAAAAAATGGAAAATATTGATGTTATGTTTATCACTAAAGAACTTGATGTTTATTTTTCTTCAGGTTTAAAAGATATTATAAATATTAATAATTCTGACTTTAGAGTAATTGAAGGTGAAAATATTGTTAATTGAAGATAAACTTTATCAGAGAATTTGTTCAGAGTTAAACAATAATATAATTAGCATAACTAAGTCAAAACGGGATATTGTTAATCAAGCGGTGGAAGATTTAATTAATGGTGGTGGCAAAAAGTTGCGTCCTTTTTTAATGTTTTTAGCTGCTTCATTTGGAGATGACTATGACCAAGAAAAACTTCTGCAATTAGGAAGTGGAATTGAACTGCTTCACATGGCTTCTCTTGTTCATGATGATATAATTGACAATGCAAAACTACGTCGAGGAAAAGAAACTGCTCAAAATAGATTTGGTAAAAAAGACGCTGTTTTTATTGGTGATTTTCTTTTATCTAGAACCTTTGATGTATTCTTTGATCATCTCGATAAAGATATTTTGAGAAAAATGAATAAAAATGTGAGATTATTATGTGAAGGAGAAATTGAGCAATCCGAAAAACGTTTTGATCTTCAAATTGGAATAAAGGATTACTATAGAAGAATTAGACATAAAACTGCCCTATTATTTGCTCTAAGCAGTTATTTAGGAGCTTATGTTAGTGGAGTTAGAGGAAAAAAACTTAGTATTTTATATAAATTAGGATTAGAAATCGGAATGGCTTTTCAAATTCAAGATGATCTTTTAGATTTTGAAGGAGATGAAAGTGAAACAGGAAAGCTTTTGGTCCATGATTTAGAAGAAGGAATAATTACTCTACCTGTAATTTTATTGATGGAACAGGATAAATATAGAAATAAATATTCTGCTTATAATAATAATCTTTTGGATGAACAAATAGTTCAGAAGATAATATCTGATATTAAAAATACAGGAATGATTGAAAAGAGTCGAGAAATTTTACTAGTTTTTATTAACAGAGTAGAAAAATATTTAGCTCAATTACCTGAAAACAAAGCAAAGAGAAAACTCGAAAAACTGATTGAAATGCAGATAGATCGTAAGTTTTAATATAATTTATAAAAACCAGCCATTATTGGCTGGTTTAATTATTTTTTATCATAACTTTAAAAAATGGTGGGGTTAGGCGGATTTGAACCGCCGGCCTACAGATTAGGAATCTGTTGCTCTATCCAGCTGAGCTATAACCCCAGAAAATATTTTCTCTTACTCAAATTATAATATAATATATTTTCATTTTTTTCAAATTTAAATTATATTTA
>JBNJFG010000116.1:0-5527 GCA_051746665.1 Bacillota bacterium
AGTGGTTGTTGATGGTTGTCCGGCCGGACTTGAAATTTCAGAAGAAGATATTCAAAAAGATTTAGATAGAAGAAAACCGGGCCAGTCTCCCTTTGCAACGCCCAGAAAAGAAGGAGATAAAATTGAAATTCTATCAGGTGTATTTGAAGGAAAAACAACAGGAACACCTATCTCTATGATTATTTTCAATAAAAATCAAAAATCTAAGGATTATTCAGCTCTAAAAGATGTCTATCGTCCTGCCCAATCTGATTACAGTTATGATTTAAAATATGGTTTTAGAGATCATCGAGGAAGTGGACGTGCCTCAGGCAGAGAAACTGCTGCTAGAGTTGCTGCAGGTGCTATTGCTAAAAAAATATTAGCCGCTTTAGACTTAAAAATTACAGCCTATACTTCTTCAATTGGTCCTGTAGAAATTGATTATAAAAATTATAATGAAAATTATATTATGCAAAACTTCTTATATATGCCTGATCCAGAAGCTGTTAAAAAAGCAGAAAGTTATTTAAGAAATTTAATTGAAAAAAATAATTCCTCAGGTGGAACAATAGAATGTGTTGTTGAAAATGTTCCATCAGGATTGGGTGATCCAGTATTTGATAAATGTGACGCCCTATTAGCACGAGCAGTTATGTCGATTGGCGCAGTTAAAGGTGTAGAAATCGGAAGTGGTTTTGAAGCTGCAGAAATGACTGGTTATGAACACAATGATTTTTATAGATATAATGAAGGAGAAATAAATAAAGTAACAAATAATGCTGGGGGAACTCTAGGTGGAATAACTGATGGCAGTCAAATTATATTAAAAGCTTCAGTAAAGCCAACCCCTTCCATAGAAAAGACGCAGCTTGCAGTTAATAAATCCGGGGAAAACATCGAATTGAATATTCATGGCAGGCATGACCCGATTATCGTCCCTAGAGCAGTTGTTGTTGTTGAATCAATGGTTGCCTTAACTTTAGTTGATCTTCTGCTAAAAAACATGACAGCTAGAATCGAATATATAAAAAAAATATATGCAAAATAAAATGAAAGTACAATTTAAAATATGGAGTGGGAGCTATTATTTCTAACAAGAGGTCCCCAATTAATTGTAATTGCTGAAGTGAATTTTTAAAGAATTAGTATAGAGCATGGCTTATCGAACATTAAGGAGAATCTAAATGTTAAAATTATCAAGTGAAAGCTTTAAAAAAATCAGCAGCAAGCTTAAAGAAAAAGCAAGACCTTTAGATATAGCTATTTTTAATCATTATTTTAATAAAGGAAACACGAAAGATTTAATTTTAGAAATTGAAAAATATCAAAATGAAGACGGAGGTTTTGGCAGAGCTCTGGAGCCAGATTTTAGACTCCCTTTATCTACACCAATGGCAACTTCTATTGCATTAAGATATTTAAGTCAGGTAGATAGTTCTAAGTCAGCTCAGATGATTATAAAAAAGGCAGTTTCTTATCTTGAAAAATGCTATGATAGTAAAAAAAATGGCTGGTATGCAGTCAGAAAAGAAGTAAATGATTATCCACATACACCCTGGTGGCATTATGATCATGAAAAAAAGATGACTGTTATTGATAATAATTGGGGTAATCCTTCTGCTGAGTTACTTGCCTATCTAATTCGATATCAGGATTACATTAATCATATTAATTTAGATTCTTTAGTTGAGCAGTCAGTAAAAAATATTCAGCACAAAAAAGTTTATGAATCAGAAAATGAAATCTATTGTTATCTTAAATTATATGATGAAATAAATATAAAAAATAAATCAGAACTAAAAGTAAATATTGCAGAAGGAATAAAGCAGCTAATTGAATATGATCAAAATAAATGGAGGGAATATGTGCCACTTCCACTTGATTTTGTTCCATCTCCTGCAAAAGAAAGGTTTGGAGTTAGTGAATCTAAAATAGAAGCTAACCTTAATTTTTATATTGAATTAATCGAGTCGGACAAGGAAAGTCTGGTTAAACCTCCCTGGGGAGCTAGTTTCTATAAGGGAAAACTCAAACAAGCCTATCAGGAATGGCAGGGTCATTGGACTCTAAATATCCTAATTAGATTGGATAACTATCAGAGAATCCAAAAAATATAAATTGCTTTTTTTAACACATTATCAGAAATTTTAAGGCTGCTGATATTAAAAACGTGAGCCAAAAAATGAAGATATTATTGATATATATTTTTTTATAAAAGCAAAATGAGGTGATATTTTTTGAGCTTAGATTATAATTTTTTCCAAAAAGATGCAGTTTCAGCAGCTAAAGCTCTTTTAGGTAAATTTATCGTTAGAGAAATTGATGGAGAAAAAATCATTGTTAAAATAGTTGATGTAGAAGCATATGTGGGAGCAGAAGATAAAGCTTCACATGCTTATAATAATAAAAAAACTAAAAGAACTAAGACAATGTTTAAAAAAGGTGGTCTGGCCTATATCTATTTAATCTACGGCATCTATCACTGTTTTAATGTAGTTACTGCAGCCAGAGATAATCCACATGCAGTATTAATTAGAGCTGTTGAACCAGTTAAAGGCTTAAAACTAATTAAAGAAAACAGAAATATAAAAAGCAGCAATATAGTAGATTTAACTAATGGGCCTGGTAAATTATCACAGGCATTAAAAATTGATAAGAGTTTTGATAGCTGTGATCTTGTGAAAAACAATCAATTGTATTTATTAGATTCTGAAGATAATAATTTTGAGATAGAAGCAGCCCCTAGAGTAAATATAGATTATGCAGAAGAATATAAAGATAAAAAATGGAGATTTTATATTAAAGGAAATAAATTCATTTCTAAAAGTTAATATTCACAGATAATTTTAATAATTATAAAAATAATGCAGGAAATTTATAGTTTTTGTATAATATAATTAATAATATCACTAAGTATATTTTACGAGGAGGGATTAATTTTATGGAAATTATTAATTTCATTGAGCTGGATGAAAAAGCTGAAATTATTAAGAAAAAAGATTTAAAAAATGATTCTAATAAACAAGTTAAAGTACCTTCTGATGATTATTTTAAAAACGCAGAAGAAATTATTGATGCTTCAGGTCAGTGGCTGGTTATTAATGAGCTAGTAGAAATTGAAAATGAATATTTAGAGCATTTCACAAATAAAGAAGAAGAAATAACCTGGATTAAATTACCAGGAAAATATGTTGAAGAAAATTATATGGTAGATTATGAGTCTGAAGATGAATGTCCTTTAGGAGTTGATGCTTTAATTAAAGAAGATGGATATCCTATTGGTGTTATAACTGGTTGTGATTCTATAAAACAGGCTAAGGTAGACAATAATTTAGATGGGCATAAATATAAGGGAGAATTAGGAATAAAACTTAATAGTAATAACTTTTTAGTTTATAATCAGAAAGAAGAGCAATTTAAAATAGTTAAAACACATACAAATTGGGATAGAGGAAAAAGAACAATTTAATTAACTTTTAAAAATTTAAAAATATCATTTAATTTTAAAGGGCTGTTTTAACAGCCCTTTAAATACTTATATGATTAAAAAATATTATTTTGTTGTGAAATATTTTAGTTAGTATATTGAAAATATTTATTATAAATAATAAAAATAGGAGGATTTATTTTAATGGCAGAATTTAAAGATTTTATGAAACTAGATATTAGAGTTGCAAAAATAATTGAGGCAGAAATTTTCGAAGAAGCTAATGAACCTGCTTATAAACTCTGGCTTGATTTTGGTGAAGAAATTGGAGAAAAGAAATCAAGTGCTCAAATCACTGATCTATATGAACCTGAGGACTTGATTGATAAACAGGTACTTGCAATAATAAATTTCCCTCCAAAGCAGATTGCTGATTTTATGTCAGAGGTTTTAGTTTTGGGCGTTTATGGGAAAAAAGGTGTGGTTTTAATTAAACCAGACCAAGAAGTAGAACTTGGATCTCGTTTAGGATAGTTTACTAGATATTTTAATCAATTTTAGTGCTAAAATTTTAGCTTTAACTATAATTTAGAAATAAAAATCAGCTAAATTGAGGGATGTGATTTAATGTTTTGCTGGCAGGTAGAAGATTATTTATCAACATTCTTATTAATTTACCATCCTATAGACTAGCACCTGATTTTCAATTTCCAAGTCAGGAGATTGATAAAAACAATTTAACTGCATTCTGATCTATCAGAATTTTTTTAAATCAAGGTAAAGAAAATTTAATAGTTAAAGAATGGCTGCTTAAGGTAGACAATTTAAGTTCTTAGTTGACAGCTGGCATTATTTCTGCTAAACTTTTATTAAATTCAAAAAATTTGAGATGGAGGATGAGAGAATGAATAAGAAGAGTCGAGAAGAGAATAGAGATGGGTTTTTTGGGGATTTTGGTGGCAGTATTGTCCCACCTGAATTATCTGAGGTTTTAAAAGAATTAAAAGATGCTTTCTATGAAATTAAAGAGGAAGAAGAATTTAGAGATGAACTTGCATCTTTATTTAAAGACTATGTTGGTAAACCGAGTCCGTTATATTTTGCTAAAAGCTTAACTAAAGAAGTTGGCGGAGCAAAAATTTATCTTAAAAGAGAAGATCTAAATCATACTGGTGCTCATAAGATCAATAACTGTATTGGTCAGGCTTTACTAGCACGTAAAATGGGTAAGAAAAGAATTATTGCAGAAACTGGAGCTGGTCAGCATGGTGTAGCAACAGCAACAGCCTGCGCTTTGTTTGATATGGACTGTATTGTCTATATGGGAGAAGTCGATATTAAACGACAGGAATTAAATGTATTTAGAATGAAACTTTTAGGAGCTGAAGTAAGACCTGTAACAGCAGGTGATGCAACTTTAAAAGATGCTGTTGATGAAGCTCTAAAAGACTTTGTTCAAAATGCAGATGATACTTTTTATATGTTAGGTTCTGCTGTAGGACCTGATCCTTATCCAACTATGGTTAAAGAATTCCAATCAATTATTGGTGAAGAAGCCAGAAAACAAATTTTAGAAAAAGAAGGTAAATTACCTGATTATATTGTAGCCTGTGTAGGTGGAGGTAGTAATGCAATTGGTTTATTCGCGCCTTTTGTAGATGATGAAGAAGTGAACATCTTAGGTATTGAGCCAGGTGGTAAAGGTGATAAGCCGGGTGAAAACGCAGCTCCATTGACCTATGGTAAACCTGGAGAATTACATGGTTTTAAAAGTTATGTTTTATATGATGACGGAGATGTTGTCTCACATACTCATTCTATAGCTGCAGGTTTAGATTATCCTGGAGTTGGACCAGAACATAGTTTTCTAAAAGATTCAGGTCGAGCTAATTATACAACAGCAAATGATCAAGAGGCCTTAGATGCCTTTCATTTATTATCAGAAAAAGAAGGTATTATACCAGCTTTAGAAAGTGCTCATGCAATAGCTGGAGGAATGAAAGTGGCTGCTGAATTAGATGAGGACCAGATAGTTATTATTAATCTTTCAGGCCGTGGAGATAAAGATGTAGTTCAAATTAAATCATTACATGAAAATGGAAATTTAAAATAATTATA
>JBNJFG010000117.1:0-5493 GCA_051746665.1 Bacillota bacterium
TTAACATTTTCTTCTTCAGCCTGATCAGAGGCAAATTCATTTTGAGAAAAGTTAATAATTATTTCATCCAGTTCAGAGTTTTTGATTTCCTCTTTTAAATTTTCTAAATTATGATGATCAATTATTTTTTTATCCAGCTTAAAATTATTTTCTGCTGCTATTTCTTTTATTTCTTTTAAATAGTTTTTGGCATTGTCATGATAGTTCTCCACAACAGATTCTTCGAGATCATCAACTACTTTTTTGCCTAAAACTCCAACTTCAGATACTAAATGCTCAGATAGTTTAGGTACTTTTTCAAGCATAACTGCTCTGACAAAAAGTCGATCATTTTGATTGAGTTTCTTTATCAGGTGTCCGTTTATTTCCCTTAAGCCACAATAACTGAATAAAATCAGCATATAATTTTTCATAAATTTATCCCTCACAAGTTTTAATAACTTTATTTGAAGTTAAAATTCTTTATCATTTCATAAGACTAAACGATTCAACATATCCTATTATACCCTTATAACTTGTTTTTTTAAAGTAATATTAAATAAAAATTTCAAGTCCAATCAGCGGCCAGTAAAATCTAGCTACCAATATATAAATTATCCAGCCAATTACTTTAAGCAGCATTCCCCATTTTAAGGCATCTTTGATCTCATAGTAACCAGATGAAAAAGCAATTGCATTTGGTGGTGTTCCCATTGGTAATAAGAAAGCTAGACCACCTGATAAAGCAACTGATAGAGTTAACAAAATAGGATTAAGGCTGTAGGCTTCAGCTGCACTAAAGGCTAGAGGTAAAATTACTGCCACAGATGCTACATTACTTACTCCCTCAGTTAAAACTGAAGTAAATATTCCTAGTATTAATATAAATAGAAATGGTGCTATATCTAATTGGGAGAAAAATCTTTCAGACATCCAATCAGTAACTCCAGTTTCTACAAGTGAAGAGGCAATAACTATTGCACCTCCATACATTAAAATTACTCCCCAGTTAACATATTCCTCAACTTCTTCCCAGCTGATAACCTTAAAGGCAACAATTAAAACTCCTCCTAAAAGAGCAGTAACTGCTATATTTATTATTTTTGAAAAGAAAAGCCAGCTAAATACTACAACTGCTAATATGACAATCAATTTCTTTTCAGAAGTCGATAAATCTCCCATAGCTTCTGATTTTGCTTTTAATTTTTCTAAAGAACCAGAAGTATCTTTAATATCAATATCAGCAAATTTTGTAATAATTACTGCAAAAACAATTAAAAGTAAAAATGGAAGCGGCCAGCTGTATTTAATCCATTCGAAAAAACCAATGGAGATTCCATAATGCTTTTCTAATAAGCCAACTGCTAAGAGGTTGCGGGCACCACCAAGATAGGTTGTAATACCACCAATTACTGTTCCCCAGGCCATGGTTAAAAATAACAGCTTACCATAATTGCTTTCCAGAGGTTTTAAATCTAGACTAACTGCAATTTCTAAAACTATCGGGAAAAGTAAGGCTGCAACTGCATGTTCCGGCATAATTAAAGATAAAAAAGCAGCTGTAAATAATATCCCATATAAAAGCTTAAGTGGACTGCTGCCGCTGAAAGATATTATCTTAAAAGCTAACCTTGATCCCAATCCTGTTTGATAAAGACCAGAAGCTAAGATTAAAGCTCCCAGGATAAAAAAGATTGCTTTAGAGCCAAAAAGTGAAAATGTATATTCTATACTCATAACATTCAAAAGTGGCAGCAGGGCAATCCCAAGCAAAGATGTTACTGATAAAGGAAGTACATGGCTAACCCAGAAAGTTAAGACCAGCACAAATACTGCCAGTGCTCTCTGTCCTGCTGGGGTTAAACCTGCCATAGTTGGCATTACTAAAAGTGTTATAAATAAAATAATTCCGATATATTTAATTATTTCTTTAAAATATTTGAACATAAAATCATTCCCTTTCAACAAAACTACGTATTAAAAATAGATAAAAAACCTCACCGGCTTTTGAGAACAGGAGAGGCTGTTAAAACTTTGTTTTTTTTGATCTAAATAATTTATTTTTAAAAAAGATCTTTTATCCCTTTTTCAAAAGGTGCTTTAATAATTCCTTTTTCAGTAATAATCGCTTTAATATAAGAAGCAGGTGTTACATCAAAGGCAGGATTATAGACTTTTACTTCTTTAGGTGCAGTTCTGCGGCCAAATCCGTTTCTAATTTCTTCAGCATCTCTTAGTTCAATTTCAATATCTGCTCCAGTTTTTGTTTCCAGATCAATAGTTGAAGTAGGAGCCAGAAAATAAACTGGTATCTGATATTCTTTGGCTAAAATAGCGACACCTAAAGTTCCAATTTTATTTGCCGCATCACCATTGGCTGCAATTCTATCTGCTCCAACTAAGACAGCATCAATTTTTCCTTCTTTCATCACCTGAGCTGCCATATTATCAGTAATGACTGTTACATCTAAGCCGGCCTTATTTAATTCAAAGGCTGTTAAACGTGAACCCTGCAGCAGCGGTCTTGTTTCATCGGCGTAAATTTTAAAATTATAAGCTCTGTCAAAACCAAGATACATCGGAGCCTCGGCTGTACCATAGCCAGAAGTTGCAAGTCCTCCGGCATTACAATGAGTTAAAAGTCCCATCCCTGGTTCTAATAATTTTAGTGCATGTTCTCCGATAGCCTGATCCATCTTTTGATCTTCTTCTAAAATAAGATTACTTTCTTCTAAAAGAGCCTTTTTTATCTCTCTAACATTTTTAGCTGCCTTGGCTTCAACCTCAAATCTATTTTCCATCCTCTTTAAAGCCCAAAAAAGATTGACTGCAGTTGGCCTGGAAGTTGCAAGATAATCACTGATTTCTTTTAATTCTTTTCTTAATTCAGAAACTGAATCTGTCTGATACTGATTGAGACAGACATATAGTCCATAAGCAGCTGCTATTCCAATTGCAGGAGCTCCTCTGACTCTCAGCTTTTTTATAGCCTCCCAGATATCTTCTCTTTTATTAAGTTCTAAATATTTTTCTGTTTCTGGTAATAAAGTTTGATCCAGCAGAACCAGCTTATCATTATTTTTATTTAGTCTGGCCGGTACAATACTTTTAGTCATTTGAAGGCCTCCCTTGATTTGCTGCTAATTAACTAATTTTAATTTCTAGGACTAAAAAGCCTGTAGTATTTTTTTAGTAAAAATTTTAATATACTGCTGCTGCAGCCTGAGCATTATTAAGTGATATTAAAAAGATTGCAATTATAATACTTAATAGTACGAATTTCCAGTTTTCCTGTATTTCGTTTAAAATCTCCATTTTAATCTTCCTCTCATAATTTATATTTTTTAAGATTTGATTAGCAGTTATACTATTCATATCATACCATTTTCTTATTAAGAACAATTTAAAAATAGATTAAAAAGAAATTAAGCAGATTAATTATTAATTTGCTTTACAAAAAAATTATAAATAAAAATCATTAAGAGGATTTCTTATTCTTTTTAAAATTCACCTTTTTTACATTATCTCTTCTCGGCTGATAAGTATCGACCAGATCAACTAGAGCAGTTATAATTTCAGGCCCAGTAGCTTTTTCTGCCAGCTTTTCTAATTTACTAAGATGTTGATCTAAAAATTCCTGATCTACAGCTCCTAAATTATTAATGAAAATCCGCTCATGTTCTGTGGCAATATTATCTTCTGTATCACATAAAAGTTCTTCATATAATTTTTCTCCTGGACGAAGTCCAATCACATCTATGTCTATATCTTCATAAGGTGTTAACCCTGAAAGAGCAATTAAATCTTCAGCGAGATCCATGATTTTAACAGGTTCTCCCATATCAAGAACAAAAACCTCTCCTCCTTGACCTAAGGCTCCAGCCTGAATCACAAGCTGTGAGGCCTCTGGAATAGTCATGAAGTAGCGGGTTATATCTTTATGAGTAACAGTCAGCGGTCCACCACTGGCAATTTGTTTTTTGAATAAAGGAATTACACTACCCTGACTGCCTAAAACATTACCAAAGCGAACTGCCATAAATTTAGTTTTAGTCTTTTTATTAATTGTCTGGATAACCATTTCAGCTGCTCTTTTGGAAGCTCCCATTACATTTGTAGGATTAACTGCTTTATCAGTTGAAATCAAAACAAAACGTTCAATTTCAAATTCAGCTGCAGTCTGAGCTAAGTTTCTGGTTCCCATAATATTATTTTTAACAGCTTCTTCAGGACTCGTTTCCATCAGCGGCACATGTTTATGAGCTGCTGCATGGAAAACAACATCTGGAGAATGTTCCCTAAATACTTTTTCTAACTTATTTTTATCTCTGATACTGCCGATAATAGAGATTAAATCTAAGTCTGGATATTGATCTTTTAAATCTCTTTCTAAAAAATAAGTGGTGTTTTCATTGATATCAAGAATGATAATTTTTTCAGGATCAAATTTAGCTGCCTGACGGCATATTTCTGAACCAATTGAGCCGCCTCCACCACTCACCAATATAGTTCTATCTTTAAGATAAGCTGAAATTTCATTTGTAATTAAATCTACCTGATCCCGACGCAAAAGGTCTTCTACTTTTATCTCTCTAATCTGATTTAAAGAAACATCTCCCTTTAAAATTTCATAAACTCCGGGTACTATTTCAACTTTGACATCTTTTTTATTGCTCAGTTCATAAAATCTTTTGATTGTTTTTCCTTCAGCAGACGGAATAGCAATTATTACTTCATCTACATCATATTCTTCTATTAATTGCGGTATTTTTTTAGTTTTACCTAGTACTTTATGGCCGTGAATCTCTAAAGCCTGTTTAGATGGATCATCATCTACCAGACCAATTACCTTTTTACCAATCTCTGGATGTTTCTGCATTTCTCGAATAATTATTTCTGCAGCATCACCAGCACCAATGATTAAAACTCTTTTTTGCGAGTTATTGCTCTGATTACGGTTCAAAAAATCTTTTAATAACCTGAGACTAAAGCGCATTCCACCCAGCAAAAAGATATCTGTCATTAAGTTAATAGCAATAATACTGCGGGGAAAACCGACTCTAAAGAAATAAATATAAATAACAAATAGTGTATTAATCATAATTGTAGCTTTAAAAATAGAATAAAGCTCAGACATACTGGCATACTGCCACATCTTGTTATAGAGTGAAGAAAAGTAAAGAACCAAAAAAGAAATCACTGTAATTGCGACTAAGTAATTAATTTGAAAATACTGCATCCAGGCTTCATCAAAGCGCAGAATGAAAGAAAATAACAAAGCTAGATTCACCAAAATTAAATCAATAATAATTAACCTTGGTTTTTTGTATAATTTAAGTAAAAATTCAAGCATATAAATGTCAACTCCCAATAAATATAAATTTCTCCCTGTTGATAGCTATTTACATTATATTGTAATTTATTCTTTATTTCAATCAATTCGACAAAGTTAGCTAGAAAACTAATTTATAATAGCTTACCATTGTTATCTCTAATTCAGTCTGAGCAAGATTC
>JBNJFG010000118.1:0-5420 GCA_051746665.1 Bacillota bacterium
TTTAATCAGGGAACAAGAGCCAACCACTGGTTTTATGCTGTGCTGGTTGATCAGGATAAATACGGAATTGATAGAGACGAGCTTTTAAGAAAGCTAAATGAGGTCAAGATTCAGGCCAGACCTCTCTGGGGACTGATTCATCAGCAGAAGCCCTATCTTGCTAATCAGGCCTATCAGATAGAAAAAGCTCAGTACTTTGTTGATCATTTAATTAATATCCCCTGTTCTTCTAGCTTAACTGAAGAAGAGGTAGAGATTGTAGTTGAGTGGTTAAAAGAATTTAAAAAATAAAATACTTAGTAATTTTATTATAAAATTAATAGGTGAGGTATTTCAAAATAATAACAGCATTCTGGCTTTTAAGCAGAAAAGATGTGAATGCCAAATGATACTTTATATTTTTTGCTAAATTTTGTAATTATAATTGCTGCAATAATAGGGAATTTTATTCTGCAACTTTCGGGAATACTACTTTGCAATTCTCGGTGATTTTAGTATACAATTAATTTTTTGCCTCTAATAATTTAAAGTTGTATAATAGTTAAATAATAATAAAAATCTAATGGGGGCTAATTTTATGAAAGAAAATTTATGGGTTGAAGAACTGGATAATATTGAACCGGATGCAAGCTATAATCAATTATTATCAAATTTCACGAAAAATGAACTGAATGAAATGAGAAAACTCTGGGATTTTCATGGTATAAGCCAGCTTAATAAAGCTGAACTTATTCAAGAATTGACTAAACGAATTGCTGATCATTTAGAATCCTGGCTGCAATATTTAGGCTCAGAACAAGCTGAATTTTTAAAAGAAATAATTATGCAGTGCGAAAAATATTCAGCAGCCTATATTGAAGTTAATGAATTCACTTTTTATATAGCAGATTATTTTGAAGCCCGGGGAATAGTATTTTTAGGTCAGCATCAAGAGACCGCTATTTTTATCATGCCAGAGGAATTGAGAATTAAAATCAAATCTATTTTAAACAAAAAAAGCATTAAAAAACAAATTCGTTTAAATGACAGTTATATTAAATGTGCAGTTGGTATTGCAGTTTATTATGGAGTTTTAACGCCTGAGCTTTTATATAACTCTTTAGAGAGATATCTGACTCCTGAATGGAGAATTGATCCCTTAGATGTAGTTTTAGAATATGGGGAATTCTCGGTTTTAGCTTACAGTGCTGGACTATTTTTTGTTTTGGGTGCTGTTGAAGACGCGCCTGATATTCTTATTGAAAGAGAAGAACGCAGCGATTTAGATTATTATATTCCATCCAAAAAAGAAATAGAAAATGCTTATCAAAAGGGTCATCCCAGCTGGAACCTTGCTCAAAGAAGATTCAAAAAGAAATTAACCCGTGATTATAAACTGCCGCAAGAAGAAGCGGAAAGAATTCTTTTTGGTTTTTATTTGATGATTAATAATAATGTCAGTACAGCAGAGATAGTTCGAGTTTTAGCCGAAGATTTTGAAATTGATATTTTTACAGGAAAAGATGAACTGATTAAGTTAATCAATGATTTTCATAATAATACAAAGCAGTGGGTTTTAAAAGGTCACAGTCCAGCTGAAGTACACAATCAAACATAAATATTACTGCCAGAATCTGTTTTATACAAAATTAGCAGACTTCCCTAAAAATTAGGGTAAATATTATTTGCTAATCAGGAGCAGTATGCGATATAATATAAACACATGGAGAGTAGAAATAAGGGCAGGTGAATCAGATGTCAGAAGCTAAAATTTTAGAGACACTTGTCAGTCGTTTTGATGAGTTTGTTAATCGCTTTGACCAGCTAGATAAGAGATTGGATAATAAATTTTCTCAAATTGATAAGCGTTTTGATAAAATTGATAAAAGACTTGATGATCACGGTAAACGATTAATAAATATTGGAACGAAATTAAATGAACATGATCAACGCTTTGATAAGTTGGATAATGTTCTAGCAGAACAGGATATTAAATTATTTAATATCAATAGAACATTAAAAAAACACAGTGATCAATTTGATGAAATGGTGTGAATGTCAAATAAGATTTTATACCTTTCTTAAATACCACCTACTAAAAAACTAATCCGAATATAATGAGCAGCCCTAATATTTTATCAGGGCTGCTTTTTTTCTGATAACAATTTTAACTTTTTACTTTATTTCCAATTTATTCTATGATATACTTTAATTAGTGCAAATATTAACATAATTAATTAATTTTTAATTAAGGACTATCCGAACTGCTTGAGTACTTTTTTGCTGGGGAGTGCAGGCTAAAAAAATTTAAGAAAGGATTAATCTGATGAGAGAAAATATCTGGATTGAAGAACTTAGTGACCTTGAAGTGAATTATGACTTTAAAACATTATTGTCGAAATTGTCTCAAAAAGAACTAACTGAGATAGGAGAGCTCTGGGGTTTTCAGGGGATAAGTGATTTAAATAAAGCTGAACTTATTGATGAGCTTAGTCTGAAAATCAGGGCTAATCTGGAGTCCTGGATCTTAATTTTAGGTGTAGAACAGTCTGAGTTTTTGGAAGGTATAGCTGCTTTTTGTGACAGGTATACCGGGATATATCTTGAGCAAAATGAACAGGTTTATCAGGCTGCAGCCTATTTTAAGGCAAGAGGGATTGTGTTCTGCGGTAAAGATGAAGATGGTATCTTTTTTTTAATACCGGAAGAAATCAGGACTAAAATATCTTCAATATTAAATAAAAAGAGTGTTCAAAAACAGATCAGCTTAAATGATAATTATATAAGGTATGCAGCCGGTAGTGCAGTATATTATGGAGTCTTAACCCCTGAGCTTTTAGCTAGCTCTCTGGAGAGACATCTAAAAATCGAAGGAGAAATTGAGCCGCTGGAAGTTGTTTTAGAATACAGCAGGTATTCCCATATTTACGACAGTCTCGGCCAATTTTTTATTTTTGAATTTGCAAAAGATATTCTGCATATTCTTAAAGAGAGAGAAAGCCACAGTGATTTAGACTACTATCTGCCATCTAAAAGTGAGCTGGAAAATGCCTATCAAAAAAATCATGAAAACTGGAATTCAGTCCAGCAGAGCTTTAAAAAGAAGCTGATCAGAGATTACAGGCTGCCTGCAGCAGAAGCAGAGACGCTGACTTCTTACTTTTCTTTGATGATTAAAAATGATAGTGATTCTGCAGAAATAATCCCGATTTTAGCTGAAGAATTTGAGATCAGAGTTTCTGCAGCAGAAACAGATTTTCGCCAGCTGATTAATGATTTTCAGAAGCATACAAGGCTCTGGACTTTAAAAGGCCATACTCCAGCTGAAGTAGATGCTTGAGGAAGATAGAATTAATCCGGCTAAATTAATTGAATTAAAGCCAGAATTACAATATAATATAAATTGTAGATAATAATAAATTTAACACCGGGAGCTGGCCTTATGATAGAATTTCTTTTGAAAGTTTATAAAAAACCAAGATTGATTGTTATTGATTTAATTTTAATCAATCTGGCAGTCCTGTCTTCTTTTATTCTTCGCTTTGATGAAGCCTGGCTGCAGTATTTTAAAATAGAATATTTATTTTTAGTCACTGTAATTTCCTTTATCATCCTTTATTTTTCTTCACTTTACAACAAAATGTGGCAGTATGCCAGCATGTCGGAACTTTACTCTATTTTTAAAACAACAATTTTGATTAATTTAGCCTTAGTTATTTATGTTTACTTTTTTCGAATTTCTTTTCCACGCAGTATTATTGTCATTAATTTAATGACAGATATTTTTCTGCTGGGAGGTCTGCGTTTTGCCCTGCGGCTTTTAAGTGATTTTTTAAAGCGCAGCCGGACAACTCAGTCTGAAAACCGGGTTTTAATTATTGGAGCCGGAGATGCTGCTGAAATGGTAATTAGAGAGATGCAGAAACATCCCGAAATCGGCAAAAATATTGTCGGACTTGTTGATGATGACCCAGATAAGCAGGCGCTGGAGATTCACGGCAATAAAGTACTGGGAAGCAGCAAAAAGATTCCGCAGCTGATTGAGGAATATAAGGTGGATGAGGTCATAATAGCCATCCCATCGGCAGAGGGTAAAACAATTAAACGCCTCTATGAGCTGAGCAATAAAAAAGATGTCAAAGTAGAAATTGTACCCGGAGTTTACGAAATACTAAATGGTGATGTTTCTTTAAGTCAGATCAGAGAAGTTAAGGTCGAAGATCTGCTGCGCCGGGATCAGGTAGATTTGATTACTGATGAGATTACTGACTATCTGGAAGGAAAAACTATTTTTGTAAGTGGTGGTGGAGGCTCAATTGGCTCTGAAATCTGCCGCCAGGTGGCAAAGTTTAGACCCGAAAAAATTATCATATTTGATATTAATGAAAATAATACCTATTTTTTAGAAAGAGAACTGGAAAATAAGTTTCCTGAGGTAGAACTGATTTCTATCATCGGCAGCATTAGAGATAAAAATAAACTGCAGCAGGTTTTCCAAAAATATTCTCCAGCTGTGGTTTTTCATGCAGCTGCTCACAAGCATGTTCCACTGATGGAAAGCAGTCCGGAAGAGGCTGTAAAAAATAATATTCTGGGAACCAGAAAACTGGCTGAAGCTGCGGCTGAAGCTGAGATTGAGCGTTTTGTTTTAATTTCTTCAGATAAGGCCGTTAACCCGACAAATGTGATGGGGGCTTCCAAAAGAGCAGCAGAAATGGTTATTCAGACTTTAAATGAAAAATCTGCCACCAAATTTATGGCTGTTCGCTTTGGAAATGTGCTGGGAAGTCAGGGAAGTGTGATTCCCTTATTTAAAAAACAGATTGAAGATGGGGGACCACTGACTTTAACTCACAGAGATATAACCCGCTATTTTATGACAATTCCCGAGGCTTCACAGCTTGTTATTCAGGCCGGTGCTCTCGGTAGAGGGGGAGAAGTCTTTGTTCTTGATATGGGGGAGCCGGTTAAGATTATAGAGCTGGCTGAAGATTTAATTTCTCTTTCTGGATTAACTCCCTATGAGGATATTGATATTGATGTAATTGGACTTCGTCCCGGTGAAAAACTCTATGAGGAGCTTTTATGTGATACAGAATCTGCTGTAGCGACAGAACATGAGCGGATCTTTATTAATAATTTAGAGGCTGTAGAGCAGGAGTTTTTAGATGAACAACTTGACCGGCTGCAGAAACTGGCAGAAGAGGCTGCAGGAGATGAGATTGTTGTCGGGCTGAAGAATCTGGTTAATACATATCAGCCAAGGAGATAAAATATAAATTTTATTGTGTATTTTTTCACAAAACTAGTTAAATATTGTTGAAATATATTAAAATTTTAAATAAAGGAGCAGGATATTATGAAAATCACCGTTGCTGGAGCCGGTTATGTTGGGCTTTCCAATGCTGTTTTGCTGGCTCAGAACCATGAAGTAACTGCTG
>JBNJFG010000119.1:0-5218 GCA_051746665.1 Bacillota bacterium
CAAGAAACTGATGTCCATCCTGATTTTCTCCAATAATTGCAATAAACAAGTAATCTTTTTTTACTTCTCTGCTGTCAATTACAATTTCAGTAATTTCTCTATCACTACTTCCCCGCAGCAGCTGAGCACTCGAAAAATCAATTATTTTTTTTAAACTTAAATTCTGCATTTAATTTCCTTTCATCTTTTCTGCTGCCTGATAAGCAACTTTACGATCGTCAAGTTCAATTTTTTTATCTTTTATCACCTGATATTTTTCATGTCCTCTTCCCAGCAGCATAACCAGATCATCTTTTTCAGCCATCATAATAGCTTTCTTGATTGCTTTTTTTCTGTCAGGAATAATCTCATACTCACTAAAATCTTCACTAAAACCCTGTTTGATTTCAGAAAAAATTATTTCTGGGTCTTCACTGCGGGGATTATCATTACTAACAATTGTATAATCAGCATATTTTTCAGCTAATCCGGCCATTTCAGATCTTTTGCTGCGATCTCTATCTCCACCACAGCCAAATAAAACAATTAATCTATTTTTTTTCATAGCAGCTGCAGTTTCCAAAACATTTTTCATTCCATCAGGAGTGTGGGCATAATCAACAACTACCTGAAAATCCTGGCCTGCATTAATAATTTCAAAACGACCAGGTACAGAGTTGATTTCAGTTAAAGCTTTTTGGCTGATCTTTTTTTCAATACCCAACAAATCTGCAGTTAAAATAGCTGCTAAAGAATTATAAATGTTGAAAATACCACCTAAATTCAATTCAAAAACTGAGCTAACTCTACCTTCACTTTTATATTTCATTCCTTTTTGACTTAATTGATATTCAGATGTATATAAGTCTGCTGTTTTAGAATTCAGACTGTAGCTGAAATTTTGTCCATTTGATTTGTTTTGAATATATTCTGCATTTGGGTCATCAGTATTAATAACCGCATACTGCTGACTATTAAGATTAGAAAATAATCTGGATTTTACTTCTCTATAATTTTCAAAACTTTTATGATAATTAAGATGTTCCGGGCTGATATTAGTGAAAATTGCAGCAGCAAAATCCATACCATAAACCCTGTATAAATCTAAAGCATGAGAAGAAACTTCCATTACCCCATATTTGATACCTCTGTCTTTCATTCTGGCAAAAAATCTATATAAATCTAGGGATTCAGGGGTAGTTCTGCTGGATTTAACTTCTTTTCCACCAATTATATTTTTGATAGTACCAAATAAGGCAGCCTTACCAGCATATTCTTTTAAAATATTATATAAAAGATAAGCTGTAGTAGTTTTACCATTTGTTCCTGTAATTCCTACTAAGTTAATCTCACTTAATGGATTATCAAAAAAATTATTTGCAGCCTCTGCCATAACTCTGCGGCTGTTTTTCACTTTAATATAAACTGTTTCAGGCTGATAATCTGCAAGCTCCTGATCAATAACCACAGCTGAAGCTCCATTTTCAACAGCCTGAGCTATATACTGGTGACCATCTGTTTCAAAACCCTTAATCGCAATAAATAAATTATTTTCTTTAATTTCTCTAGAATCATATCCAATTTCAACTATTTCTTTTTCCAAATCTCCTCTAACAACTTCAAAATCTATATTCTTTAATATTTTCTTTAGTTTCATTTTCAAATTACCCCCATCAACAGACTGTAAAAGTCTATAATATTAGCGGAGCTTTAAATTTACTGTTTTAGAACTTTTAATTCTACTTCCCGGATTTTCAGATTGTCCGATAACTTTTCCTGAACCATCAAGGCTTACATTCAACCCTTTTTGCTGGGCAAGTTTTTGAGCTTCATCAGCTTCCATACCCCTAAAATCGGGTACTGGAATCAGAATATCCTCTTTATTTTTTTCATCACCAAATAACCAGACTGTAGAATTATAATTAGTTACTGTTTTAGAGGCAGGCAGCTGAGCCTTTACCAGCTCACCGTCTCCAATAAGTTTAACATTAAATCCCTGCTCTCTCAAATTACTTTCTGCATCCAAAAAGTTTTTCCCAACTACATCTGGAACTTCTATTTCCTTATCAGTAGTTTCATAATTAAAATCATTTTTTTGTTCTGGTTTAATATTTAAATAGTTTAAAATATTTTCTGTTAAATTTTTAAATACTGGTGCTGCAGTCTGACTCCCATAATAAGTCTCACCTTTTATATCATAGAGAATTGTTAAAACAACCAGATCTCTGTCTTCTGCCGGTACAATTCCAATAAACGAAGAATCATATATATCTTCATTATAATGTTTAGCAGTACCTGTTTTACCACCAATTTCATAGCCTTCAATTGCCGCCTGAGTTCCAGTCCCACTCTCTACAACCTGTTTTAATAATTCTTTTGTTTTATTAGCGGTATTTTTAGATACTACCTGCTTTAAAACCTGAGGTTCATTTTTTATATTTTCAGAATCATTCCCAGTATCTACTTCTTTTACCAGTCTGGGTCTCATCAATTTACCTTCATTGGCTATTGAAGAAATTGCTGTAGCTAACTGAATTGGAGTTACAGAAATCCCGTGACCAAAAGAAAAAGTTGCCAGTTCAACAGATCCAATTCTATTATATTCAGGAATTATACCCTCAGCTTCTGCTGGTAAGCGAATACCTGTTTTCTCACCAAAACCAAAGGCTTTAATATATGAATAAAAGGTTTTTTTATCCATTTTCAGTCCAACTTCCACAAAACCAGGGTTGCAGGAGTTTTTCACAACTTCGGCAAAACTTTGCTTTCCATGTCCGGTATTACTCCAGCAGTTTATCTCTTCATTTTCAACACTGATATGACCGGGATCTGTTAAAACATCATTTTCAGTAATTACTCCTTCTTCTAAAGCTGCTGCAGCAGTTATAATTTTAAAAGTAGAGCCCGGTTCAAAAACATCATTTATCGCTCTATTTCTCCAGTTCTTTCCAGAAGACTTTCCAAATTGATTAGGATTATAGTTTGGAGTATTAGCCATTGCCAGCAGATCTCCATTGGTAGCATCCATAACAATGATAGACCCTCCAGAAAACTCAAAATCTTCTTCAGCGTTTTTAAGTTCTTTTTCAGCCATATATTGAATCACTTCATCAATTGTCAGATGAACATTATAGCCATCTCTGCCGGGAACAGCTTCTCTAATCCCATTCGGAATTGTCCTACCTTCAGCATCTTTTTCTATAATCATTTTTCCGGCTTCACCACTCAAATGATTATTATATGAAAGTTCAATTCCATTAAGTCCATTATTATCAACTCCAGTAAAACCAATAATATGTGAGGCCAGATCTCCCTCTGGATAATAGCGTTTACTTTCTTCAGTAAAGGTGATTCCTTTTAAATCTTTAGCTTCTATTTTTTGATATAATTCATCACTTATTTTTCTCTGCAGAAATATTGCTGCAGCCTCTGAAGTGATTCGCCGATAAATAGTATTATAATCGCTGTCCAGTAATTCAGCCAGCTCTGAAGCAGTTTTTTCTGGATTAATAATATTATCCGGCAGAGCAACCACAGTCTTAGCCGGTAAGCTAACTGCAAGTTTCCTGCCGGTATTATCATAAATTATTCCTCTTTCAGAATTTACTATAAATTCTTTTACTCTCTGATTTAAAGCTTTGTGTTCATATTCGGCACTATTTATAACCTGAATCCATACAAGTCTTAAGGCCAGAATAATGAATAAAATAAATATAATTGCAAAATAGAAGATTATTCTATTTTTAACACTCTCTTTAAATTGCTGCAAATTTAATCCTCCTATTCAAGTGACTCAGCCTGAACAGTAGTAACTTCTTTTATTATTTTATCATATATTTGCGCTAAGAAAAACTTTTCTTTTGGAATATCAGCCATAAATTTTTCTTCCCGTCTAAATTGATTATTATAAACTAAAGTTTCCTTCTTCTCAGCTTCTACCATATTTAATTTTGTTTTTGCAATTTTTTCCACTTCTGTTAAAGAAGTTTTGGTAGCTAAATCGACTTCTAATTTTTCATTTTTTGCTTTAACACTTTCTAATCTTTCTTCCAGGTTTAATAACCTTGTACTCTGCTTATTGATATTTAAAATTTGAGAAACATATAACAAAATAGAAATACTAATAAAAACTAACATAAATATATATAAAATTGTATAAGCCTGTTTTTTAACATTAGTAAAATTGTAAGATGATTCATTTAGATAACTGCTGCCTGAATCTAAATCAATGTAATTTTGTTCATTATACATTTTACTACCCCCTTATATCTTTAAATCAAATCTTCTCAGCTGCTCTCAGTTTGGCACTTCTTGAACGAGGATTATTTTCTTTTTCCTTTTTAGAAGCCTGAACAGGACTTCTGGTTATAACTTTGACTTCTGATTTTTCATCACAAACACAGATCGGAAAATCCGGTGGACAGCTGCAGTCATTTGCCAGCTCTCTAAATTTATGTTTTACTATTCGATCCTCCAGTGAATGGAAAGTTATTATCACCAGTCTGCCTCCAGGATTTAAATAAGAAACTGCCTTATCAATTAAATTTTTAAGTTGTTCTAATTCATTATTGGTCTCAATCCTTAAGGCCTGAAATGTTCTTCTGGCCGGATGTCCACCACTCCTTCTAACAGCTTTTGGGATAGCTGCCTTAATGACTTCAACCAGATCATTAGTTGTTTTAATTTCTTTTTCTTTACGCATTTTTACTATAAATTCTGCTATTCTGGCAGACCAATTTTCTTCTCCATACTCAGTAATTATTTCCTCTAATTCTGCCTGAGAATAATTGTTTACTATATCTTTTGCTGTTAATTTTTGTTCTGGATTCATCCTCATATCAAGGGGTCCATCTTTTTGATAACTAAATCCCCGCTCAGGATTGTCTAACTGAGGTGAAGATACACCTAAATCAAAAAGCATTCCGTCTACAGCTTCAATCCCCAGTTTATTAAAAACCAGATCTAAATCTTGAAAGTTAGCATGTGCTAAAATTAAAGATTCATTCTCCGAAAATTTTTCTTTAACTGCTTTAATTGCTGCTGTATCCCTATCCAGAGCTATCAGTTTTCCTGTTTTAGATAATTTTTTTAAAATTTCAGAACTGTGACCTGCTCTACCTAAAGTACCATCCAGATAAACTCCATCTTCTTTAATATTTAAATATTTAATTGCTTCTTCTAATAATACTGCCTGATGTGTATAATCCATAATAATCCTTTCTAGATTCCTAACTCTTCC
>JBNJFG010000120.1:0-5218 GCA_051746665.1 Bacillota bacterium
TGAAGTTGATATTGCCAGTACGGGAGAAGTACTTACTTTAAAGCACAGAGCTTATTCCAGAGAGGCATTTACTCGTGGTGTTTTAATGAGTGCTGAGGCCGTTTTAGATTTAGAGCCTGGATTTTATACATTCAGTCAGATTTTAAATAATTAAAATAAGAATTATAATTTAAATCTTAATTTTAATAGATTAAATGTAAATAAAAATACAACTGGAGGCAAAAACATGAATTCATATGATCTAATAGACTATATTTCTAATTCTACTAAAAAATCACCTGTTAAGTTCTATATTAAGGGCGAAGGTCTAAAGGAAGTTTTAAGCACATACGAATATTATGGAGATGACAGCTCTGGGGTTGTTTTCTGCGAACTTAAAGAAGCAGAGGCACTTAAAGAGGAGCTGGGAGATAAATTAAGTCAATCAAGAATTGAAATGGACAGATTAAATTCAGCTATACCTTTAGCAGATTACAGTCAGTACAACTGCCGAATTGAACCTGGAGTTCAGATTAGAGATCAGGTTGAAATTGGAGACGGCTGTGTTTTAATGATGGGTGCTGTAATCAACATTGGTGCTAAAATCGGGGCCAATACAATGATTGATATGAATACTGTGCTCGGAGGTCGGGCTACAGTCGGTGATAACTGCCATATTGGTGCTGGAACTGTTTTAGCTGGTGTTATTGAACCTCCTAGTGCTGATCCGGTTATTGTAGAAGATAATGTTTTAATTGGTGCTAATGCAGTTGTTTTAGAAGGAGTTAAAATTGGTGAAGGGGCAGTTGTTGCAGCGGGTTCTATTGTTATTGATGATGTTCCTGCAAACACTGTTTATGCTGGTGCTCCTGCTAAAAAGATTAAAGATGTGGATGATCAGACAAAGCAGAAAACTGAAGTAATGGCAAGTTTACGCCAACTTTAAAAGTTTACTCGAAGATTAAGCTGGCCGGTTTTACTGGTCAGCTTTTAGTAAAATAAGGCAGGCAGTTTATATTAATTCCCAAATATATTTATAGAAGGTGTTTTAAAAATGCGGTATTTAAAACTTTATAACAATTATGATTTTACAATCGAGAGGGCAGAAGGTGTCTATATTTATGATACTGAAGGCAATAAATATATAGATACTTTTGCTGGAATTGGAGTGCTGGCCCTGGGCCACAGCCATCCTAAAGTTGTAAAAGAAATTTCTTCAAAATTAGAGCGTTATGCTCACACCTCAAATTACTTTTTAGATGAGGATACAGAAAAAGTGGCAGAGTTGATTACCTCCGAAGGCGAAAAAGCATTTTTTGTTAATTCAGGGACTGAGGCCACAGAGCTGGCCCTAAAAATAATTAAAAAGAAAATTGGCGCTGGCCAGATTCTATTTTTCAGCAATTCTTTTCACGGCAGGAGTCTGGGAGCACTTTCAGTCAACGGTTTCCCTGGGATAAGAGATCAGTTTAAGCCGCTGATTCCTGGTACAGTTGAGGCGGAATTTAATGATGTTGAAAGCCTAAAAGAAACTGCAGCTAATAATCCTGATATTAAAGCTGTTTTCTTTGAGCCGCTTCAGGGCTCAGGTGGGGTCCAGCCTGCATCAGCAGAATTTATAGCTGAACTTAAAAATCAGATTGCAGCCAATGACTGGATTTTAGCCTGTGATGAAGTGCAGGCAGGTTTATATAGAACTTCTAAAAGATATTCTTTTGAACATTTCGATCTAAAACCGGATCTGATTACTGTGGCTAAAGCACTTGGTGGAGGTCTACCGCTTGGAGCAGTAATTATGGCTGGAGAAATGACAGAAGTACTGGAATCGGGTGATCATGGTTCAACCTTTGCCCCTAATCCTCTTGCTTTAAGAGGTGCTAAAGTTGTTTTAGAAGAACTAAAAACTATGGAGGCTTCGATTGCTGAACGAGGAGAATATTTTTTAAATAAATTAAAAGAGCTTGAATCTGAAAAAATTAAAGAAGTTAGAGGAATTGGTTTAATGCTGGGAATTCAGTTAAAAGAAGAGATTCCTAACTTAAGAGATCAGGCGCAGGCTGAAGGAGTATTACTTAATATTGTTAAAGGCAAAGTAATCCGCTTTTTACCGGCTCTTAATATTACTAAGTTTGAAATTGATGAGCTAGTAGAGAAATTGGTAAAGATCTTAAACTGAAATTAATTTGATAAATCTAAATCATACGAGGACATTTAGCTTTTTAAAAGCTTTAATGTCCTCTTTTTATATTTAAAATATTTACTTTTAAAAATCTGGCATTTCATCAATAGCACTTTTCTTTTCTTCAGTATCAACGTGAGTGTAAATTTGAGTTGTAGAAAGATTGGCATGACCCAAAAGATCCTGCAGTACTTTAATGTCTTTAGTCTGACGATAAAGAGTTGAAGCAAAAGTATGGCGGAGTTTATGAGGAGTTATTTTATCAGCCCTGCTTAGACCTGCTTTTTTTGCATATTTTTTAACGAAAAGTTGAATAGTTCTCGGATTAATTCTGCGGCCGTGACGGGAAATAAAAACTGCCTGTCTGGCATCACTTTCCTTAATTTTAATTGAATTTCTTTCCCTCATATAACGTCTAATCGCTAAAACAACATCATTATGCAGCGGTACATAGCGCTCCTTTTTACCCTTACCATAAAACTTAATCGAACCATCTTCAAAATCAATATTATCAAAATCTAAATTAACAAGCTCTGAGATGCGGAGGCCGGCATAGAGAAAAAGCTTGACTATTGCCAGGTCACGCAGGCGGTTGATGCCCCCATGATCGTCAATAGCCTGAATGAATTTCTGAGCTTCTTTGAGTTTTAGATAAATTGGCTCCAGCCTGGTATCTGTTTTACTGCTTTCTATTGCTTCAGCCGGATTCTTATCTACAATTCCATAATGGAGGAGATACTTATAAAAAGAACGGACCGCAAAGAGTTTTCTATTTCTGGTAACTGCCTTATTATCATTAATTATTACCGCATCAGCTAAAAACTCTGAGATATCAAGCCGATCAACATCATCAGCTTTAAATCCCTCTTCAAAATCTAATTCTTCTCTAAGATATTTATGTAATTGATGTAAGTCACTATTATATTCTTTAATAGTTAATTGAGAATAACCTTTTTCTACACCAAGATATTTTTTAAATTTATTTATAGCCTGTAAAAAATCTAGTTGAGAAATTTTAATCACATCCTTTGAGTTAGTGAATCATTTCTTTTTAACCAGGTACAAAAATATAATCACTTCTATACTTATATTTATTCAATTAAAAACCTTAAAATCCTCTATTTTAACTCTTGACCTTCTCTGACCTTTGTATTATAATTGTTATAGAAAACAAATAATAAAATATATAAAATTGAATAGTTTAGATCAAAGGAGGAATAAAAGATGGATATGGAAAAGTTTACACGTAAAGCACAGCAGAGTCTGGTAGAAGCACAGAATATTGCTAAAGACTATCAGCATCAGGAAATATTTCCTTCCCATTTATTTAAAGCTTTATTAAATCAGGATGATGGGATAGTAATCCCACTGCTGCAGAAGGCTGAAGCAAATCTGGCAGAACTTAAGGCAGAAAATGAAGATTTACTGCAGAAACTGCCTCAGGTTTATTCTGAAAATGGTGGACAGGCATATATGTCACATCAGTTAAATGAGATTATGCGAGAAGCTGAAAAACAGGCCGAAGGACTTGGAGATCAATATGTTTCAACTGAACATTTTCTGCTTGCTATTTTAAAAAGCAGAAAAACTGACTTAGGTAAAATGCTCTATCAGAAAAATATAAACTACAATGCTTTAAAACAGATCATCCAGGAAGTTCGCGGGGGAAGTAAAATTGATTCTCAGCAGGGAGAAGAAGGTTTTAATGTTTTAGAAAAGTTTACAATTGATATAACAGAGCTTGCTAAAAAAGGTAAGCTGGATCCTGTTATCGGTCGAGATAATTTAATCAGAAGAGTGATGCAGGTTCTTTCCCGCCGCCGCAAAAATAATCCGGTTTTAATTGGTGAGCCCGGTGTAGGAAAAACTGCGATTGCAGAAGGACTGGCACAAAGAATTGTTAATGGTGATGTTCCAGAAGGCTTAAAGAATAAAAAGGTAATTTCACTGGACATGGGTTCTTTAGTTGCCGGCACCAAATTTAGAGGTGAGTTTGAAGAAAGACTAAAATCAGTTTTAAAAGAGATTAAAAAGGCAGAAGGTCAGATTATTCTCTTTATTGATGAGATGCATACTTTAGTTGGAGCCGGTGCCACAGAAGGTTCAATGGATGCAGCAAATCTTTTAAAACCAGCTCTAGCCCGAGGAGAACTGCACTGTGTCGGAGCAACAACCTTAGCCGAATATAGAAAGCATATAGAAAAAGATGCAGCTTTAGAGAGAAGATTCCAGCCGGTCCAGGTATCTGAGCCTGATATCGAAGATACAGTTTCTATCCTCAGAGGTTTAAAAGAAAAATACGAGATTCACCATGGAATTAAAATTACGGATAATGCAATTGTAGCAGCAGCAAAACTTTCTGACCGCTATTTAACAGAAAGATTTCTGCCTGACAAGGCAATTGATTTAATTGATGAAGCAGCTTCTAAAATTAGAATTGAAATTGATTCGATGCCGATCGAAATTGATGAACTTGATCGTAAGGTTAGAAGGTTAGAAACAGAAAAAGAAGCTTTAAAAAATGAGGATACCGAAGAGGCTCAGCAGAGACTCAAAGAAATTGAAGAAAATCTACAGGAATTAAAGGATAAGCGTGATCCACTGCGCTTAAAATGGAAGAATGAAAAAGATCAGCTTGCTAAAATGCAGGAGCTAAAAGAACAGATAGACCAGATTGAATATCAGGCAGAAGCTGCAGAAAGAGAAGCAAATTATGAAGAAGCAGCCAGACTGCGCTATGGTAAATTAAATGAGCTGCGTAAAGAGCTGGCTGAAGTCAGCCAAAAAGTAGAAGATTCACAGCAGGATTCAAATCATCTGGTTAAAGAAGAAGTTACAGAAGAAGATATAGCTGAAATTGTTTCGATGTGGACAGATATTCCACTGCAGAAACTGATGGAAGCAGAAAAAGAAAAATTGATTCATTTAGAAGATGAATTAGAAAAAAGAGTTGTTGGTCAGCATGATGCAGTTAAAGCAGTCAGTAATGCAATCCGCCGCTCTCGTACCGGTCTCCAGGATGCAGATCGACCACTTGCTTCCTTTATGTTTATGGGACCA
>JBNJFG010000121.1:0-4956 GCA_051746665.1 Bacillota bacterium
TGTTCTACTTCAGCTAATATAGTTGCATTATCCCAGCCACCTGGCATCATAGAATTATGACCAACATTACCTGCATCTTGAGAGTCAATATACCAGCCATCTGTTAAGCTTCTATATTTATGATCAGGGACAGCACCAACCATAGAAGTAATTCCCAACACCATAAGAACTGCTAAACCTAAAATAAATAATTTTTTCATTTTTTTTCCTCCTCATTGGTTTTTGTAAATTCCCTACTTTTTTTGGCCGGTTTCACCATTAGCTCTCCGCCAAATACTAGGTGACCAATTCAAAATGGCGGATCACAGCTTCCAATGAGACTAAATTACTTTTTATTTCACCTCCCGCTACAATTAATTTAAACATTTCTTTTTTTCTAAACTTAGAATAACAGGCTGAACTAATAAATAATTAGAATAAATATCTAAAAATTCTCTAAAATATATAAATGTAGAAATTAATTTAGCTCTATTTTTTTAAAAACCAAACATTAATTCAATCTTAGTATCATTTCCATCCTGAATTATAGTATAATCGTGATCATTACCTAACTGCATGATAGCTGCAGTATTAGAATCTCCGTTTTGATTAATATTTGCTTTATTATTTATGCCCAGTTGACCTATTACAGCCAGATTATCAGCTCCATTTTGATTAAGGTTCCCCTGATTAGCAACTCCCTTCTGCACAACAAAAGCATAGTTATCTATACCGTTCTGCTTGATTTCTCCATCATTAGCCAATAAGCACTGCTTTATCAAAGCATAATTACCATCCTGATACTGTTCTATTATCCCATCATTGTAGTGACCATATTGATAAATATAGGCTCCTTTATCTAATCCAGAATATTCATAATCCCAATTATTATTTTGTCCATTTCCCGGATTTGAATTATTACCATTCCCAGATAAAAAAGGATTATAGTTTCCTCTAAATTCGCCCTGGCCTGGAAATTCAAATCCTACATTAGGATTCCCTGGTGGAGACTCTGCAAATACAGAGCCACTTGAAAAAATTAAGACTAAGATTAAAGTAACTATGATTCTGAATCTATTTTTTACCATTTAAACACCTCCAATCATATACTTTTATAATAATTCAAACAAAAATTTATTTGCAGATTATTTCAATCTTGAATGATGGTGTACTTATTATCATTAGCAGATTGAAAAATAGAAGCTGAATTGCCATCTCCATCTTGAGTTATATAGGCTTGATTATTTTCTCCAAACTGATCAATTAAAGCTAAATTATCAGCTCCATTTTGATTGAGAAATCCCTGATTAGCAGTTCCCTTCTGCACTATAAAAGCATAATTATCTACACCACCCTGATTAATTTCTCCATCATTATCAGAAAGAAATTGTTTTATCAAAGCAAAAATACTTTCACCAAATTGATTTATCCTACTATTATTATTATTATTACCTTTTTGATAGATATATGCTCCTTCATCCAAATATAAATAATCATACTTAAAGTTATAAGCAGTTATATTTTTTTGATCTGGCTTATTTAACTCCCCAATTAATAAGGAATTATAATCACTGACAAAATAAAACTTTTCTGGTTGTTTTCTAAAATATAAATCTTGATTTTGAGCTGAAACAACACCATTTAAAAATATTATTACTAATATAATTAATACAATTAAAATTATTTTACTATTTTTTAACATTTCAACACCTCCCAATTATAAAATAAATAATTGAGAAAATTAGTCTAAATAAATTTCAAAATATTAAGACATATTTTTAAAAAAACAGCTTGTGGGACAATTAATTAATGATTTTTGAATAATCTTTTTTGCTTTTTCTAAACTACCAGCATAAGAATTAAACCTATTTTTTCTAAATTAATAATAACAGTTGAAACTAAAAAATAACTGCAATATATATCTAAAAAATCTCGAAACATAAAAAAACCACCAATTAAGGTGGTTTTAATAAATTATGCTTTTATTCTATTATGACTAACTTTTCATACTCTTTAACTTATTTCTTTAATGTCTATTGATGGTTTTTTTGACAGTCCTAGTTCTTGAAATAAATAATTAATTTTATTAATAATTATACCACTACTTACCATATTTGTATCCAGCAGAAGTAAGTGCATTTTATAATTTGAAATATGAATCAAATCACAGGAGCGAAGCAGAGAAGCAATTTTTTTTGCAATATCTGAAAAAGCAATTGAAATTTCTACTTCTGTAAAATCAATTTTAATCATCACAAATTCCTTATTTAATCTCCTGACATGTCGGCTTTCTAAATCATAAATTTTTTTAAAAACATCAAGTCCACAGATCATAGCCCCAGAATCTTCAGCTTTTTCATCAAAAACTATATCATTTTCAATCCTGGTACTTAATTCACGGCTCAATTTAATCTTATGATATTCATTTTTTAATTCCTGACCGGGTAAAACATCAAGCTCTTCTCTTAAAATCTGCTCGCATTTTTTATAACTGTTTATTGCTTCAGCTATTCTTCCCAGCTTAACAAGGGCTTTAATATAAAGCAAATAAAAATTTTCACGATAAGGATCATACTTGATACCACTGTGCAGATAGTTAACTGTATCCCGATATCGTTTAGCGGCATATAATTTATGACTGAGTATATCAATTAAAGTTAAATAATTTTCTCTTAAATTTTCACGCTGAATTTCTGTCCACCCTTCATAACGCAGTGAAGGAAAAAAATCACCCCGATAAAGTTGAAAAAGATGTTCTAATTCAGCTACTTCTAAATCATCTTGATGAAGGAGCTGTTTCGTAACTTGCTCAAAATAATCCCAGTCTGTCCAGATTTGATAACCATTATTTATAGAATAACCACCACTGACTGATTTAACAATATCTTTTGGAATTCCGTCCTTAGCAAGTGATCGCCTCAATAGATAGACAGTATTATATAATTTATTTTTGCCGTCTTCCAAATCTGATTCTTCCCAGAAAATATCAACCAATTCTTCTGCAGCAATCTTTCTATCTTTTGCCATCAAAAGATACATTAATAAATATAATGCTCTTTTAGATATCCAGTTGCTTCCATCTACAATTTTTCCCTGATATTCAAGATAAAATGGACCAAGACCATAGAAATTAACCTTCTCCTCATTCATAAAAATCCCCCTAAAGTACATTAATTCCCAAACATATTAAAAGAGGCATCTGTCATTTCTGGCAAATGTCCATTATTTTAATTTTAGAATGCTGATTCTAAAATACTCTCTATATCATCTCTATTAACCTGTCCCGCAGAATTTAAAAGAGCACTATTATGCATTGCCTTATCAATAATCTGATTAAACTCTGATCTTTTAACACCTATTTCTTCTAAACGCAGAGGAATATCTGTTAGAGAACGCAGTTCAATTAAAATATCTACTACAGAATTAACAGCCATTAATGCTCTATCTTCTGCTTTGATATTTGCAAATTTATCTGCTCCTTCTAAGGCAAGTAAAATATCCTCATAAGAATTTCTGCAGTACTCAAACTTTAAATTATAAAACATTCCATGGGGTAAGAGCACAGCCAGAGCATCACCGTGAGATACATCTGATATTTTTTCACAGGCATCACCTATAGCATGAATAATCCCTGCATGAGAATTGGCAAATGCTATACCGGCCATTAAGGCTGCATTATTCATTTCAGTTCTGTATTCTTTATTATTAACATCATTAACAAGTGCTTTAAGATTTTTCCCGATCAACTTTAAAGCAGAAAAAGCATAGGCATCACTGAGCGGATTTGTCTGCAGACCCGTATAAGCTTCCACTGCATGTACCAGAGCATCAAGCCCTGTAGAAGCACTGAGCCTTGGAGGCAGTGTAAATGTCATTTTAGGATCAATAACTGCAAGGTCCGGCATCAATTTGCTGGAAATAAATTCCAGGTCCTTTTTGCTTTTTAGATCACTAATAACAGCATTTAGAGCGGCCTCAGAACCGGTTCCACTTGTAGTTGGAATCACAATAAACGGCTGCATATCTCCATGAGCAGTATCAATTCCAGTTAGTTTTTTTAAATCCTCAACTTCCTCAGAAATAATCAAATTAACTCCTTTGGCAGTATCAATTGTTGCCTCTCCACCAAGGGCAATAATTCCATCACAATTCAATTCCTTATATCTCTCTGATGCCTTTTTTACAACTTCCAGAGTAGCTTGATTAGGGATAGTTCTAATAATCTGGCGCTGGTTTATTTTAATATTTTTTAGATTGGAAAGTAGAACATCTAAAATTTTAATTTCATCTAAGGTCTGATTGGTTAATATTAAAGGAGTGCTGACATGCAGCTGTTCAAGTTCATGGTTTAAAGTTGATAAGGCCTGCTCTCCCGAATTTATCTTAACAGGACTAAAAAATTCGAAATAATTCGAAGTTTGCATTTAAATTTCACCCTTTTCTCTAGATAAAAATATCGCTTTCATAATCAACTGCAGTCGAGATATTTTTCTTTCGAAATCATGACTTAATAACTCCTCAGCAAATTTATCAGCCATAATATAGAACTCAATAATTTCTAAAATATAAATAAAAGAGACTGCATATTCCATATCACCTTCCAAAATCACCTTATGCTCAGAAAAAGCCTGCCTTATTCCTTCCTTAGCTGAAAAAACTTGATATGCAAATTCTTCATCTTTAAAATATATCTTCAAATCAACATTTTCAGGATAATTATGGTAGCCATAATATTTAACCTCGTTTTTATTTTTTTTAAGTATAATATATGGACTATTTTTATCAACAGCCACTGCAGCAGTAAATTTTTCCGGCAGAAAAGATAATTCTTTTTCTATTTTTATATCTTTATCAGATAAAATAGTAAAAGACCTTCCGATAAGTGATAGTATAAATTTATCAATTAAATGATGCAGATATTTCAAGATCAAAGCCCCCTCTATTAAAAATCTCTATATTTAGCTCTCACTCCACCTA
>JBNJFG010000122.1:0-4831 GCA_051746665.1 Bacillota bacterium
AAACTTTAATGCTGAGGAAATGGAAATACTGGCGAGTATAATTAATGCAGAAGCAAGAGGAGAAAGTTATGAGGGAAAAGTGGCTGTAGGTGCTGTTATTATAAATAGAGTCTATCATCCTTCATTTCCTAATTCTATTAAAGGTGTTGTATTTCAATCAGGACAATTTACACCTGTAGAAAATGGGATGATAAATCTTTCCCCAAGCAGTGATGCTTTTAAAGCTGCTTATGATGCTGTTAGCGGTATGGATCCAAGTAAGGGTAGTCTTTATTTTTATAATCCAGCAAAATCGAGGAACCCTGATTTTTTCGCCGGCAGAACAAAAGTAGTTACAATTGATAACCATGTATTTTTAAAATAATAAAGATAGTTCAAAATAATTATAAAAGCCCTTCAGACTAGTTTGATCATATCACTAGCTTGAAGGGCTTTCTTACTTATACTTATTTAATTTTAATCAACCTCAATTATTTTTTCTACTGCCACAATTTTTTCAAAATCCAGTTCCTGAGTAACTTTATACATATTTCCTCCCGGAGTTGTTTCGGGAACATCATTAACTTTAATTTCATTAACCTCACCATTTTTAGCAGCTATCAGTAATTTATCATTTTTGGCTGCTTTAACAGCACCTGCTAATTTATAATTTGTATTTGAAAATATTCTAAGGCCCTTACCATTTCTTTTTTGAGCTTTTAAATTACTTATTTTAATTTTATTTGCTCTACCATCCTCAGAAATTGAAATTAAATAATCATCTGGAGAATAAGTATTAAAATAAATAACCCTGTCTTTTTTATCTAAATTAATTGCTTTACTACCCAGAGTATTGCGTCCAGTGGTAGAAAAGCTGCTGCCACTAAAGCGAATTATATAACCATTTTTACTTACCACAAATAAATCCTGCTCAGCATTTGTTTTTTCAACATTTATTAGCTGATCATTATCCAATTTAATAGCTCTAATATGACTATAATTAGTTCTATATTCATCTGCACTACTTCTTTTGATTAAACCGTTTTCTGTAACAAAGGTATAAAATTCATTTTTGCTGTCTGCTTTATCTTTAGCTAAAATATTGAGTGAAATTATATTTTCTTTAATTGGTATTTGTAGATATTTACTGAGGTTATCACCTGTAGCTAGACCGTGATGTTCATCAATATCATGAACCTGTAAATTATAGACTTCACCCTGATTACTAAAAAAGAGGAGTTGATCTAAAGATGAACCTGCAGCAGTAGAAATTAAATAGTCATTTTTAGCTGCTCTTAAGTTTTTATATTCTTCATTTCTTTTTATAATACCGCGATATGATAGAGATAAAACAGCATTTTTTTCTTTAATTAAATCATCTTTTGTAATTTCAGCTTGACTGTCATCACTGATAATTTCAGTTCTTCGTTTATCTCCAAAACGTTTTTTAATATCTTTTAATTCGTCTCTAAGAACTGAATTTAGTTCCTCTTCATTATTTAAGATATTTTTATAATACTTTATTTTTTCTGCTAAATCTTCACGTTCAGCCTCTAATTTTTCAAATTCCAGCCCTACAAGCCGCTGCAGCTGCATTTCTAATATTGATTGAGCCTGTTTTTCTGAAATATCAAGCGCATCCATCAATTTTTCTCGCGCTTCTTGTTTTGATTGTGAACTTCTAATAACCTGAATTACTATATCCAGTTCATCAATTGCTCTTTTAAGACCTTCTAAGATATGATAGCGATTTTCTGATTTATTTAAATTATATTTTGTGTGATTTCTGATAACTTCTTTGCGGAAATCTAAAAAATGTTCTAAAATTTCTAAAAGACCCATAACTACAGGCTTTTTATCATTCAGAGCCAGCAGATTAATTCTAAAATTATTCTGCAGAGAAGTGTATTTATATAATCTATTTAAAATTAATTCTGGATCAGCATTACTTTTTAATTCAATTACTATTCTAATTCCTTTTTTAGCAGATTCATCTCTTAAATCTGATACTTCAGAGATCTTACCTTTATTGACAAGACCAGCTATTTCTTCAATTAATTTAGCTTTATTGACCTGATAAGGAATTTCAGTAATAATTAAATTTTTATGTCTGCCTTCTTTTTCAATTTTGCTTTTAGCTCGTAAAGTGATTTTACCTTTACCTGTCTCATAAGCAGATTTAATTCCATCATCACCTACAATCATTGCTCCTGTTGGAAAATCTGGGCCTGGTATATGATTTTTGATTATTGTATCGAGTCGAGCATTAGGATAGTCTAAAAGATGGATGGAGGCATCGATAACCTCTCCTAAATTGTGGGGAGGGATGGAAGTGCTCATTCCAACCGCAATCCCGCTGGAGCCATTTATGAGAAGATTAGGGATTTTAGAAGGTAAGACCTCTGGTTCCTGCAGGCTGCCGTCAAAATTGTCAATAAATTTCACAGTTTCTTCATCTATATTATCTAAAAGTGCCTCAGCGATTTCTGTTAATTTAGTTTCTGTATAACGCATTGCAGCTGCACTGTCACCATCAATTGAACCATAATTACCCTGACCATCTATTAGCTGGTACCTTTGATTAAAATCCTGGGCCATCCTAACCATAGCTTCATATACAGCACTATCACCATGTGGATGAAACTTACCTAAAACTTCACCTACTAAACGAGCTGACTTTTTATGAGGCCTATTATGAAGCAGCCCCAGTTCTTTAGCTGCAAAAAGTATTCGTCTATGTACAGGTTTTAAACCGTCTCTAACATCAGGTAGAGCTCTACCGATAATTACACTTAAGGAATAATTTAAATATGCATCTTTCATTTTATCTTCAATTGCAATTGGATAAATTTCTTCTTTCATTATCTATCTCCTTTCAAATTTAATCGTATTCTGCTAATTTATAATATCATTCTTATGATAGAATTTGCAAATTTAAAACCTTAAAGACTGGCATTCTCAGAATCTCTTTGTTATAATAAGGAAATGGAGGATGGTGAAGACTCATGGATACACTTTTTAATAACGTAGATTATAATGCAGATCAGATACAGGTCTTAGAAGGTCTAGAAGCAGTTCGCAAAAGACCTGGAATGTATATAGGTAGTACCGGAATTAGAGGTTTGCATCACCTCGTCTGGGAAGTTGTAGATAACAGTATAGATGAATTTTTGGCTGGAAATGGTGATCAAATTAAGGTTACTATTCACGAAGGCGAAGAAATTAGTGTTGAGGACTTTGGCCGGGGTATACCTGCTGATATTCACAAAGATACTGGTTTACCTGCTGTACAGGTAGTTTTAACTACTCTGCATGCTGGTGGTAAGTTCAATAATAATAGTTATAAAGTTTCTGGAGGCTTACATGGAGTTGGTGTTTCAGTAGTTAATGCGCTTTCTTCAAAATTAACAATTACAACTCACTGGAAAGGAAATAAATATCAACAGCATTATCAAAAAGGAGTTCCTGTTGATAAACTCAAAAAAATAGGAAGTACTGATCGTAATGGGACAGTAATTCGTTTTAAACCTGATCCAGAAATTTTTTCAGCTCAGAAATTTAAATATGAAAATCTGGCTCACCGTCTGCAGGAGTCGGCCTATTTAAATAAGGAACTTACTCTTGTTTTAAAAGATGAACGGGGAGAAGAAGTAGTAGAAGAAGAATTTCAATATGATGGTGGTATTAAAGCTTTTGTAGAATTTTTAAACAAAGATCGTAATGTAATAAATGATGATATTATTTATTTTGAGTCAAAACCAGATGATTATGAAGTAGAAATTGCAGTTCAATACAATGATGGCTATAATGAGCGAATTTTTTCTTATGCAAATAATATTAATACTATTGATGGAGGATATCATCTAACAGGTTTTAAAACTGCATTAACCAGATCAATTAATACTTTTGCTAAAAATAATAATCAGCTGCCTGCTAAAATTTCTTCTTTAAATGGAAAAGATGTTAGAGAAGGAATTACAGCAATAATTAATGTTAAATTACCTGAACCCCAGTTTGAAGGACAGACTAAAACTAAATTGGGTAATAGTGAGATTAGAAGCATTGTAGAAAGTGAAGTTTATGAATATTTAAGTCTCTATTTTGACACAAATCCTGAACTGGCTAAAAAAGTAATTGATAAGGCTGTTCAGGCAGTAAGGGCGCGTAAAGCTTCCAAAAAAGCAAGGGAGCTGACTAAAAGAAAAACAGCTCTTTCTTCTAATTCATTACCAGGAAAGCTTGCTGACTGCAGCAGCAAAAAAGCAGAGAAAAGTGAACTGTTTATAGTTGAGGGTGATTCTGCTGGAGGTTCAGCTAAACAGGGAAGAGAACGCAAATTTCAAGCTATTTTGCCGCTGAAGGGTAAAATCTTAAATGTAGAAAGAGCCAGACTTGATAAAATCCTAAGTAATAACGAAGTTGCTTCAATTATAACTGCCTTAGGGGCAGGGATTGGTGAAGAATTTAATGTAAAAAAACTTCGCTATCACAAGATAATAATTATGACTGATGCTGATGTAGATGGTGCTCATATTGCTACTTTAATTTTAACTCTTTTTTACCGCTATATGCCCGAATTAATTGAAAATGGCCACATTTATCTGGCTAAACCACCTTTATATAAGGTAACAAAACGTGGTCAGAGTCATTATTTATATAGTGATCAGGAATTAGAAAAATTTAGGTCTGAAAATGAAGGCAGCAACTTCTCTTTGCAGCGCTACAAAGGATTAGGAGAGATGAATCCAGAACAGCTCTGGGACACAACGATGGATCCAGAAAATAGAGTCCTGCAGCGAGTAGAAATTGATGATGATATTGAAGCTGATGATATCTTTACCCGTCTGATGGG
>JBNJFG010000123.1:0-4820 GCA_051746665.1 Bacillota bacterium
AATTATATAAAATATTAAAATCCACATAAAAAAACTCCCCACTAAATTAATAATGAGGAGTCTAATCTCTATTAAATTTTACCTGTGAATATAATCTAAAGGATTCTCCGGACGTCCATTAACCTGAACTTCAAAATGCAGATGTGGTCCTGTAGAATTCCCTGTGTTACCTGAACGAGATATAACCTCACCTCTACCAACTGATTCTCCAACTCTTACTAATAATTTAGAGTTATGAGCATAAAGTGTTCTTAAGCCTTTTTGATGTTCAATAATTACAACATAACCATACCCATTAGCCCAACCACTGTAAACAACTCGACCTGAACTAACTGCTTTAATTGGACTACCCATCGGAGCCGCAAAATCAAGTCCTTCATGTATTCTTCCCCAGCGAGGTCCATAATATGAAGTAATTCGTGTATTAATCGGATACATAAATTTCTGATCCAAGCGATCTTGATAACTAAATTCTGGTTTGGCCCCTCTTAAAATTAACTCTTGATCTACCTTTAAATTAGAAGCTTTATCTATATTGTTATCTTTCATAATAGTTTCTGTCTTAAGCTTAAATTTACTGGCTATACTACCAAGGCTTTCTCCAGGTGATACTCGATAAATAATCCCCTTAATAGGTAAAACCTTAAATTCTTGACCTGGCTTAATACTGTTCATATTACTAATGTTATTAGCACCAATCAAAGAATCAATATTTAAATCGTGCTTATGAGCTATATCCCATAAAGTTTCTCCACTTTTAACAGTATGTATTCTGACTCTCTTAATCAGAGGCTTTGCCTGAACTTGTTCAAAAGTTTTTTCTGGATTTTCTTTTTCCTCAGTCTGATCATTGTTTTCATCTCTAGAATTATCTATATTAATATTTCTATCCAGATTTTTTTCACTCTCAACTTTTCTATTTGTATTTAAATTACTATCTGAATTATTATTTGTGTTTTTGGTTTTAATTTGATTATCTTTTGTATTTCTTTCTAAATTGTTATTTTGACTACTATTTTGATTGATCACTTTAGGTTGAATATTTGTCTGTATCATTCTTCCGCCTACATTCATTGAATTACTGTAAGCTGAAAAAGTAAGTAATATAAATATAATAAAAAAACCGGTTAAACGTTCTCGTCTTCTCAATTTCTACTCCACCTTTTTGGGCGTTAATAAATTTTTATTAAAATTGTTATCTATTTAACATTATAACAGAAATTTGCTATTATTTAAAGACTATTCTAACAAAATCTCAAATAATATTCAAAATAGCTAATATAATTGAAAAAATATTTTTTTCATCTAATTTTATAAAGGAATTAGAAGACTTAAATAGAAATAGTATCTTAAGGAACGATATAAAATATAGAAAGGATGATAAAATGTTTGATCTTATCTTATATTACTATCCAACCTGTCCTTACTGTCGTAAAGTTACAAAATTAATTGATAAACATAATTTAGAAGAAATTGAATTAAAAAATATTAATAAAGATGAAAAGGCTGAGTCTGAACTCATTGAAATTGGAGGGAAAAGACAGGTCCCCTGTTTATTTATTGATGGTGATCCTTTATATGAATCTGATGACATAATAAACTGGCTTAAAAGCAATGTTATTGACAATTAATTAATTTGCATTTAAATACTTAACTTAAGCCGCTTATTTTGAGCGGCTTATATTTATTTTTTTGGATATTGTGTGAGCTGGCTCATAGAAAATAGATTTTAGGATAGTTATACTTATTAGAGAATCAAAATTGAAAGGGGGAATTTGTTTTTAATTTAATTAAAAACAAAAATATATGATTTATTATTTTACAGCCGCATTAACAGCAATATTATTTATGATTGATCAAGAAAAAACAATTAAAGGCTTAAAAATTGGCCTGAAAAAAATAACTAAAAATTCTCCTGTATTTTTAAATATGATAATTTTAGTTGCCTTATCATTATATTTTGTATCTGATCAATTAATTTTAAAATTTTTAGGTGATGGTACTGGAGCAATAGGGGTGGCACTAGCAGGGGCTTTGGGTTCCATTGCTTTTATGCCGGGCTTTGTAGCTTTTCCACTGGCAGGAGTTTTACTAGAAAAAGGAGTAAACTATACTGTAATAGCAGCTTTTACTACTACTTTAATGATGGTAGGTATAGTAACTTATCCAGTAGAAAAAGATTTTTTTGGTATTAAAATCACAGTTATCAGAAATATTTTTTCTTTAATAATGGCAGTTATAGTATCAATTGTGATTGGACTTTTCTACGGGGAGCTGTTTATCTAATGAAAAAAATTTTAAAAGATTACTGGTTATTTATTATTTTTAGTATTTTAATAACTATTGGCTTTATTTTAGATTTAAGTATTGCTCATGGAGTTTTTGATAATTTTTATTCTTTTTTTCTAACAATGTTAAAATTTGTGCCAGCTGTTTTTATTTTAATTGGCCTTTTTGAAGTCTGGATTGATAAAGAATTAATAGAAAAACATTTAGGAGAGAATTCAGGTTTTTTAGCTTACTTTTGGGTAATTATCTTAGCAAGTACAACAGTTGGTGGTTTATATGTAGCTTTTCCAGTTGCTTCTGCTTTATACAAAAAAGGGGCTAGTCCCCGGATAATATTTAGCTATATTGGAACTGCAGCAATCTGCAGAATTCCAATGACTCTTTTTGAAGCCAGTTATGTTGGTGCTTCATTTACTGCTATTCGCTGGATAGTTTCTATCCCTCTGGTTATAATAAGCAGTATCTTAATGGAAAAATTAATTTCAAAAAAAGATCTAAGTCAAATTTCAGATGCTGCATAATTAGCTTATGATTAACTTTATACTTGTTTTATTTTGAATACAGTAAATTAAAAATTTTATTTACTAGAATTAAATTGAACAAAGAGCCACGGTTTTAATGCCGGGCTCCTCTAAATATCTTCTTCTTTTAAATTAATTAACAAATATCGTGAAATACTATTCTTTATCTAAAACTTCAATATGCCCATCATTATAGCCAACAACAACCAGCTCGGCCATTTCTGCAAAAATTCCATTTTCTACTACTCCTGGCAGCTTGTTTAATTCTACACTTATTTTTAATGGATCTTCAATTTTTCCAAAATCGCAATCTAAAATATAATTTCCATTATCAGTAACATATATTTCTCCATCTTTTTTTCTAAGTTCACTACTGCAGCTAAATTTTTCAATCATACGCTGAGTATACTGCCAGCTAAAAGGTGTGATTTCTACTGGTAAATGAAATGCTCCTAAATGCTTAACAAGCTTTGATTCATCAACAACGATGATTAATTTTTCAGTAGCAGAAGCAACGATCTTTTCTCTAAGTAAAGCTCCACCACCGCCCTTAATTAAATTAAAATCTGGATCAACTTCATCTGCACCGTCAATGGTTAAATCAAGTGATTCTACATCAGCTAGTTCTACAAGTTCTATTCCCTCTTCAGCAGCCAATTCAGCAGTTTCTTTAGAAGTAGGTACAGCTTTTATTTTTAAACCATCTCTAACCATTTCTCCCACTTTTTTAATAGCATAATAAGCAGTTGAGCCTGTTCCTAAACCAATTATCATTCCATCTTCAATGTATTCAGCTGCCTTTTCACCGGTTAATTTTTTTGCTTTCATTAAAATCTCTCCTCACTTAATTTTACTTTTTTATTACTGTAATTTTTTTAGATTTTATCTAACACGATTTTATCTAATACTTTAAATAATTGAGATAAATTATTAAACTTTAAAAAGAATTAAAAAATTACTTTCAAGTTAAATCTTATCAAAAGTAAGATTTATATTCAACTTGATATGTTAATTATTTTGTGATAATATTAAAATATCGTAGTTTATTGAACTTATGTCAATTTACCGGGAGGTATTTAAACTGGATACTAGAACACACAAGATGCTGGCTTATAAGATCCATGATCATTTTGCTAAAAATGACATCTGGCTCTCAAAAATGGCACTGGCCTGGGGAAGTATGAAACCCGATTTTATTGAGGGAAATATAAGTCACTTTAAAGATGAGACAATGGAAAATTTTTATAGACAGTTTGATGATTTAAAGAAAATGAATCCTGATAAAACCCCTTATAAATTTGCAGTTAAGCTTGGAGAACTATTTCATTATATTGCAGATTATTTTTGTAGGGCCCATAATGATCCGGAGCTTGATCCGGGAACACTTTGGGAAAAAACAGTTCATATTTTTCATGAATGGAAGTTAAATCAAGTTGCTCAAAATCTGCATCCAGATTTTTTCAAAAAAGAATTAGAAGAAAAATTTGTTTATAGAAATGATTTGGAAACATTTATTGAAAAAGAACATGCTGAATTTAAAGAAAGAGAATACAGTTTTAAAAATGATATCAATTCAGCTTTTAGAATTTGTGTTTTAATGACAAATAAATTAGTATATGAAATGCAGTTGGAAGAAAATTATTCCTTTGCTCATGTATTTAATTTAAGACATCGTCTACTTTATCAAAATGCATAAATTAAATAAAATACTTAAAAGAGGAGCCAGCTTAAACTGGGCTCCTCTTTTTTTATGAAAATATTTATTTTTAATTAATCTTCTCTTAATTAATCTTCTTCTACTTTTTCAGCTTCTACATCAATAAAATCCTCTTTATAACTTTCATCATTATTACTATTTTTGTATTGACTGTTATCTTTTCTCTGATTGAATTGATTTCCATAATGTACTTCCACCTTGTTTTCTTTAACATACTTGAGGAAGTATTTTTTTACAAATGAACCAATTAAATCTCTTGAACCTGGTAAAATTAATAAAAAGCCTGTTATATC
>JBNJFG010000124.1:0-4750 GCA_051746665.1 Bacillota bacterium
CCTGGAATGTACATCGGTTCTACAAGTATAGAAGGACTGCATCATTTAGTATATGAGGTAGTTGATAATAGTATTGATGAAGCAATGGCTGGATATTGTACAGAAATATCTGTTGAAATAAAACCAGGAAATGTAATTAAAGTTCAGGATAATGGACGTGGTATTCCGGTAGAAATCCATCCTAAGGTAGATAAACCTGCAGTAGAAGTTGTAATGACAACTCTGCATGCTGGTGGAAAATTTGGTGGAGAAGGATATAAGGTATCTGGTGGATTACACGGTGTTGGTATTTCAGTTGTAAATGCTTTAACAGAATGGACTGAAGTTGAAATTGCCTGGAAAGATGGTAAAGTTTACAAACAAAAATATGAAAGAGGAGTTTCTCAGCACGAGCTTCAGGTAGTAGGAAGTTGTGACAGTGAATGTACTGGAACTACAATTGAATTTAAGCCTGATCCTTTAATTTTTGAAGAAATAGATTTTGACTTTAGAGTTCTGGCACAGCGTTTAAAAGAATTGGCTTTTCTAAATAAAGGTACAACCATTAAAATAACTGATACTCGTCAGGAAGAAGTGGAAGAAGAAGAATTTCATTTTGATGGTGGTTTAGTATCTTTTGTAGAATATTTAGCTCAGAGTAAAAAACCTTTACTTTCTGAACCAATTTACATAGAAGATAAAGGGGAAGAAGCTTCGATTGAAGTTGCAATTATGTATCATCAGGGATATAATACTTCAATTTATACCTTTGCTAATAATATTAATACAAAAGAAGGGGGAACCCATTTAAGTGGTTTTAAATCTGCTACCACCCGTACTTTTAATGATTATGCTCGCAGTAAAAACATTTTAAAAGATGGTGATGATAATCTAAAAGGTGAAGATATTAGAGAAGGTATGATTGCAATTGTTAGTATTAAATTATCTGAGCCTCAGTTTGAAGGTCAAACTAAAACTAAATTAGGAAATAGTGAAATAAGAGGATTTGTTGATTCTGCAGTTTCTTCATTTTTAAAAACATATTTAGAAGAAAATCCAAAAGTAGGAAAAGCAATTATAGATAAAGCAATTAGTGCAGCCCATGCTAGAAAAGCTGCTCGTAAGGCTAGAGATTTAACCAGAAGAAAAAGTGCTTTAACTTCTACAGCACTACCTGGTAAACTTGCAGATTGTTCACGCCGTAAAGCTGATGATACAGAAGTATATATTGTTGAGGGTGATTCTGCTGGTGGTTCTGCTAAACAGGGACGTGATAGAGAATTCCAGGCTATTTTACCCCTTAAAGGTAAAATTTTAAATGTAGAAAAATCACGTTTAAATAAAATTTTAAATAATGATGAAATCAGAGCTTTGATAACTGCTATCGGAACAGGAGTTGGCGAAGAGTTTGATTTAAATAATATTCGTTATGATAGAATAATTATTATGACTGATGCAGATGTCGATGGAGCTCATATTAGAACTTTACTTCTAACATTCTTTTATCGATACATGCGTCCTTTACTTGAAAATGGAAATATATATATAGCACAACCGCCTTTATATAAGGTTAAAAAGGGTAGAAGAGAAGAATATGTTTATAATGATAAAGCCCTAAAAGAGCTGCTTGAGGAAATAGGAAAAGATAGAGTTTCCATGCAGAGATATAAGGGTCTTGGTGAGATGAATCCTACTCAGCTTTGGGATACTACAATGGATCCAGATAATAGAATTTTGCTCCAGGTTAATATAGAAGATGCAATTATGGCTGATGAAACATTTTCTATTTTGATGGGAGATAAAGTAGCTCCTAGACGCGAATTCATTCAAAAGCATGCCCGCGAAGTTAAAAATCTTGATGTATAATTTTATTAAAAGATAAAGGTTGGTGAGATATTTTGGATCAAAAAGCAGCAAGAGTCAAAAAAATTGATATAGATAAAGAAATGAGAACATCTTATCTCGATTATTCAATGAGTGTAATTGTAGGAAGAGCTCTACCGGATGTTAGAGATGGATTAAAACCTGTCCACAGAAGAATTTTATATGCTTTAAATGACTTAGGAATGACCCATACAAAACCACATAAAAAGTCTGCCCGGATAGTTGGGGAAGTACTGGGTAAGTATCATCCTCATGGAGATACAGCAGTTTATGATACAATGGTTAGAATGGCTCAAGACTTTTCTTATCGCTATATGCTGGTAGATGGGCATGGAAACTTTGGTTCAATTGATGGAGACAGTGCAGCAGCTATGCGTTATACTGAAGCGAGAATGTCATCCATTGCTTCCGAATTGATGACAGATATTAACAAAGATACTGTTGATTTTATTCCTAATTTTGACGATTCTTTAAAAGAACCTGAAGTTTTACCAGCAAGATTTCCAAATTTACTGGTAAATGGTACTTCTGGGATTGCTGTAGGAATGTCAACAAGTATTCCACCACATAATTTAGGTGAGATAATAGATGGAGTTATTAAATTAATTAATAATCCTGAAATAAATACCAAGGAATTAATGGGAACTATTAAGGGGCCTGATTTTCCTACAGGTGGTCAAATAATGGGAAGAGGCAGTATTTATAAGGCCTATAAAAATGGGCGAGGTAAACTTACTGTTAGAGCAAAAACTAGAGTTGAAGATTTATCTGTTAATAGAAAACAAATTATTGTAGATGAACTTCCTTATCAGGTTAATAAAGCGCGTTTGATCAAAAAAATTGCAGATTTAGTTAAAGATGAAAAATTAGAAGCAATTTCTGATATAAGAGATGAATCAGATAGAGATGGAATGAGGATAGTAATTGAATTAAAGAGAGAAGCTACTCCACAGGTTGTTTTAAATCAATTATTTAAGCATTCCAGACTTCAGGTTACCTTTAGTGTAATTATGATAGCTCTTGTAGATAAAGAGCCAAAGGTATTATCTTTAAAAGAAATTTTAGAACATTATTTAGAACATCAAAAAGAGGTAATTAGCCGTCGAACTAAATATGATTTAGATAAAGCTCTTGATAGAGCTCATATTCTTGAAGGTTATAGAATTGCTCTAGCAAATATTGATGAAATTGTTGAAATGATTAAAAATGCTGATGAGGTAGAGACAGCTAGAATTAATTTAATGGAAAATTATGAGCTTTCTGAAACCCAGGCAAATGCTATTTTAAGAATGAGATTGCAGAGTTTGACAGGTTTAGAAAGAGATAAAATAGAATCAGAATATAAAGATTTACAAGAAAAAATAACATATTACAGATCTATTTTGGCAGATGAGTCAAAATTATTAGATATTATTAAAGATGAAATTATAGCAATAAAAGATAAATATAATGATGAACGAAGAACTTCAATTATGAATAGAGCTACAGACTTAGAATTAGAAGATTTAATTGAAGAAGAACAGATTGTGGCAACTATGACAAATCAGGGTTATATTAAGCGGATGGCTCTTGATTTATACCGCAGTCAGCGTCGTGGTGGTAAGGGAGTAATAGGTATTAATACCAAAGAAGAAGATTTTGTAGAAAATATCTTTACTACAACTACTCATCATAAGTTCCTATTTTTTAGTAATCAAGGTAGAGTCTACAGATTGAAAGGTTATCAAATTCCAGAAACGGGACGTCAGGCAAGAGGTACAGCAATTGTAAATCTTTTAGAATTAGAGAAAGATGAAAAAATTAACACTGTAATTCCTGTTAAAGATTTTCCTGAAGACTCTTATTTGATTATGGCCACCAAAAATGGTTTAATTAAAAAAACAGCTTTAGATGAGTATGATACTAATTATACAGGTTTAATTGCTGTTAATTTAAGAGAAAATGATGAATTAATTGGTGTTAGAATCATTGAAGCAGATGAAAATATTTTCTTAATTACCAAAAATGCTAAAGCTATTCACTTTAGCGAAAATGATGTTAGATCTGTAGGGAGAAATTCTTATGGAGTTAAAGGAATCAATTTAGAAGCAGAAGATCAAGTAATTGATATGGGAATTGATTCTGCAGGTGAAGAATTATTAGTAATAACTGAAAATGGATATGGTAAAAGAACACCTATTTCTGAATATAGAATTCAAAATAGGGGTGGTAAAGGAATACTTACTGCTAATATAACTGAGAAAAACGGTAAATTAGCTGCAGCTAGAATAGTTGAAGAAGGCCTTGAAATGATGGTTATAACTCAAGATGGTATTATTATCAGAGTTGATGTAGATGAAATATCTACTACAGGTAGAAATACTATGGGAGTTAAAATTATAAATGTTGGAGAAGAAGATAAGGTTGTTTCTTTAGCAAGGATTAATGATGATATAATAGAAGATGAAGAAGATAATGAGGAAGAAAAAGAAGAATTAACTTTAGAAGAAAAAGCTGAAGCCCGTTTTGATCAGATTGTTGAAAAAATAGATAGAGAAGAAAGAGAAAAAGAAATTGCCGAAGAAGAAGCTGAACATGAAGCAGAGTTTATGGAAGATGAAGCTATAGAAAATAAAGATAACGATTAAAAAACTATTGATAATGACTCCATGGAATTTAATTTCTGTGGAGTTTTTTAAATAAAATTATAAAATGTAATTGATTTTACTTTGTAATAATTTTTATGAGATATAATATAATTAATAAGATTATATTAATAAAAGATAAACCTATAATTTTACAATAATAATATAAGAGGTGATAGAATATGTTAAATAAGATAAAAGATTTTATTTTTGAAGCAGCAGAATTAGAAATGAAAGCAAGAGGATACAGAAAATAATAGTTT
>JBNJFG010000125.1:0-4634 GCA_051746665.1 Bacillota bacterium
ATCTGGTTCAGCAAAATATTTTTCATAGACCATTTTTTCTCTTTGATGGACATAGTCTAAGTTTTTAACATCATAATCCAGATCATTAGCAAGATTGACGTATTTGTTACAGGCACCGCCAAAGGGATACTTTTCCCCTTCAATCTCCATTACACTAATCTCACACCTGCGGTCACAGTCTTCTTTTCCTCCCTGACAGATAAAAGATTTATGATATTTTATTTTCCTAGCCGCAAGTTCTTTTAACTTAAATTCCTTTTCTTCAGTCAAAGCCAGATTTAAATTCTGTTTTACCAGCAGTGCTTCTCCATAAGCCCCCATCAGACCAGGCTCAGGTGGTACAATAATTTCCTTCTCTGTTAGAGCTGCCATGGCAATCGGTACTGCCTTATTGTAGCAGACACCTCCCTGCATGAAAACTTTATCTCCTACTGCCCGGTTTCCCTTGACTCTATTTGTGTAATTTAAACAGATAGAATATACAAGACCTGCACAAATATCTTCAACATCTAATCCTTCCTGGACAGCACTTTTAATATCACTGCTGATAAAAGCTGAACACTGGTCATTGAAATTCGGAGGTTTTCTTCCTTTGAGAGCAATTTCTTCTATATCCTCCACTTCAATATTAAAGGATTCTTCTGCAGCCTCTTCTAAAAATGAACCCGTACCTGCTGAACATGCTTCATTCATTGCATAATCAGTGGGTACTTCGTTAACTAGATAAGTATATTTAGCATCCTGACCACCAATCTCAAAGATGGTTTCTACTTCACTATCAAAAAAAACAGCAGCTTTTGCATGGGCCATAATTTCGTTGTGAATAGATTTAGTCAGAGCATGCAGACCTACAATCTGTCTGCCTGAGCCTGTTACTCCAAGCCCCATAATTTTAATCTCTGTCTCCCCAATTTTCTCTGCCAGTTTAGTATAACATTTCCGGGCAGCTCCAACTGGATCCCCATTTGTTCTTAAATAAACAGAAGCTAAAAGTGCATTATCCTTTTCTCTCATAATTACAGCTTTAGTAGTAGTTGAACCCACATCTACACCAAGAATACATTTATCTCCAGAGCTGACAGTCCCTCTTTCCATGTTTTTAAAACTAACCTTATCTCTATAATTTTCTAAGGGAGGCAGGAACTCAAAAGAACTCTTATCTTTATTGTAAAGATTATTTAAATCCAGATTATCTCCATTTTTCTCTCCCCAGAGAGCAGTACCTAATGCCTCAAAATAATTCGCTTCTTCAGGCACAATCACTTCATCTAATTTCTGCTCCAGATAATCAATCATTACCTTATTTTTACTGCTTCCTCCAATTACCATAATTGATTTTGCTTTAAAATTAGAAAGCAATTCCAAAATTTTATCTGCCATCATACTGCACAAACCAGCAACTATCTTCCCCTTATCTTCTCCCTTATTTAGAGCATGTGTGCAGTCACTTTTACAAAAAACTGAACATCTGCCGGAAAGATGATAGGGATTATCTAATTGGGCAATCTCCATTGCCTCTTCCAGCTTTATATCCATTCTTTTTAGCTGCTGCAGAAAAAACTCACCGGTTCCTGAAGCACATTTGTTGCCGCTGTGAACATCAGCTATTCTTCCTCTTTCATCAAGTTCATAAGCCATAAATGTCTCGCCACCTGCACTTACAATAGCATCAACAGCAGGATATTTATCTTTTATATATTTATATGCCAGCTCTGTAGCTTCAGGTTCTGAAATAGAAGGAAAATTGACAAATTCTTTGGATTGACGGCCTGTAACTGCATATTTAGTTTCTGCATCTAATTCAAACTCAGCCAGTATTTTATCTAAACTTTTTACTGCACTGCCTTCATGTGAAAGTTCTTTAAAATCTATAATTTTTAAATCATTACTGTTTCTTTTTGTTTTAAGAACTTTTATTTTAGATGCTCCCATACATATTCCAACAGTATTCAAAGTTATCCCCTCCATATTATCTCAAAATTTAAGATATTAAGATTCAATTCATCTTAATATTATTTTATTAATTTTAATTTTCTGATATAATTTATTAAAATACTATTAAAATGGAGATGAATTAATAATGAAAAGAATCTATAAAGTTGAGCTGATTATTCATCCTCTAAATGATGAGTGTAATAATGTTTGCGGGCAAAATAAAATAAAGTAATCCAGATACCCATTGGAACTAAGGTTAAAGCAATTAATAAAATAGTAATCCAGGTTTTTAGTTCCAGATATCTGGTATAATTGATCAGTGCAATAATATATAAAATAACAGAAATGGTACCGACCAAATATAAATTATTATTTAGACTAATTATTATGTTAGAAATGATTAAAATAAGTATAGAAATTAAATATAATTTGCCTGATTTATGTGAAACAAAAGCGTTGAATATTGATTTTATCATTATCCTGCTCCCTTCTATTTAAATACTCCCAGTCAATATCTTAATTTAGAATGATATCTATTTCTTTTTTATAGTTCATTCAAAACACCTCAACTTTTAAGTTGGTTTTATTATATCATAGACCACTTTATTTTAATAATAACTCCTATCTTTTACGCCTTAAGGTACTGAAATAATTCTTCAAAATTTGAAAGCTTTTCTCTGGCTTTAAGTAAGTAATCTGCAGTATTTACCCGACCTGCCTCCTTTAATTTATAAATAATCATCATTTGGATTTATTAAGACCTAAATATTAATTAAAATTATGAGAAAAAACTATTTCAAAGCTGCCAGATATTCTTCAGCGGTCTCTTTGTGTTTATGCAGTTTATCGGCATCCATTCTATCTAAAATTGAAAGCATTAAAGACATCCTCGGATTATCTTTAAATTTATCCCTGTTTTTGTCAATAAAGCGCCAGTAGAGGCCGTCCCAGATTTCAGCCCATTTACCACTTTTGTAATGACTCATTTTTTGAATATAATTGCTGGATGAAATGTAGGGTTTGGTCATCATCTCTGGATATGAGTACTGGCTCATCCCGTAGATGTTGGCATACATCACCCACTCATAAGCGTCGATAAACATTTCCATAAACCAGCTAAAGACCTGATGCTGATCAAGTTCAGAAAGCAGAAAGAAATTTCCGAGCACCATTAAGCGCTCAATGTGATGAGTATAAGCATAATCTAGAGCCTTTTTAATTGAATCATCCAGAACCTCAATTTCTGATTCAGCCTGATAAAACTGCTCCGGAAAATCCCGCTGATGTTTAAAAAAATCACTACTTGCCATTGCTGCTGACTCCAAATCATAAAGTGCTCTCACATATTCCCGCCAGCCAATTATCTGCCTGATAAACCCCTCAACTGAAGCAAGCTCTATTTCACTATTTTGATAATTCTCAAGCACAGCTTCTATAACTTCATCAGGATTTAAAAGCCCGATATTTAAACTCGATGAAATTAAAGAATGAAAACCAACAACAATTTCTTTTTCAAAGGCATCCTGATACTTGCCGAAGTTTTTGAATCTATTCTGAATGAAATCAGTTAAAAGTTCTTTCGCCTCTTTTCTACTTACAGGATAAATAAAGTTATTAAGATTACCAGGGTTATCAGCAAAATTTTGCTCAACATATTTTTTTGCTGACTCCAGCTTACTGTTATTAAATTTTGGCAGCTCGGAAATCTCAATATTTTTAGGAAACTTCTTTCTGTTTTTAGCATCAAAGCTCCATTTGCCACCCACAGGCTTCCCTTCAGAATCAATTAAAATTTCAAGTCTCTTCCGCTGCATCCTGTAATACTGGTGCTGAAAAAAATCATGGTCTTTAAAAAACTCAGCATTCTGCTCTCTGGAAGTTAAAAAATTGGGGCTCTCTAAAACAGTCAGCTCAACTTCTGCTGCAGCTGTAATTTCCTTAATTTTATTTTTAAGACCTTTATTGATTGGATTAAAGACTGTCAGACTCTCAAGTTTAGTTATAATCTCTTTTAAACCGGTTTTGTATTCAAAATAGCTGACTTCAGCTCCGCTTTTTTCTTCAAGTTCCTGATAAAAGTTCTGCATTGAAGCTCGATGGAGCAGCAGCTTTTTCTTGTTATAGCTGTATTTAGTAAAATACTCTTCAGCCTCATAGAGAATGATATTTTCTATCTGCATGGTTTTAACCTGACTAAAAAGCTGGTTTGGTAAAAGCAGTAAATTTTTTGGCATATTATCAATTCCTCTCTACTCCAGTAAAACCACAGGAAATCTAAAGCATAAGTTTTGAAGTCATTCTCACTACCATTTATCAAAATGTACTTTATCTTTTATATATCTATCTGAAGCTTCTTTTTCTTCTGCTGGATAACCGAGAGAAATTATAGAAAGAACTTTTACTTTTTTAGGAAGTTCTAATATAGAATTTACATGTTTTATAATTCTCTCTTTCATTGATTATCATAACTCCTATCTTATAATTACTCCTGCAATAATGATAAAAAATTGGCAGAAAGCTGATCTGTTAGATAAATATCTTCTGCAGTTTTATAAAAGTTATTTCCTTCCTGAAAAGCTTTCAGAGCTTTTATTTTAAAAATTACAGGTTGATTGGTTCTCCGTCGTGCCACCTTTTTTGCTTCTTTAATACCAACACTGAGGTGAACATAATTTCTGCCCATCGGCTTCAATCCGGCA
>JBNJFG010000126.1:0-4501 GCA_051746665.1 Bacillota bacterium
GATTTTTCTTTTCATTATTCTTATCTATGATAAAATATAAATTAGAGGAAAATTCGGATAATTAACTTTAAATAAAGTCTCGAGGAGGATAATAATGATTAATAAATCAACACTTAGAAAGCCCGAACTAGCAGAAAAGGGATGGCAGAAAATTCAATGGGTAGCAGATAAGATGGATATTTTAAATGAAATTTTAAAAGAACATAAAGATTCACAGCCTTTAGCAGGTAAAAAGGTAGCAATTTGTCTTCACTTAGAAGCGAAAACTGCCTATATGGCTTATGTGATCAGTCAGCTGGGGGCAGATGTAGCTATTGCCGGCAGTAACCCTCTTTCAACCCAGGATGATGTTGCAGCAGGTTTAGCAGCACACGGGGTAATGGTTCACAGCTGGTATGATTCAACTCCAGAAGAATATAAAGAGCATCTAAATAAAGTTTTAAATATGGAGCCGGATTTAATTATTGATGATGGTGGAGATATGGTTGAGACTCTTCATAAAGAAAGAAAAGAACTTTTAGAAAATATTATTGGAGGAGCAGAAGAGACAACAACTGGAATTCACCGTCTGGAAGCAATGGAAGGTGATGGGAGTTTAGCCTTTCCGATGATGGCAGTTAATGATGCAAAATGTAAGTCACTTTTTGATAACCGCTATGGTACCGGCCAGTCAGTTTGGGATGGAATTATGAGAACAACTAACCTTGTGGTTGCAGGTAAAACTGTAGTAGTTGCCGGTTATGGCTGGTGTGGCAAAGGTGTGGCTATGAGAGCAAAAGGTCTCGGCGCCAGAGTGATAGTAACCGAAATTGATCCCGTTAAAGCCAGTGAAGCCTGGATGGATAGTTTTGAAGTAATGCCGATGCGGGAAGCAGCCAAAAAGGGTGACTTTTTTATTACTGTCACTGGCTGTAAGGATGTTATTGATGAAGAAGATTTAAAAGTAATGAAGGATGGAGCTATTTTAGCTAATGCAGGTCATTTTGATGTAGAAGTTTCTAAACCTGCTTTAAATAGACTGGCTGTTGAAGTTAGTGAGGCCAGAGCCAATATTAGGAAATTTGAAATGGCAGATGGACGTAAGATTTATCTTTTAGCGGATGGTAGATTAGTTAATCTGGCAGCAGGAGATGGTCATCCAGCAGAAATAATGGATATGACATTTGCTCTGCAGTTAGCTTCACTACTTTATTTAAATCATAATCAGAATTTGGATGCGCAGGTCTATAATATTCCGGATGATATTGATAATATGGTAGCAGAATATAAGCTTAAATCGTTAGGACTAGAAATTGATCAGTTAACAGAAGACCAGGAAGCTTATCTCAAAAGCTGGACTGATTAAATATATTATTGGTACCGGGTACAGAAGAAATAATTCACAAAAACGATAATTGAGAATTGAGGAGAGTAATAGCAGAAATGAAATTAAAATATGGAAGAACAAAATTAGAATTTAAGATTGAGAGCAGTCGAGTAATAGAAATATTAAAAGCAAACGAAAAAGAAGGCTTAAAAGATCCCTTAAACTCAGTTAAAAAGTCTCTGCAGGAGCCGATTGGAACATCTGCTCTGGCGGAGCTTTTAGCTGCTAAAGAAATTAATGATCTGGTAATTATAGTTAATGATGTGACCCGCTATACCCCTTATAATTTTATGCTGCCTCCAATGCTCAAAACTATTGCTGAGGCTGGGATTAAAAAAGAACAGGTAACTTTTATTGTTGCCACTGGCGTCCATTGTCCACATTCTAAAGAGCAAAATAAAGAAATATTTGGGGAAGCAATTGATGCTGAATATAATTTTATTTATCATAAGTGTGATCAAGATTTAGTAAACCTGGGTCAATTAAGTACTGGCAATCAACTGCAGATTAATAAAAAAGCTGTAGAGGCGGATTTTTTAATTACAACAGGAGTAATACTGCCACATTATATGGCTGGATTTTCTGGTGGGAGAAAATCTATTTTACCAGGAGTAGCCGGCAGGCAGAGCATAGAAAATAATCATGCGATGATGGTTGAGGTAACAGCTGAGCAGCCGACACTGGAAAATAATCCAATCAGCCAGGAAATGTTTGAAGCAGCAGCTAGAGTCGGGGTGGATTTTATTCTCAATGTAGTCACCAACAGCAGTCGAGAAATAGTTGAAGTTTGTGCAGGTGACTGTCGTCAAGCCTGGGAAGCAGGGATTGCTGCCTCAGCAGAGATGTATCATCTACCTTTAAAAGAGAAAGCTGATGCTGCTGTAGTAAGTTCAGGTGGTTTTCCCAGAGATATTAACCTTTATCAGGCTCAAAAAGCTTTAGACCATGCAGATCATGCTGTGAAAAAAGGTGGTACAATTATCTGGGCTGCAGAATGTGCGGAAGGTTATGGTGAGGAACGTTTTAAAAAATGGATGGACGAGGCTCAAAAACCTGAAGATAATATTTCGCGAATCAAAAAGAAATTTTTAATTGGCGGCCATAAGGCCTTTGCTATTTCTAAAGTAGCAGCTGCAAAAGAAATAATATTAATTTCCAGCTTGAGCCGGGAGCAGACGGAAAATATATTTGCTAAAAAAATGGACTCTATTCAGGAAGCAGTTGATTATCTGGCAGAAAAACACGGAGCTAATTATTCAACTTATATAATGCCTCAAGGAAGTTTAACTGTGCCGGTGATAGAATAAATTTTTGAAATTGGATTAAATATTGGGAAATCAGCCTATCATTTTTAATAATTGCTTTTTGCTTTAACAATTGTTAAAATAAAGTCAGTAAACACAAAGCAAAATGGGGGTATTGAAAATGAAAGGTAATATAATGGAATTGAAAGATGAAGAAAAGATTATTGATGTTTTAAAAGCTCTGGGTTCAGAATCCAGAATGAAAATTATTGAAGTTCTACAGAATGAAGATATGAATTTAAATCAGATTTCTGAATTTATAAATATGCCGGCTTCTTCAGTGACTGTAAATATTAAAAAATTAGAAGCTGCTGGTTTAATTGAAACAGAATATAAACCGGGTAATCACGGCTCCCAAAAAATATGCAGCCTAAATTATGATAAAATATTAATTAATCTGCCTGGAAACAGAGAGTTAAAAGATAAAAATTTAATAGAAACATCAATGCCGATTGGTAATTATAAGGATTTTGAAGTCAGTCCAACCTGCGGCCTGGCCTCAGAAAAAGCAGTAATTGGTGAACTCGATGATGTTAAATCATTTTTGAACCCTGAACATATACATGCTCAGATTCTCTGGTTTGGTAAAGGCTATGTTAAATATGTTTTTCCAAACAATCTGCCCAGCAAGGCTCAGGCAACCAAGCTGGAATTGAGTATGGAAATCTGCTCAGAAACTTCGGACTATAATGAAGACTGGCCTTCTGATATTTCTATTTGGATCAATGGAGTTGAAATCGGTGTCTGGACTTCTCCTGGTGACTTTGGTGAAAAAAGAGGTATTTTAAATCCTGACTGGTGGTATTTCGATCAGACTCAGCACGGATTATTAAAAATCTGGCAGGTAACAGAAGAAGGATCCTATATTGACGGCAATCAGATTTCGGATATTACTTTAGCTGATTTAAATATAGAAAAAGAAGATTTTATAAACATCAAAATTGGTGTTAAAGAAGATGCCCGCAATGTAGGGGGAGTTAATTTATTTGGTAAAAAATTTGGTAATTACAGACAAAATATTATGCTCAGATACAGATATAAATTTAACAATTAATAAAATAAATCAAAAAAAATTAAAATAAATGCAGGAATTTTTAATTACGTGTATAATATAGTTAATAGAGCCTAATATTCAGTTCAATTTTTTATGTGCTTTAATTCAATAAAAGTTAAATTAAAGCAGCTATACATAAAATAAAGGAGGCGATATTTTTTTACAGTTAAATATTTGCAATATTTTAAATTGAAGCAGTAATTGGGTAATTCAAAAATTTTAAGGGGGATATAAAATGTCTAAGAAATTTTTAGTTTTAGCATTAATCACAATTTTGGTTGGATTTACATCTGGAGCTATGGCCGAGGTAGTTACAGTAGATTACTGGAATCTTTTTGGTGGTGGAGACGCAGAATTTATGGACGAAATCGTAGAAGAGTTTAATGCAGCTCACGAGAATATAGAAGTAGATGTCACAAGATTAGAATGGGAAGAGTATTATACAAAGTTAAAAACAGCAACAGCCAGCGGTAATGGACCAGACATTGCAATCAGCCATGTTACCAGAGTCAAAGAACTGGCAGATGAAGGCTTAATTGTTGCTTTAAATGAATTAGGAGAAAATGCCGGTATTGATTGGAGTGAATATAATTCCAATATCCTGAGTGGATCTGAGATTGACGGCGAAATTTATGCAGTACCACTGGATACTCATCCACTAGTTTTTTATTATAATAAAGAATATTTAGCAGAAGCAGATCTTTTAGCAGAAGATGGAACACCTAAAATGGAAGGTTCTTTTATGGAATTTATGGAAAAACTAAAGTCTGATTCTTC
>JBNJFG010000127.1:0-4475 GCA_051746665.1 Bacillota bacterium
TTCAGTTGTTCAGGCTGCAGAAGATAGATTAATAGTTTATACTGCTTTACAGCAAAATGAAGCTCAAACCTATATAAATGCTTTTGAAAACTATAGTGGCATTAAAACTAAATTAGTTCGAAAATCAACCGGAGTTTTATTGAATATTTTAAGAAGAGAAAAAGACTACAGGCCAGAAGTTGATATTCTATTTGGGGGTCCAGCTGAATTATATTATTTAGCTGCAGAAGAAGATCGTTTCTATAAATATTCTTCGCCTTATAAAGATCAGATACCTTATGAATATATGGATAATCAAGACCGCTGGTGGGGAATCTATATTGGTTCTATTGGTTTTGCTGTTAATACTGAAAAACTCGAAAAGTTAGGCCTTAATCCACCCAGAAGTTGGCGCGATTTAGCTGATCCTAAATATAAAGATTTGATTACTATTCCAAATCCTGTTTCTTCAGGGACAGGTTATACAATTCTTTCTACTATTTTACAGAGCTTTTCAGATAAAGAGGCTGAAATAATACTTAAACAGATTAATCAAAACATTAAAGAATATACAAATATTGGAGCTATGGCCAGCAAATTAGCTGCCTTAGGTCATTCTGCAGTTGGAATTTCGTTTAGCCATGATATACAGAAACTTCAAAAAGAAGGATATAAGTTAGAACTAATTATACCGGCAGAAGGAACAGGTTATGAAATTGGTGGTATGGCAATTATAAAAGACAGTAATAGTCTTGATCAAGCAAAGCTCTTTGTTGACTTTATGTTAAGTGAAAAAGGACAAAATCTTTATTCGGCAATTGGCGAATACCGTTTGCCCACTAATTTTTTTGCTGAAGTACCTGAAGCATCAATAAAATTAGAAAACGCTAATTTAATTGACTATAATTTAAAATCATCTGCAACAAATAAAAAAGATAATCTTCTTTTCTGGCAGCAGGAAATATATTTTGGAGGAGAAAATATTGAGTGATATTAAAATCCCTTTTTATCTAAAATTAAGTATAATAATCTCACTTTTAATAATTACAACTGTTACTGGAATAAGTTATACTCTATTAAAAGAAACAAAAAAAGCTTATAAAAGTCAGATTACCTCAAGCAGTAACTTACTGGCAAACATAATAGTAAAATATAGTGCTGAACCAATAGTTATGGAAAACTATTCTTCCCTGACAAGTATTATTAATAACTTGAAAAATGATCCTGATTCTAACATAAATAGAGTTTCTGTGACAAATGCTCAGGGAATAATTGAAATTTCGACTGATGAATCAATTATTGGACAGCAAATAAATATTGATCCTGATGCGGAAAATAACCTACTAGAATTTAATGATAATTATTTAAATGTTAAAGCCCCGATAATTGCATATGATAATCTCTGGGGTTTTTTAGAATTTAGATATTCTTTATCATTTTTGCATCAGATGTTATATAACACTCGTCATCAAATATATCTTATGTCTATAATATTTATAATTTTTGGACTCCTTATTTCATTAATCATTTCTAAAAATATAGTCAAACCAATTAATAAGTTAGTGGAAAGTTCAAGAAAAATTGCTGAGGGAGATTTTAATAATCCTATTTCAGTTAAAAGCAAAGATGAATTTTCTTTTCTGGCAGAAACACTGGAAGAAATGAGAATAGATTTAAAATATTTTGTAAGTAAAGTTGCAAAAAAAGCTATTAGTTATGAAGGGGATTTAAAGATTTTTAATATAACTACTCTCTTAAAATTATTAAATACCGCTAAGCATAACGGCGGCCTTGTCCTTAAACAAAAAAATAAGTTTGGAATAATTTATTTTAAAAATGGAGAAATCATTAATGCTATGTTGGATGACTTAAAAGGAGAAAAAGCTCTTTTTGAATTTTTACACTGGCAAAAAGGAGAATTTAAATTTAGCCCAAATTTAAATAGTGATAAAAAAATAATTGATGATAAGTTTAATGAATTATTATTAAATCTTGCTCGACAAGTGCAGAATAAAAAAATTTTTAAACAGCTGCTGCCTTCAGAAAACATTATTATCTATCCAGCTGTATCAGAAATCAAGAGGGCTGCTGACTCAATAAATCTAAACAGTGATGAAGAAAAAGTCCTCAATTTAATTGATGGCCGAAAAACACTTCTTGATTTAAGAGAAAATTTAGATTGGAGTTCAGAAAAAATATTTGAGATTGCTTATCGTCTAATAGTAGTTGGACTCATTACAATTAGAGCAGAAGAATTAAATAAGACCGAAGATTATAATCTAGATAATATTATACCTTTTCCGCAAAAACTTTAATATACTTCAAAGGAGGCAAGTTTATGTTAAGCAGCTTAAAAAATTCTTGGTTCAGATGTTATCAAATGGGGATTTCTAAAAAAATAAATTTCCCTCAGGAAACTGCAGCTAAAGAAATATTAGAGCAGTCCTATAACTCAAATGAGAAGCTAGTCAACATCTTCACTCATAACGTTGAATATATTGTTCAAAATTATCATTTAGATAGTAATTGCTATTTATTATTTGATGAGAAAGGCATTTTAATTAAATCATATATACCTGAAAAAATTAAAAAAACAATTCACTTACATAACTTGACCGAAGGAGTATATTTTACAGAAAAAAGTTGTGGAACTAATTCAGTTTCTCTAGCAATGGAAACTGGAGAAACAGTTTATTTTTTAGGAGATGAAAATTATTGCGAATTCTTACAGAAATGGATGAGTATAGCTGCTCCAGTTAAAATAAACAATAATAATGCATATCTTTGTATTTTAAATAATAATTTAAATAAAAATAAAGAAGAAGATTTAAAACTAATTTTAGAACTTTTACGGAGTAAAATTACTAATGATTTAAATTCCATTAATTATTATAAAGAAAATAATGATTCTCTGACTGAAATCAGGAGCAAAATTTTGAACCTTTCAGCCAATGGCCTGACTATTAAAGAAATTAGTGAAAATTTAAATTTATCGGAAGCTGCAATAAAATATCACCGAAATAAAATATGTCAGAAATTATGTGCAGCAAATATTGTTCAAGCAATAGCTAGATCTATTAAGATGGGATATTTAAATTTGGATACAATTCATTAAAAAAGGCGGAATTATCCGCCTTTCAAAATCATATTTAACTAGTTTCTAAATCTCTATTATTTTTTTTAGCCTGATACATTGCATAATCAGCGTTTTTAATCAACTCTTCTAAATTTTTGCCATCATTAGGATAAATACTAATACCAGCACTCAGGCTAATCTTTATTTCTTCTCCTTCAATTGACAGTGGTTCTTTGAATTTATTTATCAAACGCTGAGTGATTAATACTGCGTCTTCTTTAGAAGAAAGATCCCCTAAGGCTAAAACAAATTCATCTCCTCCCATTCTAGCAAGCTTATCCTCCGATTTTAAATTATTTTTCATTCTAAAAGCAATATTTTCTAAAACTTTATCTCCAAAATCATGACCATAGTTATCATTAATATCTTTAAATTTATCAATATCTATGAAAATAATAGCTGCTTTAGAATTAAATTTATCAGCTTTTATTTCAAGCTCTTTAAATTCATCTACAAATAATTTTCTATTTGCCAGTCCGGTAAGTTTATCATGATTTGCCTGATGTTCAAATTTATTTATTAAATAAATAACAACTGTAATAAATGCAATAAAGAAAATAATCATTAATAAAATATTGGTGCCAAATAAATATTGATGTTTATTCAATTCAGCTTCCATAACCTGGTCATTATAAGTAATTCCCACAACATATGAATTCCATCCCTGATATTTATCTTCAATGCTGATTAAAGCTGGAAAAAATCGAAGAGTATAATTCAAATTATCTTCAGTAATATTTCCTGTCTGCATCTCACCAGTTAAAACAGCCTTCCGGGCTAAATCTTCCTGCAATTCAGGCACATCCGGATCAAGATAAGGCTTTTTACTGCTTCGCAGTTTGGCCACACCATAATTAATAGGCTCAACACTATAAAAAGCAATTTCTTCTACTATGTCATATTCTTTAGTTAATTCACCAGCATCTGTAAACATGTTTAATTGTTTAAAACTTGGATACTTATCTTCAACTGCTATACTAAGTTCAATCAGATATTGGTTATCAGGGGTTGGCATATAACTATATTTTTTAACTTCACCAGTCTGAGTTGATAAATCAATCCGATCTGCCTCAAAAGAATCACCTTCAAGCCGTCCTCTAACTACACCTGCAAATTTCCCAAAATTAGAAAAATCAAGTCCTAAATCAGCCTCATTGGTAGTCTTTATAATTTCCAAATCACTATTTATAATATAAATATCATAGTATTTAAATTTTTCTTTTAGTTCTTCTAAATCCCATTCCATAACCTCAGAGTTCTCACGATACTTAGCTACCAACTGCTTCGAATATTCAGTCATCTCCTGATTTAATTCCTGCTCTACTACTTTATAAGAATTATTTATATAATTAACAGTTTG
>JBNJFG010000128.1:0-1101 GCA_051746665.1 Bacillota bacterium
ATTAACTAATGATAGTGGAACCTGCATAAACATCTGAATCTGTTCCCCACCAACATAAAGCCCACCCATAATAAATGAAACAAGAATTATAGCAAAAGGGTTAAGCCGGGCCAGCCAGGAAACTATAATTGCAGTATATCCAAAACCAGCTGAAAATCCATGCTGTAGCTGATATTGAACCCCAGCCATCTGCACTGCTCCTGCAAAGCCAGCAATTCCTCCACTCAACATCATAGCTATAATAATATTCTTTTTAACATTAATTCCAGCATAGCGGGCTGCCTTTTCATTATCACCAATAACACTCATTTCAAAACCAAGGGTCGTTTTTTTAAAAAAGTAATAAATAATTATCGCTAAAATTAAAGCAAAAAAGATTCCCGAATGAATACTTGTCTCAAAAAGCCCACCCAGTCTTGCATTTTGTCCAAAACTTTTACTTGTTGGAAAATTTAAGCCGTCCAGATCACGCCAGGGACCATAAACTAAAAAATCCACCAGCAAAATACCAATATAATTAAGCATTAGGGTTGAAACTATTTCATTGACACCCAGTTCTGCTTTCAAAAAACCTGCAATACCACCCCAGAGAGCTCCCCCTATAAAACCTGCAGTTAATAATAAAGGCAATACAATCCAGATACTGGCATCAGCTAATAAAAAAACTGCAATCCAGGTAGCTCCAACTGCTCCAATATGAAACTGACCCTCTCCACCTATATTCCAAATTTCCATTTTAAAAACGATAGAAAGTCCCAGTGCAATAATCAAGAGGGGAATTGTTTTAACAATAGTTTTTTCCAATCCCCAGCTGTCTAAAAATGAATTAACCACCAGTCCTTTAAAAATTGGGACAGGCTGATAGTCAAGCAGCAGCAGAAAAATGCTGATAAAGAGCATGGCCAGAATAATTGAAAAAATTATTACTGCTGTTTCTGAAAGGTATGTTTTGTTAAGTCTTTTTTCTACTTCGATTTTCAATATCTGCTCCTCCTTCAACTTTAGTTTTTATACCTGCCATCATAAGCCCAATTTCTTCTATATATTCTTTTTTTGCAGGTGCTTCTCCAATTATTTTACCTTCATAAATAACTGCAACTC
>JBNJFG010000128.1:1201-4470 GCA_051746665.1 Bacillota bacterium
GGACTTTTATCAATCTTTAAAATTACACTTCTTCCGACCATCGCATTTGCTAATTCTTTTTGAGTAGTCTCAGAAGTTTTAAAAACTCCTACTTCCTGTCCATCTCTCATAACTGTAACCTGGTCGGTAATCTGCATTACCTCTTCCAGTTTATGAGTAATGAAAATAATTGAATGACCTTCATCTGCCATTTTACGAAGAGTTTTTAATAAAGCTTTTGTTTCCTGGGGAGTTAAAACTGCTGTTGGTTCATCTAAAATTAATATCTCTGCATTCCTATAAAGCAATTTTAAAATTTCTACTCTCTGTTTTTCTCCAATAGAAAGCTGCCAGACCTTAGTTCTTGGATCGATATTTAATTCATATCTTTTAGATAATTCTTCAATTTCTTTATAAATTTTTTTATAATTAGGTTTAAAACCAATCCTGTTAATTCCCAGAATAATATTTTCAGCAACCGAAAAAGAGGGTACAAGCGTAAAATCCTGCTGTACCATCCCAAGACCATTTGCAATTGCATCTTTTGGGGAGGTTATTTTAATTTTTTCACCTTTAATAAAAATTTCACCGGAATCCTGTTCATAAAGTCCATAAAGTATGTTCATCAAAGTTGATTTGCCGGCTCCATTTTCTCCTAATAAAGCATGAATTTCTTTTTTTTTGAGTTTTAAATTAACATTATTATTAGCAATAACTCCCCCGGGAAAGGTTTTTAAAATATTATTCATTTCTAAAACTAAATCTTCACTCATTATAAATTTCACCCTCCCTAAATAAAGTTGAACTTTTTAAGATCTTTAGTCAAAGTTTCCGGGAGTAAATTAACTCCCGGAAATAATAGAAAATAAATAATTTTGCTGGAATAAAGCTATATTCCTGTATAATTATAAATGCTCAGACAACTAATAATTATTCAGGCAGTTCACCCTTTACTCCTTCAACGAAAATATTCATCTGCCAGATCTCATCATCACTCATTGTCTCATTTTCTCCAACTATTAAATCACCATTTTGATCATTAATTGGTCCCTCAAAAATTTTGAAATCACCATTAACAATAGCTTCTCTTGCCTCAGCTACTTCTGTTTTAACTTCCTCTGGAACCATAGGACCAAAGGGAGCAATATCAACTGCACCTATTTCTAAACCATACCAGATAGCTTCTGGCTTCCAGCTATCATCCATTACAGAATTAACAATTTCCTCATAAATCATACCCCATTTCCAGACTGGTGAGGTAAGATGCGCATTGGGAGCAAATTCAGACATATCGAGGTTATATCCGATACTATAAACTCCCCGTTCTTCTGCTGCCTGCTGTGGTCCTGGAGTATTTTGATGTTGGGCAATAACATCAGCACCAAGGTCAATTAAACTCAAGGCAGCCTCTTTTTCTCCAGCTGGATCATACCAACTATTAGTCCAGATTACATTAACTTCTGCATCAGGATTTGATTTTAAAACTCCAAGTGTAAAACTATTTATTCCTCTAATAACTTCAGGTATTGGATGAGCAGCAACAAAACCGACCTTATTGCTTTCAGTCATATGACCGGCTACAATACCAGTTAAATAACGCGCCTGGTACATCCTGCCAAAGTAATTCCCCATATTGTCAGCTGTTTTGTAGCCAGAACAGTGTTCAAAAATAACTTCTGGATATTTATTTGCCATCTCAAGTGTTTGATTCATATAACCAAAACTGGTTGTAAAAATCAGATCATAATCATTTCTTGCTAAAGATTCCAGAATTTGAATTGATTCTGAACCTTCAGGTACTGATTCAATATAATTGGTTTCAATCTCCGGAAAAGTATCTTCTAAATGCTGACGACCCAGCTCATGGGCATAAGTCCATCCAGCATCACCAACAGAACCATTATAAATAAAACCAACTTTTAGGCTTTGAGCCATAACTGACATACTGAATAAACTAATAACGATTATACTAAGTACAAAAATAATAAGTCTTTTCTGCATTTTTTCCTCCTTATTTTGCCTGTTTAACTGGTCAAAAAAAATTAGTTTACTACACCTCCCTTTAGCAGTTCAAGCTGAGTTAATCACAGTCCAAACATTCTAATTTAACATTGGACTGCAAAAAAAAATTGATAGTACTATATTATATTTATACACATAATTAAAAATCCCTGCATTATTTTGAAAATTAAGAATATTTTTTAATATATTGGATTAACAATTCTTGCTCTGAGCAGCATTATATTCAACACAATAATTTATCCCAGATTTTCTCTGGTATTTCAGGTTTCTTGAGGTTTTTGATTTCATTAATTTAATCCCCCTTTTGAATTTTTTTATTCTACAATTTTTTCAAACGAAACTGACTGAAAAATAAATAGTAAAACTCTTGATTTTTGTTAAATTTTGCGATATATTAAATTCGACCTAACCTTAAGTTATAAAGGAGGCTAATTAATGTTAAATAACGCTTTTACTTTTGCTCGTACACCTAAAATAATCTTTGAAACTGATAGTTTTCAAAAACTACCTGATCTCATAGCTAATTATGGAAAAACGACTTTAATTGTTACCGGAGCTTCTTCATTATATAAATCAGGCCGCTTTGATAAATTAAGTGAGGGATTAGAAGATAAATCCATCTCATTTTCTACTGTTAAGGTAACTGAAGAACCTTCTCCTGATTTAATTGATGAGGTTGCTGATAAATACCGCGGAGAGAATATAAATTCTGTTATAGCAATTGGCGGAGGAAGTGTCATGGATACCGGAAAGGCAATCTCAGCAATGTTAACTCAACAGGATTCTGTGATCAATTATTTAGAAGTTGTGGGAGCTGGAAAAGAACATCCGGGAGATAAAATACCTTTTATTGCTGTACCGACAACTTCTGGCACAGGAAGTGAAGCTACCAAAAATGCTGTTTTAAGCAAAGTTGGAGAAGATGGTTTTAAAAAATCACTGCGTCATGATAATTTCATTCCCAATATTGCTCTTTTAGATCCTAAGCTAACTACCTCCTGTCCGGCAGCTATAACTGCAGCTAGCGGACTTGATGCAGTTACTCAATTATTAGGTGCTTATACATCTACTAAAGCCTCTCCGATGACTGATTCATTAGCATTAAAGGCTCTTAAATATGCTGGTGAATCTCTAGTCCCAGCAGCTACAGATAAAGGAGATGATCCAGAAGTTAGAGCGGGTATGGCTTATGCTTCTTTAATCTCAGGTATTACCCTGGCTAATGCCGGTCTGGGTATTGTTCATGGTCTTGCTTCAGCAGTTGGAGG
>JBNJFG010000129.1:0-4443 GCA_051746665.1 Bacillota bacterium
AGCAGCTTCTTGAGCTTCTGCTTCTGCTTCACACTTAGGACAGTATTCATGCTCTCCCGGTAGATAACCGTGAACTGGACAAATACTGAAAGATGGAGTCAAAGTGTAATAGGGAAGTTTAAAGTTTTCTGCTATTCTTTTAACCAATTTTTTTGTAGCTTTAATAGAATCTATTCTTTCTCCTAAAAATCCATGGAAAGTTGTACCTCCTGTATATAATGACTGCAGTTCATCCTGCAGTTCTAATGCTGTAAATATATCATCAGTCAGACCTACAGGCAGCTGAGTTGAATTAGTATAATAAGGATCAGCAGCTTCTGCCAGCACTCTTTTTTGATTGGCCGCAATTATCTGATTCCCAAATTTATCTCTATCCAGGCGAGCAAAACGATAGGCTGTACCCTCAGCCGGAGTTGCTTCCAGATTATAAAGGTTATCTGTTTCATCCTGATACTGCTGCAGACGTGTTCTCATTTTTTCCATTATTTCTTCTGAAAACCGCTTTCCTGCCGGAGTTGAAATGTCTTGTCCCATAAAATTAAGTAGGGCCTCATTCATTCCATTTAAACCAATTGTATTAAAATGATTTTTCCAGTACTGATTAAAACGTTTTTTAATATCTCTTAAGTAAAACTTTGCGTAAGGATATAAACCCTGTTCAGTTAGATTTTCTAAAACTTTACGCTTGATTTCCAGGCTTTTTTTTGCCTGATCCATCAGATAATAGACTCGCTCTATAAACTCTTCTTTATCTTGAGCCTGATAACCAATCCGCGGCATATTTAGAGTTACTACACCTATACTCCCAGTTAGAGGGTTAGCACCAAATAAGCCTCCACCTCTTTTGCGCAGCTCTTTGTTATCCAGCCTCAATCTGCAGCACATACTCCTTGCATCTTCAGGGTCCATATCCGAATTGATAAAATTAGAAAAATATGGTATTCCGAATTTAGCTGTCATCTCCCAGACAGGATCCAGTTTTTCATTTTCCCACTTAAAATCCTTAGTTATATTATAAGTCGGGATCGGAAAAGAAAACATTCTGCCCTTAGCATCACCTTCCATCATCAGTTCAGCAAAAGCACGATTGAGCATATCCATTTCTGGCTGAAATTCACCATAAGCTTTTTCCTGATGCTGGCCACCAATTATAACTGCCTGATCTTTTAAATAGTTGGGAACCTCAAGGTCCATGGTGATATTTGTAAAAGGAGTCTGAAATCCAACCCTCGTCGGAACATTCATACTAAATAAGAATTCCTGCATTGCCTGCTTAACCTCTTTATAATTAAGGCCATCATAGGCAATAAAAGGAGCCAGATAAGTATCAAAATTAGAAAAAGCCTGGGCGCCGGCGCTCTCACCCTGGAGTGTATAGAAAAAATTTACAATTTGCCCAAGAGCTGTCTTTAGATGTTTTGGTGGGGCACTTTCAATTTTGGTTGGAACTCCTCTAAAACCCGTCCGCAAAAGCTCCTCCAAATCCCAGCCACAGCAGTAAACACTCAAATTGCCAAGATCATGGATATGTAAATCACCACTGCTGTGAAGTTTAGCGGTTTCTTTAGGATATATCTCCTGCAGCCAGTACTGACCTGTTATCTCAGAGGCAATATAATTATTAAGGCCCTGGAGTGAATAACTCATATTAGAATTTTCATTTACCTTCCAGTCACTGCGGTCTAAATAATCATCCATAATGTTGACCGCATCAGCAAATAGCTTTTTGCCGTCCCTGAGCTTGCTGTGCTGCTCCCGATAAAGAATATAGGCTTTTGCAATCTCGGCACAGCCTTTTTCAATTAATATCTTCTCCACTAAATCCTGAATCTGCTCAACTTCTAAAGTGCCGCCATCTTTAAAAAATATTTTTAAATAAGATAAAACCTCTGCTGTTATTTCTTCTGCAATCTCTTCACTTTCTTGATCAACTGCTGCAGCGGCCTTTGCTACTGCATTTTTTATCTTTTCTGATTTAAATTCTACTTTTTTGCCATCTCTCTTTTTTACATAATCTAAAGTCATTACTTACCTCCTGTTTTTTCAAACTAATGTTTTCTCATATTAACTGCTTTTCAAATCATTTAAATAATTCTGCTGTGAAAAATCAGTTTTAAATTATTAAAAAATAAAAAAATTCCTTCCGCTTGGTTTTCACGAAAGGAATTAATAATTAAAGTTAGTGATCAGAATTTTATTTAAATAAGTTCATTATTCTTAAGCTGAACTAAAATGCAGTCTCCTTTAAGTAGTCTAAAAGCTTTTAAAAATTTAGCTACTGCCGACAGCTTATTAAATAAAAATCTGCTCTAACACCCCCTCATGACCCGTGAGTTTATGGTGTTTATAAATAAAGGCAGGTCTTCCGGCTCGGTTCAATTTATAATCAGCCTTCCCAGTTTCCCAGTGGCAATTTTGATTACTCTTAAACCTTACGGCGGCGGGACCGCAGAGGTCTTTCACCTCTTTCCCGTTTTAATTCAGCCAGCTAGCTTTACTATTAACGCAAAAAAAGCAGCTGAAACCCTTATTTAGAAACTATTCAATTAAATTCTATATTTAGTTTAATACATCTTGTTTAAAAAAACAAGTTTAATTTAGAAGCTATTCGTTTCTACCTTTGACAGCTACAGAACCAAAATAAAATAAAGCTGCTGTAATGATAATCACTGCTCCAGATGGAAGATCATAATAGTAAGAAAAAGTTAAACCACTAAAAGAAAAGATAAGTCCAAAGACAACAGCCAGCCCCATAATTTTTTTCAAATCATCTGTATATAATCTGGCAGCTGCTGGTGGTGCTGTTAAAAGAGCAATTACAAGAACAATACCAACAACTCTGATTAAAATTACAATTGCCAGAGCGATCATGATAAATAAAAAGTTCTCTAAAAGATTTGAATTAACTCCAAGTACCCTTAGAAATTCTTCATCAAATAAATATGCTTTCCAATAATTAAACAGACTGCTGATTGCAAGAATCATAAAAATAGTCAAAGAACCCATCAACCAAACATCCATTCTGCGCACAGTTAAAATATCTCCAAATAAATAGGAAGAGATGTCTGGTGGATAACCGGGAGTAAAACCGATAAATAAGATTCCCAGGGCCATTCCTAAAGACCAAAACATACCAATTAAAGTATCAGAACCAGTGCCGATTTTACGCCGAATAGCAGCAATTGCTAAGGAAGCAGCAACAGCAAATCCAAAAGCTCCATAAATGGGCTCGATATTCAATAAATAGCCTAAACCAATACCTCCAAAAGAAGTGTGAGCTATACCCCCACTTAACATCACCAGTTTCTTTTCAACAATAATTGTACCAATCAAACCACAGGCAATACTGGCCAGCACTGCAGCTAAAAAAGCATTCTGCATAAATTGATAATTTAAAATTGCATCAATCATTATTTTCCTCCTCTCCATGAGGTTCAAATACATGGTGAGGATGCCCGTGAGCAATTAAATCTACAGGACAGCCAAAAACCTGTTTAGTTGTATCCTGATCTAAATGTTTATCCCCATGATGATAAAGTTTTTCGTTTAAACAGGCCAAACTGTCAAAATAAGAAGATACTGCAGCCATATCATGAGTTACCACAATAATTGTTTTTTCTTCATTTAATTCTTTTAAAATTTCATAAATCTGTGAAGTTGAACTGGCATCAACATTTGCTGTTGGCTCATCCAAAAGCAAAATCTCAGGCTCAACAGCCAGTCCCCTGGCAATTAAAACCCGCTGCAGCTGTCCGCCAGAAAGCTTCCCGATCTGTCTATTTTTAAGCTGAAGTAGATTCATTTGCTCTAGTACTGCCTCTGCTTTTTTAATATCTGCTTTTTTATACTGATGAAAAAATCTGACTTTTCCGCCCAGCCTTGCCATTAAAACAACATCTAAAACGCTAATCGGAAAACTGCGGTCAAAATTAGAAATCTGAGGTACATAGCCAATCTTATCAACCGACTGCTCAAGCGGACAACCAAATATTTTAACTTCTCCTTCAAATGGCTCAATTAATCCCAGTATAACTTTTAAAAGTGTAGTTTTACCACCACCATTAGGACCAATAATCCCTAAAAAAGCTCCCTCTGGTACTTCTATGTTTATATCTTTTAAAGCATCTAAGTCACCATATTTAACTGAGACATTTTTCAGTTCAACCGCATAACTCACTACTGATCATCTCTTTCCGCAAGCTCAGCTTCCATTTTAGCAGCCATTATCTTTAGATTTTCAATATAATTTTGAGCTAAAGGATTTAACTTTACAGTTTCTCCACCAAGTTCTTCGGCAACAGCTCTAGTTTTAGTACTATCAATTTCAGCTTGATAAAAAACATTTTTTATTCCCTGCTTTCTGGCAGATTCAATAATTTCCTGAAGATGTCGAGGACCTGGTTCTTTTCCGGCTGCTTCGATTGCCATCATTTCTAAACCATA
>JBNJFG010000130.1:0-4425 GCA_051746665.1 Bacillota bacterium
TTTAGAGACATTTAATTTATAAAATTAACCAATTAAATGTTCCATCAAAAAGTTTATTAGTTCGTCACATCCCTCTCCAAATTCTATCCCATATTCATTATAGTATTCATTATAATTCTGCTCTATTCTGTCATTATATTCTCTTTCTGTAATCTTGCCCAAACAATTTTTGCGATGTATTTCTTCAAATGATTTCCATTTTTCTAAATATCCCTTTATGTTTCTCTATTTCTTTTTTATACTCTTGCACTGCTTCTGCATGGCTTAATTTTCTTTTCTTAATTTTATCTGTTAATTGCAAAATACAATTCACCTTTGAATCTAAAGCTCCAGTTTGATTTGACAAAATTTAGCTTGTGTTTTATAATGAATTTATATTCATAAAAAAGAAGGGGAATATTATGCCTAAAATTATTAAAGATATAGAACAAAAAATATATCAGGCCACACTCAACTTATTAAAAAATCATAATTATCAAGGACTAAGTATGAAGCTAATTGCAAAAGAGGCAGGTATTGCAGTTGGAACTTTATATAATTATTACAATAATAAAGAAGAATTATTTTTAGCTGTTTTCAAAAAAAGCTGGCAGAAAACTTTTTCTCAGTTAGATCAAATATTAACTAGTAAGAATTCTGAGACAGAAACAGGGCTGCTTTATCAATTAAGCCTGACCTTATATGATGAAATTCGTCGGCGCAGAGGGATTGGTAATGAAATTATAAATGCAGAAATATTTAAAGCAGATGATATTGCAGATATAAAAACTAATTTAAGAAATAAATTTAGTAACGCTTTATCGATATTAAGAACTAAGAAAAAGTGTGAATTTACAGCAGCAGTTGAAATTAGATTAATAGATACAATTATTTTAACTATCGTCCATTTAGCTGTTAACTATCCGGACACACGAAAAGAAAATCTTGAGTATTTAGAAAATTTAATTAAGAAAATATAATATATTTTTGCTTTTTTATGAATATTAATTCATAAAAAATAAAGGAGTATGATAAAATGTGGATTAACTTATTAATAATCTTATTTGCAGGTTGGGGGGCTGGTATCGTTACTGGCTTAGTAGGTGCTTCTGCTGTTGTAATTGTTACCCCTATCTTAGTTAACTTTTTAGGTTATAGTCCTTATACAGCAATTGGAATTAGTTTGGCAACTGATGTAATTGCCTCTTCTATCTCAGCTTATACTTATCATCAACACGGCAACACAGATATTAAAAATGGAATCTATATGACTGCTGCAGCTGTAATAGCAGCTTTAGTTGGTAGTAAAATTTCGGGCCAAATGTCAGATTCTCTTCTCGGTGGTAGTACTAATATAGTAATCTTATTTTTAGGTATTTCCTTTTTAAGAAAACCAATCCACCAGCGGATAGAAGATTTTAAAGAAAAATTTGATTTATCTTTCTGGAGAAAAAGAAAATTGTTTTCTTCTCTCTTTTTCGGCAGCCTAATTGGTATGATGTGTGGAATCGTTGGCGCAGGTGGGGGGATGATCATTTTAATAATCTTAACTTTTGTCTTAGGGTATTCAGTCCATATAGCAATTGGTACCTCTGTTTTAATTATGACTTTTACCGCTCTCTCTGGTTCAATTGGCCACTTTATAATTGAAGCTTCTATTCCATACTTAGAGGTTGGTATCAGTTGTACAGGTGCTTTGATAGGAGCTTTAATGGCTGCTAATTATGCTAATCTAGTATCTGAAGCAAAATTGTCTAAACTCGTGGGGGTAGCTTTTATCTTTTTAGGATTAATTTCTATCGCTTAATTAAGGATTAATCATAAATTGCAGCAAAAAAATTAATAAAAGAATCCGCTAATTACTAAAAAATGCATGATTGCACAAGTGTGTAAATTAACTCAAAATTATTAAAATACTAGGAGTGGTTTTTAAATGATGAAAGTTGACCAAGAAAAATGTATTGGCTGTACTAAATGTATTGATGACTGTTTAGTAAATGATATCATAATGGTTGAAGAAAAAGCCCAAATCAAAAATGAGAATTGCTTTAAATGTGGGCACTGTATTGCTATTTGTCCCGTAAATGCAGTCTCAACTTCTGATTATAATATGGATGAAGTAAAAGAATATAATGAAGAAGAATTTTCAATACCTGCAGATAATCTACTTAATTTCATTAAATTTAGAAGGACTATTAGACAATTTAAAGAAAAAGATGTAGAGGAAAATAAAATAATGAAAATTATAGAAGCCGGCCGCTATACCCCGACTGGAAGTAACCAACAGGACGTCTCTTTTACCGTAGTTAAAGATAAAATGGATGAATTTAGAGAACTAATATTGAAAAATTTAAATGAAAAAGGAAAATCAATACTTAATAATCTGAAACCAGATACGATGAAATTTAAAAAGTATGCTGAAATGTGGACACAAATGTATCAGGATTATCAAAATGAATCCGTACATAATGACCGTTTATTTTTCGAAGCTCCAATCGTAATTGTTGTTTCAGCAAACTCTAATGTTAATGGCTCTTTAGCCTCGTCTAATATGGAATTAATGGCTAATGCTTTAGATCTGGGAGTTTTATTTAGTGGTTTCACTTTAAGAGGAGCACAAAATAAAGAAGAAGTTAGAAAATTTCTCGGAGTTAAAAATAATAAAGAAATAGTAACAGCACTAGTTATCGGTTATCCGGACGTAAAATACTTTAGGACTGTTCCCCGTGAAGAAGCTGATATCAGCTGGAAATAATTTTAAAATGTAAATTTAAAGGGATAGCTTTTTAACTTAATTGCTATCCCTTAAATATTATTATAACTATTTTTTACAAGATTGGTGAAAGCAATCTAGATACAGATTCTCTCAGTTTCATTGTCCAGCCTCTATTTTTAAATTCTTCTTTAGTTATTTCACTAGAAAATTTTAAGTCATCTTTAAACAAATTATCATGATAGCTGGCTTTTTCTTCGCTGTAGATAAAGGCATTGATTTCGAAATTGAGCTTAAAACTACGCACATCCATATTTGTTGTACCAATCGAAAGCACTCTGCTGTCAATACATATAGTTTTGCTGTGCAGAAAACCTTTAGTATAACGGTAACAGCGCGCCCCAGCATCTAAAAGTTGTCCCACAAAAGAGTTGTTTGCAGCATAAACAAAGGGATGATCACCACGGTCAGGAATCATTATTTTTACATCGACTCCAGAACGAGAAGCAATTATTAATGCTTCTAATACTGATTGATCAGGAATAAAATATGGTGTTTGAATATAAATTGTTTTTTCAGCCTCATAAATCATCTTCAAAAACATCGCTTTAATTTCTGCTTCTCTCGAATCAGGACCACTACTTACAATCTGGATGGCAGCATCTCCCTTAGTTATATTTTTAGGGAAATATTTTTCTTCTTCCAAAAGATCACTGCCAGAAGCAAACTTCCAGTCTAATAAAAAGCGATACTGCTGACTTTTAACACTCTCCCCCTGGATTCTTAGATGTGTATCTCTCCATTCTCCAAAACGATCAGAAAAGCCAAGATATTCATCTCCTATATTAATCCCACCAAGATAACCAATTTCTCCATCAATTATTAAATTTTTGCGGTGATTTCTATAATTTATATCCAATACAAAAGGTGCAAAAGAAACAACCTCAGCTCCGGCATCTTCTAAATTGAAAATGGTATAACGCGAAAGATCTCTACAGCCCATTTTATCATAGAGCAGTCTTACTTCTACTCCTTCTTCTGCTTTTTTAGCCAGAATTCTCATAAACTTATTTCCCAGCTGATCATCATTAATAATATAATAATTAGCATGAATAAATTTTTTAGCATTTTTTAAATCTTGGAAAAGATCGTCAAATTTATCCTGCCCATTACTATAAATTTTTAGCTGATTATATCCCATTTCTGCAGGCAACTCATTTTTGAAACCGATTCTCATTATACTCTGCTCTAAATGATTAAAGAAAGGCTTCTGCTCATCTAAATAAAAATTAGTATATTGAACTTTATTATTTAATATATCGGCCTTCTGCTTTCGCTGAAAAAGCTTTCTCTTTTTAGGAGTCAATCCAAAAAATAGATAAAGTATAAAGCCAAGCAATGGAATTAAAGTTAAAATTAGAAGCCAGGCCCAGGTAACTGTTGGATCTTTTCTCTCAAAAAAAATCAACAAAATAATAAAAATAATGTTTAGAATAATTATTCCTGTGGGTAAAAATGATAGAAAGTTCATGATTTCTCCTCACTTTTATAATAACGAAATTAAATAAATGAAAAATAATTTATTCTGCTTAAAAATTTTCTGTCTTTATATTATTTGAATCCCTATTATACCAAGAGCAATCATTGAAATTGCAGCAAGTAAAGTTGAATAACTCTTAAAAACTGGTGCAGCATCAGAAACAATAATTTCTTCTTTGATAGCTGCAATTAAA
>JBNJFG010000131.1:0-4412 GCA_051746665.1 Bacillota bacterium
GATCGAGCACAGACAACTTTTGAAAATGCTGCTTATTTAAAAAAATGGCTGGAAGAAAATGAGGTAGATAAAATTTATCTGGTAACTTCTGCCTACCATGTTTTGCGCTCTGCTGCAGTTTTTAGAGCTCAAAATATAAGTATTTTACCTGTTCATTCCGGTTATATCTATGACCATCAATTCAGCTGGCTTGACTATCTGCCAAACCGGGGAGCTTTAAGTGCAAATCTTTCAGCTCTTCATGAATGGGTTGGTTTAGCCTGGTATTATTTGCGGGGCAGAATTTAGTTTTAAGCTGAAAGAGTATTTATCTTTTTTAGTTGCATTCTAGTTAAGCTTAATTTTTAAGTTGAGTAAATTATTTTAGATTAATTTCTAATCTTTAATGATATTTTAAACTATTTCTGATAAACTATAAATGTATCTTAGAGAGAGTATTTAAAATAAAAGAGTAGAGAGTACTTGAAATCTCTTTTTAAGTAAATTTGTGTCAAAAATTACTCTTAAGGAGCTTGATATTTTATGTCTAAAGATATGTTTGAAGAAAGAAAGAAAATAGATCTGCACATGCACACAACCGCCTCTGATGGTGCTTCAACTCCGGAGGAACTGGTAGACACCTGTCTGGAGCTGGGTTTAGAAACTATTTCTGTTACTGATCATGATAATGTAACAGCTGTCGCAAAAGTACAGCAGCTGGGAGAGGAAAAAGGTTTAAAAGTTGTTCCCGGTATAGAAATTTCTACTTACAGAGGTGAGGCCGAATACCATATATTAGGTTATTTTATTGATATAGAGAATGATTCTTTACTGGGGCTGACAGAAGCAATCTTAGATTCAAGGGTAGAAAGGACTCATAAAATGATTGAAAAGCTGACTGAAATGGGTTATCCGCTGGAATTTAAAGATGTTAAAAAATATGCTACTGGTGTCAGTCTTGGTCGTCCACATATAGCAAGAGCTATGGTTGATAAGGGATATATTGAAAAAATTGGAGATGCCTTTACTAAAGAATTCATTGATGGTGGAGGAAAAGCATATGTGGAGAAGAAAAATGTACTACCTGCTGAAGCTATAGAAGTTATTTTAAGAGCAGGAGGAGTACCTGTAATTGCTCACCCTTATATTATCAACCACGGGCAGGCACTGGATAAGGAAGAAATTGCCCGCTTGAAGAATGTTGGTCTTAAAGGTGTGGAAGTTTACCAGACCAAACATAATGAAAAGATAACTAAAAAATATAAAAAGATAGCAGAAGAGCTGGATCTTTTAATAACAGGTGGTTCTGATTATCACGGTGAGAATTCCCCCGGAATTTCACCAGGAGACAGCGGGATGACACAGGCAGAATTTGATCAGCTGGAAAATCATGCCCATTCTATGCTATAATATATATCAGTTATAAAAGAGGCTGATTGTATTTAAACATTAAGCCGGATTAATTTCCGGCTTTTTTCAAACCTGATTTAGGAGATAGTTTAAAAGAAGTCTGGAAGGGCTCTGTATTTTAGTAGATTTAATAATAATAATAAATTATTTGGAGAACTTTAAAATTATAAAGGAGTAGTGAGTAAAGAGAATGCATAATGTAACAATGATTGCTGGAGATGGAATAGGACCTGAGATTTCAGAAGCTGTAGCTGAGATTATTGCAGCTGCCGGTGTGGAGATAAACTGGGATAAGGTAGAAGCCGGGGCTGGAGTCATGGATAAGTATGGGACTCCACTGCCGGAAGAAGTTTTTGAGTCAGTTAGAAAAAACAAAGTAGCTTTAAAAGGGCCAATTACAACCCCTGTGGGCAGCGGCTTTAGAAGTGTTAATGTTGCAATTCGAAAAGAACTGGATTTGTATGCTAATGTGCGCCCACTTCAGGTTCATGCGAAAAAATTTGCTAAAGATGAAAATATAGATATGGTTGTTTTCAGAGAAAATACAGAAGGCCTTTATGTTGGGATTGAGCATTATGTAGGTGACGAGGCAGCAGAAAGCATTAAAATTATCACCCGCAAGGCCTCCCGCAAAATTACAGAAAGAGCCTTTGAATATGCAGTGCGTGAAGGCCGCAAAAAGGTAACTGCTGTACATAAGGCCAACATTTTGAAATTTAGTGATGGTCTCTTTTTAGAAGAAGCGCGCAAAGTGGCTGAAAAATATAAAAAGACTAATCCGGAAATAGAATTTGATGATAAAATTGTAGATAATATGTGTATGCAGATGGTGCAGTATCCAGAAGAGTATGATGTTTTAGTAATGCCCAACCTCTATGGAGATATTGTTTCTGATTTAGGTGCTGGTTTGATCGGTGGCCTGGGGCTTGCTCCTGGAATGAACCTGGGTGATGAGATAGCAGTTTTTGAAGCTGTACACGGTAGTGCACCTGATATCGCCGGTCAGAACAAAGCAAATCCGGTTGCACTTTTATTTTCAGCTGTTTTAATGCTCAAGCATCTGGGTGAAGCTGAGGCAGCAGACAGCATTGAAAAAGCGGCTTCTGCAGTTTTAAATAAGGGAGAAGTTTTAACCGGAGATTTAGGCGGCAGTGCTTCAACTGATGAGATTACAGCAGCAATTATTTCCGAACTATAATTAATATAAGCTTATAGTGAGCTGAGTTTGCTTGAAGATGCTCGAGAGTATTTAACTTTCGGGCATAAAACTTTGACTGATATAAGATAAGGAAGGAGCAATTAATTTAATGGAAGCTAAATTAGAAAATTTACTGGATTGTTTAAATGAATATAAAAAGAAGGCAGTAGAGAGAAAAAATGCTTATGGACTTGATCCCAGACCACTGGAGGCAGCAGAGGTAGAAAGCCTTTTTGCCGGTTTAAAAGTAGAGGATTTAGAAAATAAAACTTTTACAATTTTTGAAGAAGAAAGACTGGATCAATTAATTTTGAGATTAATTTCAGAAGAAGTTAAAAGAGGGACTTTCCCTGCTTCTCATGCTAAAGCTGAGGGGCTGACAGAAATTATTAAAGAAGCTAAAATCAGAGAGGAAGAAAATCCTTATTTGAGTTCTAAAGAGGCACTTAAGCTGCTGGCAGAGATGAAGGGTGGAGCAGCCACCTCACGTCTGATTGATTTATTTGCCAAGGAAATTTACCGGGATCAGATTACTGAGATTTTAAAAGAAACTGTACTGGTAACTAAGGCAGATTTCGAAAAGCTGAAAGAACTGGCAGCTGAAAATCCTTACTTTAAGAAAAAGATTGATGAGCTGATGCTCAGCTGGGTGTACCGAGATTTTGCTGAGGACTGGGAGCTTGAGTCTGAGTATCAGGGCTTATCTTTAAGGGTTGGAGATAATATTACCACCGGACATTTAAGTCCTTCCAAAAATGCCAACAGCAGAACCGATCAGCCGCGCCACGCTCAATTTGTGATGGACGGCCGTGATGATGAGGAAGATCTCTGGGGCAGAGTAAATGAGCTCAAGGCTGAGGGAGAAAGTGTTTTCTTTACAGCCGGTAAAGCTTTAGGAGAAGGATCATCCCGTAAGTCTGCAACTTATACCATGCAGCAGCTTTTAGGGGAGCCGGTAAAAGGTGAACCGGAAAAGAAAAAAGGTGGAGTAGTTGTTGCCAAAAGTTTTGCTCCCATCTTTAAAGAATCACTTGTTGCCTCTGGGATTCTGCCTTTAGAAGCAGACACAACCGAGATTAAAGAAGGGGACAGCCTAAAAGTTGATCTTGAGGCTAAAAAGCTTGTAGTTAATGATGAGCTAGAACTTGAGATTAAATTACCTATTAATTATAAAATGAAAAAAATTGCAGCTGGAGGCATGACTTATTTTGATGCCGGTAATGAGCTGCAGACAATGGCCTTAGCTTACTGTGAAGAAAATGGAATTGAGACTGGAGATATTAAAACTCCGGCTGAAGAGAATGTGGTAGAGGAAGATTCTAAACCTCCCCAGACTCTGGCACAGAAAATTGTAGCCTATAATCGCCTTGACGGTAAGGATACAATTCTGCCGGGCGAGACAGCTCAGGTTAAGATGAGGGGAGCCTTTTCTCAGGATACAACCGGACCGATGACCATGGACGAATATCAGTCTATGGCGGGTGAGGATTTTGGAGCTGAATTTGTAGTTCAGTCTCTATGCCATACCGGTGAGTGTCCTTCCAGTTCAGAGAGAGATAATCATAAGTTTTTACATGACTTTGTCACTGAGCGCGGTGGAGTCTGCCTGCAGACTGGAGAAGGGATTATTCATACCATCGGTAACCGCTTTGTGCTGCCGACTGATGTAATTGTTGGTGGGGATTCTCATACCAGAACTCCGCGTGGAGTTTCTTTTCCGGCAGCATCTGATATTGTAGCCGGAGTAATGAAATACGGTAAACAGGATCTAACCATGGACGAATCAGTGAAGGTTAAATTTACAGGCCGCCCACCTGAGGGAATT
>JBNJFG010000132.1:0-4232 GCA_051746665.1 Bacillota bacterium
TCAGAATTTGTTGTGCTTGCAATCCAATCATTATTATCTTTATCCCAGGCCACACTATTTTTATCAGCAAGAGAATAAATATAATAGTCACCAGAAAAATCATTTCTTAATTCAGTTAAAAATTCCTGCCCCAAACTGACACCAAATTCTACAGTACCCAAATGATCTCCCTCGTATTCAACAGGAGAAACCACTCTTAATCCATAACCCCCTCGTCCTTCTTCAATTCCTGAAACCAGTTCTTTTTTTTCATTTGCCTGATTAACAGTAAATCGGAATGAGGAAAGGTCATCACCATATTTATCTGGATTATGTAATCTTAAAAAAGATGTAGAATCAGGTAGATGAAATTGAAACTGTGCCATCTCTTCACTAATATCCTGATAGGAATCAAGCAGCATATCTCTTAGAGATTCACGGTCTCGATCAGCAAAAGCAGACTGAACCGCCGTATTTTTAGCAATAAGTTTAACCGCAACTGTTCCTTCTTCTAATAAATCAGCTAATTTGTTATCAACTGTTTTAGTGACAGCATTTAATCTTTCTACTTCCTGACTTCTTAGTTCCAAAGCCATACTATTAAAAATATATAAACTCAAAGCAATAATTATTAAGATCATACTTACTCCAATGGTAATTAGTAATAAATTTCTCAAATTTAAATTTGGTATAATTTTTTTCAAATGCTTTCCCCCTGCTTTTTTTATAGTACTGTAAAATCTTTTAATGTCTTGAATTATTTATAGTATAGAAAATATTTATCTATTATCTAATTTATTCTATATTATTTGTTAATATCCTTTTTAATCTTTATATTAATCAGATAAAAAAAGCGTACCTGCTATCTAAAAATCCTAAGATAGCAGATACTCTAGAAATTATATCAGTATCTATAAATTGCCAGAATATCTTCATCTTCTGGCATTTCAGTTTTTTTAATTGAAAATACAGTTCCTCCATTTTTTATTGTCTCAACTGCAGCATAATTATATAAATCATAATCTTTATTATTATTCATAATTTTAATTTCATTTTCATCCTCAATAAAAACTCCAGTTTTTTCAGCTCTTTTATTTACTAATAAAATATCAATTTTACCGTAATTTGCAGCTTCAACAATATCTTCTAATTCATCTGAAGTTTTATCACTTGACTTAAGCTCTAAAAATTTATTTTTAACAGTTTTTAAATAATCATTAAGATGGGGTTCAACAAGTTCCCAGCTTTTTTCTCGCAGTTCTTTTTTATTCATCTGCTTTGCATTACCACTTAAATTTTCATCTAAAAGTTTGTCATAACTATTAATATTTTTATAAAGACCAAAGACACTATCATCAGCTGCAATAACGAGATAACTATCTTCTTTTAGTTCGAGGTTAATAACTTTATCTATTTCTCTAAGATAATGCATTAAATCCTCATTATCATCATCTGAGGCTCCACCCTGGCCGTGAAAAACTGGTGATCCCCCGGCTGTATTTATTGACTGATGTTTTTCAGCTGCCTTATCATCTAAATTTAGAAATTCCTTAATGTTGAGTGGTAAATTTTCTAATTCAACTCTTTCAATATCATTACGACTGGCCTGATAAAGATAATTATGATTTGGACTTAAAGCCAGAAGATAATATTTTTGATTATCTTGAAATTCTGAAATTAACTGTTTAAGATTAAAGTTATAACTAACATATGCCTTATCATAAGTATCAACTTCAAGACTAAAATAATCAAATCTATCTTTAGAGATAAACACTGCCAATCCTTCCTTCTGTTCCTGCCAGAATGTACTATCAGCAGCCAAAGTATAAGCATCCTTTAAAAATTTATCAATATCCCGCTGCTTAAAATCCCAATTATTTTTGAGCTTTTCTTCTACTTCCTGCAGCAGATTTTTGAATTCAATTTCTAACTTTTTAAATTTTCCTTTATGCACAGCCTTAGTTGACATATAAATTGAAGCACAGGGACTCTCCTGACATTGAATAAGGTCTTTTAAAATTTCAAGTTTAACTTCTGTCATTTTTTTAACCCCCTATTAAATTTAAGTTCACTACTCAATACTTCTTGACTTTTATAACTAAGACGAATGAATTTTTAAATATAAGTTATAACTTCTTAACTTATATTTATATTTTATCAAAAATTAAGAAAATTTAAAGTAAATTTTTAACTGATAAATTGCCAATATATTTTTGCTAAAGTCATAATACCTTGTTTAATTGAAAATTGATTTAAAGATGCAGGCGAAATTATAAGTTCATTGCTTATCTTCCTGCTAAAAAAAATCTTGTAATCAGGTAATAAAAGAGAGTTTTTTTCAGCAAAAACTTTAAAATCATGCTGATTGATATTCTGATTTAATATTAATTTGAGAAAAAACAATGAAGAATTATCTACACTTTTCACACCTCTAAAATGATCTTTAATTGCTTCTTTTAACAAGACTTTTCTATTTGTTAAACGCTGCCGCAAAAATTTTATTCTTTTATCTAAATAATTATTATCCAAATAATAACTTAAAAGGTTATTAATTAAGTTCTCTCCAGCTGAAAAATTGTTTTTAGCTGTAATTTTACTTAAAAAGTAATGATTTAAAATTGATTCATGAGCTGAGTTATCTATAGTTTTTTGTTCTATATAAACTAAACCTAAATCCAATCCTGTAAAAACTCTCTCTGTTAAAGCTTGAATTAAAATTATTTCTTCTTTATATTTAGATTCTAAAAGTTCTTTAATTTTATTGTTAATCTGATAAAGAGAAAAATATTCGATGATTATAACTTTAAATTTAAGCATTTGAGCAAGTTCTAGTAATGATTTTAATTTAGAAAGACTCCAATTTAAAATGCTATCTTCAACTGATTCGTCACTTATCACTAAATAATCAATAGTATGATTTTCTAAATATTCCATTAAACTATCATAATCAGCAGAACTTACGTTGAAATTAATTTCTTGTCCAGGTAAGTAAAAATCATCATAATTTTCAATATATCTATTATTTTCATTTGAACACAAAGAAGCAAATAGAGAGTTATCATTACCCTCGGTAAATAATAATTCTTTATTTTCTCCAATCAAAGATAATAAAATTTCTTGAAGTTGAATTTCTGAACTATAATACAGTTTAGTTTTATTAAGATTTTTATTTTTTGAATCTAAAAGCTTTAAATAACTGATTTTTTCATCTTTTAAATTTTTAAAACTTTTACCTTTCAAATTTGAATAAAAACGATCAAAAATTAAATCCCAGGCATATTCTTCTAAAAATTCGCCCCCATTTTCCGGGCCGCTAAAATCAATTGTCTTTTGTGAAATAAACGAAGTTTTAGAAGTTAATATTCTTAGCCTCTGATCATCACTATTGCTTTTTAAAGCTGCAGCAGGAGCAATATAGCTCCCACTACCCTCTTTTTTATAAATCAAATTCTCTGCCGCTAATAAATCATATGCCTTAACAACAGTTTCTGCATTTACACTTAAACGGGAAGCAAGATTCCTGATTGAAGGCATTTTAGTATCTGGTGTATATTTATCTGCAAGTATCTCTGCTCTGATTGCTTCATAAATCTGAGTATATAAATTTTCTTCTCCATCTCTTTTCAATTCAATTTCGAACATTTTGCTTCCCTCCATTAACTTAATCTTTTTTTAACTAAACTTTATTTTGAAATAAATTATATTTATTCAGATTATACAGTCTCATTTTTTCGCTTAAAGAACTTAATAACTTCGTGTCCTAATAAGAAAACACCACCTGCTGTAACAATTCTAATCCAGTCTGCTAAAGTCACACCTGCAAAACCAAGGAAAGAATTGATTGGTGAATAGATCACTAAAAACACCATCGCAATTGAAATCAAGATAGAATAGAGCATTTTCGTGTTGCTGAAGAAATTCTTATTAAAAATACTCTCATATTCATATCGTCGAGACATAATGTTAACCCACTGGGAAAATGCAATTGTTAAAAATGAAATTGTAGTTCCTCTGGCATAAAGCTGAGTACCTGTTGTAACAGCTTCAGATTGAGCATTAATAAATAGATAGAAGTTTGTAAAGGCCAGTCCACCCATCAGCAGAGCTAAAAACATAATTTCACTAAAGCTGTGCTTATTAACTATATGATCTTCCTGTTTTCGAGGTGGTGACTTCATTAAATGCTCAGAAGCTGGATCAAAAGTCAGTGCTGTCAGTGGTAAAATTTCAGCTATCAAGTCAATTGATAAAAT
>JBNJFG010000133.1:0-4181 GCA_051746665.1 Bacillota bacterium
AATTAATAAACCCCGGCATTCAAGCCGGGGCTAAACAGAGCATTGCTGCCCTGGGATAACTTAATCTCCATAGATTATTGGTATATCAATATCATGATGATCAAGTCTATCCTCTGTTATATAAACATCATGTTCATATCCATTTAAAGGTTTAGTACCTCTAGGAAGAGACTCTTTTAACAGATTTAATTTATGATATCCTAATGGTACATTTTCAAAATAGAATTCTCCTCTTTGATCAGTATAATCTTTTTTATTTAAATTTCCCACTGATAAGCCTGCCCAGACAAGATATTCCTCATTTTCATCTTTGTTTCCATTAGCATTTTTATCTAAATATACTTTACCACTGATTGAACCATTAATTGTAAGACCAAAATTTTGCATAATATTTTGGTTATCTTTAACTCTAACTAATATTTCTTTAGTTACTGGTGTATAATCTGCAATTAAATTTCTATAATCAAAATTCAAAAGATATAGATCATTAAAATATGGTTTGAAAATAAAGAAACCATCTTCATCAGTTTCAGTCATAATACTGTCTAAACGCATCGAAATATCTTTAAGTTTTTTTTCTCCTGGATCCATAACTCCATTATAATTTTGATCTAGATATACATATCCTGCTACAATTGGTCTTGGTTCAAAATCAGTAAACCTTGTGTTTTTCTTTTCACTTCCTATGAAAGAAAGAGCATGAGAATAAGAGATTGTAACATATTCTTCATATTCACCATTAAGAAAATTTTGATATTCTCTACCAGCTTCAATTACTATTCCACTTTCATCATCACGAATAATATCATAGGCTCCTCCAAAAGAAATTCCGTTTTGACCGTCTTCTGGAACTATATATTCTCCAAATAATCTTATATAACCAGGGTTATCCGGAAAATAATAATCACCTGATAATAAAAGCGACTGATAATCTGATAAAAATTCACCCTGATAGTCATTTAACTCTGCTGATACACTAAATTCTCTGTTAAAATAATATTTTAACTTCAATGAACTTTCTTCACTTATTAAGTTTTCTGATTCTTCTTCTCGCCTCTCAGTTGATAAAGTTAAAGAAGCTCTATCAGAAAAAGATAACCGTATTTGGCCATCATATATTCTATCATAATATCTCAAACCTAAACTATCACGCTGCTGTTCCCCGTCATAATTTAAAGATATAAATAAATAATTATTGATTCTTTTATAAACTGATAATTCAGCTTCATAATCCTGGTAATTTCCTTGATAATTATCTGGGGGAAAATTATATATTTCTAAATCATTATCATAATAAGCCAGTTCACTTGTTATTCTAAATGTATTACCATAAAGATTATTAACTAAAGCAACTCCTTTTTTAATTTCATTACCCTCAAATAAATATAAATTGTTTTCTATATCAGAAATTAAATAATCTTCTCTGTTATCTTCATATAAAAGAGAAACAGAATTATAATTTCTCCAATTAGGATTATAAATAACTCTAAATCTGTAATAATCGCTTTCATCTAATCGATTTTCCAAAGTGTTTCTCTGACCAATAGTTGGATTAATACTCCAGTTATTAGTTAAATCTAACTTCATTGAAATTGATTTATCCTCCCCTTCATCTTCTTCCATATATTCTTCAATTTCAGGTGGAAAATATATATATACACCTTTAATATATCCCTTTAACATTGAAAATAACAGTTCAGCTTGAGCTCCATTTTCTAGATTATCAAATTCTCCTGCTACCAGCCAATCTAAATTAATTACTGTACTACCACCTAATCTTAATGCAAAACCTGTTATTGATGATAATATTTCATTTTCTGATTCACTATCTGGATTTTCTGATTCATTATAAATTGTAGATTCTAAATTAAATGATAATTTGTCATTTAGAGCATAATTAGATCTAATTGATCCAAAATAACCTTCCCACTCATTATCCGAAAAATTACTATCTCTAAAACGACCTGCCATTAGTTCTATTTCTTTAACTTTAGGCTGCAATATATTACTTGAACCTGCTAGATATTTTGTTTTAATGCTTTTATTTCCATCTTTATCTATTATAATTATCTCAATTTTATTTAAATAACCAGCTCTTAACTCTAAATTTTCTATTAAAAACTCTCGATCTCTTTTAATTGCTTCTTTTTTTGCTAATTTATTATTAATAATTATACTTAAATCATCACCTTTTTTTACATTAATTTTTAAAGTAGTATAAGGTATAAGCTTAAATGAAAGTCTATCAGGTAGAGAGAAATAAAGTCCCTGCATATCAATTTTACCCATTGTGTTTTTTAAATTAAGATCATGGTCACCTGCTATAATTAACATGTTATTCTCTTGATATTTAAATTTTATCTTATCAAGCTCATATTCGACATCTTGATTATTTAAATTATAACTAAGGTTGTTATTTATAAAATAAGCCCAATTATTAACACGTCCATAAAAGTTTAAATCTCCCCTAATATTTTTGCTCAATTCTGAAAAAATTCTATCTTCTAATTCAAGCTCAACTCGGTAATGAACAGAACTAAGCTGAAAGCCTCTTAGTTCATCACCTAAAATTTCTTCTTTTTCTTTTTGATATAAATCTTTTTTTTCATCTAAATCTAGGATTTGATCTTGACTAAGATCTTCAATAAACTCACCCTCTACATGTAATTCTTGAAATGAATTATTCCAGCTGATCTTATAATTAGTTAAATATGAAAAAACTTTTTTACTTAAATAAAATTCGCCTCCATAAATAATTGGCTCTTCAGTATCCCATTCTGGATGATCTATATATTTTTTATCTTTCAAGTCAATTATTACTTCTTTGTTTGCTTTTGTTAAGATTAAAATAGATAATTCTCTGTTAAAATTTAGTTCCACATCAAGGTAGGGTACAATCAAATTAGCAGGTAATAAGACATAATCTTCCTCTTTAAAATAAAATAATTCAAAAAAATCATTTTTTTCATATACCATTTCTTTATTTATATCAAAAAGAGTTAATAAAACTATACTTGTTTCAATTTCAGGATTACTTTCTTCAAAACCCTGAGAAAATACTATTTGAACTGCGAAAAAAAAGATTAAATATATTAAAATTAATATTATTAATTTTTTCATCCTTTCACCCACTTACTCTATTGTTATCGGAATCTGATATTCAGGCTCATAACTTGTATTATAAAGTCTGAAGCTGAGTATAAAAGTATAATCCCCTTTTTTTAAACGATCTTCTAAATAAAAAGCAAATTGCCTTTCATAGCCTGGAAGGATTATTAATTCACTAAAACTTTTTTCCATAACAACTTTATTCTCTGAATTAATTATTTTATAAGAAGGGTAATAACGCAAATGTGCTTCCCCATCATTTTTAACTCTAATTGTTATTCCCTGAGGTATAGGATCTGAAGTCTTATATACTCTCAAACCATTAAATTTAAAATCATATTTAACACTCTCAGGAATATAATAAATTACTGAACCAACCTGACTTTTAACATTGGAACCTGTTGCAGCATCAATAAGACCTGTTTCTTGCTCAAAAAAAACTACTCCTCTACGTTCTCTAATAGTTTCTGCTGTTTCTGGATTAGAAATTGTAAATCTAACTATCTGTTTTTTCCCCGGAGGTATTTTAAACTCCCTAGGATTAAATTTTATCAAGCCATCTAAGCTGTAATCTGTTTCTCCTGCCTCATAGAAAATCAAACCATCATTTTCATCAAGTGCCCAATCATTAAGCAGTGCTTTGAGTTCAATTTCTTCTTCGCCTGTATTTATAACTTCTATTAGACCAGTGCTGTGTTTTTTATCCAGAGAGTTCAAAATAATTCTCGCTGGTTCAACTCTCACTGCTGCCCAAGTTATTCCCGAAAAAAATGTAATAAAAATTAAGAAAAGTACTAAATTAAAGAAAATAAAACTGAAAATTTTATTAATTTTTTTCATAAATATTACCCCTTTCTACTTATTCAGGGGCTGAATATACAGCCCCTGCCTTGTAGTGGAAAAGTTGTATTTACTTATATTATTTAGAGCTTGTTAAATTGTAGCTGCTCTAAAGATAACTTCACCATTATAGTAACCATGGTTTGTACTCATTGTGAATGGAACTCGGAAGTTATGAAGTGCTGTTAATTTTTCGCCTGGATCTCCATCATACTTGTCAACTTTAACAAGTG
>JBNJFG010000134.1:0-4112 GCA_051746665.1 Bacillota bacterium
AGGGAGCTGAAAGGATTGAAAATAGTTGCCGGGTGTTACACTATCTATCGTAAAAGATGGTGAGATATTGCTAGAAGAGGGTTATGGATATTATGATCTTGAAAATAAAAAAACGGATGAATCCTCAGACTATACTGTTTAGGCCCGGTTCTGATATGGCTAAGTTTATGTTAGCTCATTTAAATAATGGAATTTATATTGAGGCCAGGATATTAGAAAGTGAATGTCATGGCTATAGTACCATTGTAAGAGATGATAATATTGGCTCCTGGAAAATGTTTATTAATAAGTTTTTTTATCTTTAAAAGTACAGTATTTTTGTATTAGTAAAATAAAATAATTTGATAGATAACATTTATTTGATTGATGATGGTTATATGATGATATTAATTAAATTTTTATAATAGATAATATAGCAAACTCTCCTGGTATATAATTTAATTTCTCACCAGGGGAGTTTCTTTACATAGAAAATTATATCTTTGTAGGAATATTGATAACTTTGTAGAAAATTATAATATTATTAATTAAAAAAAGTCATACAAAAATTGAAACCTATGCATAAATTAATAATTTATAATTAATTATGGAGGCAGGTGAAATGAAAATAATAAAAAATATTTTTATAGGAATAGGATTTTTTTTACTTTTGTTTATAATCTGGGGTTTAATTGAGCCTTATACAATAAGAGTGGAAGAAGAACAGGCCGTTATTCCTAACCTGCATGAAGAGTGGGAAGGAGAAAAAATAGCTGTAATTTCAGATTTTCAAATCGGTATGTGGATGGATAATGAATTTGTACTACCCAGAGTAGTTGATAGAATTATAGAAATAGAACCTAAAGTGATTCTTATATTAGGTGATTATGTCTATCACTCCGCTAACGACCATAATGATCAGATGGAAACAGTAATTGACCATATAAGGCCTTTAACTGAAAATGGCTTTAAAATTTATTCAGTCTTAGGAAATCATGATTATTCTTTATCTAAAAAAGATGACCCTGTAAATCGAGAAACAGCTGCAAGAGTGAGCACTAAGTTGGAGGAAATCGGGATTAAAGTTTTAAAAAATGAATCAGTGGCTCTTTCTTTAATAGATGGAAATGTAAGAGATAATGGAGATTTAAATAATTCTTTATATATAGCAGGATTAGGCTCCTATTGGGCCAGTGAAGGAGATGTAGACAAAACATTTAATAGTTTCCCTAAAGATGCTCCAAGATTTGTAATGCTGCATCATCCTAAAACATTTACCTTACTTCCACCAGATACAGCTCCGGTAACAGTAGCAGGGCATACACATGGAGGACAATTCAGATTACCCTTTTCGTCTAAATTTTCCTATTTGGATTTAAAGTCAGAAGAAGAAGTTCCTGTTGATGGATGGATCGAAAAGGAAAATGAGAAAGACACAAATAGGTTGTATGTAAGCAGGGGAATTGGATTAAGTTTAGTTCCAATGAGAATTAACTGCCCTCCTGAAATAACTATTTTTACACTGCGAGACAAGTAAAAAGAGCTAATTAGTATTAGATTTAATAAAATATTAAAGAAAAGTAATATAGAAAAAAGCATATAAAAAAGTGATAGGCTATAATTTTTAGGAATAAATAATTAGAATATTTAGAATTATATTGAAAATGTTGTTGTGTAAAGTATGGTAAGTATTTTCTATTTTAGTGGTGTTTAGTTTTATTAGCCTATTTTTTGTGCTATAATTAAAATGGATAAATACTTACTAAACACTAGATCTTATGAATTTAATTTTTCAAAAAAGTGGGGATATTTATGAAACAAAATAAAAAAAATAAGACTGAGTCTGAAAATAAAAACAAAAATATAGAAAAAAAGAAAAATCATAAAAGTAAAAAGTCATTTGAAGATGATTGTGCCGATTTTCCTATAGTTGGTATCGGTGCTTCAGCTGGGGGTCTTGAGGCTTTTAAAAAATTTTTTTCCGGTATGCCTGATGACACTGAGCCAGGTATGGCCTTTGTTTTAATACAGCATCTGGCCCCTGATCACAAAAGTTCACTTACTGATATTATCCGCAATTATACCGAGATGAATGTTTTAGAAGTTAAGGACGGAATGAAAATTGAATGTAATTCTGTTTACATTATTCCGCCCAGTTATGACATGATCTATTATAATGGAACACTTCAGTTAAAGGAGCCTTCAGCTCCCCGCGGTCACCGGATGCCTATCGATGTTTTCTTCCGTTCTCTTGCTCAGGGACAGTCTGAGCGGGCAATCTGTGTTATTCTTTCGGGTACTGGTAGTGATGGAACACTCGGCCTCCGGACCATCAAGGGGGAGGGCGGTATGGCCATGGTTCAAAAACCAAATACTGCCAAATATGAAGGTATGCCCAACAGTGCAATTGCAACCGGTCTGGTAGATTATGAACTGTCACCAGCTGAAATGCCTGAACAGATCATTGCCTATGTTTCCCATGCCTTTGGCAATCTTAATCGATCTGTTCAAAATCAATCCGGGATAGACAAAATTCTGAAAAAGGTTTTTATCACACTGCGTAACCAGACTGGTCACGATTTTTCCCAGTACAAAACCAGTACAATCCAGCGGCGTATTCAGCATCGGATGTCTGTCCAGCAGATTAAAACAATGGATAGATATCTTAAGTATTTGCAGCAAAATCCGGAAGAGGTAGAAAACCTTTTTCGTGATCTGCTGATTGGTGTGACCAGTTTCTTTCGAGATCCAGAAGCGTTTAAAGTTCTTGAGAAAGAAATCATTCCCAGTCTTTTTGCTGAAAAACGAGAATCGGGTTCACTCCGGCTCTGGGTACCTGGCTGTTCCACTGGTGAGGAAGCTTATACTATTGCTATCTTAATCGCCGAATGTCAGGATAGATTTAATCAGAATTTAAAGGTACAGATTTTTGCTACTGATATTGACAGTAATGCTATTGCTGCAGCTCGCCGAGGTATATTCCCAGCAAGTATTGCCGATGATATCACAGAGGAAAGATTATCTAGTTTTTTTAAAACCAAAGATAACGATAAAATTTACCGTATTCATAAAAGAATCCGAGAAATGGTGATTTTTTCTGAACAGAACTTAATCGAAGACCCACCCTTTTCCCGGCTTGACCTTATTAGCTGTCGTAATCTTTTAATCTATATGGAAAGAGATCTCCAGAAAAAAGTTATTTCACTTTTTAGCTATGCCCTGAATCCAGGAGGATATCTCTTTTTGGGTACTTCTGAAACATTAGGGGAGGCCAATATTAATTTTTCTGCAGTAGATAGTAAATGGAAATTATATCAATTAAAAGAAGATCTTCAAACCAGACAGCTGGGAAGCGAATATGACTTCCTCCCGCCAATGACAAAAATAGATGTAGAACAATCACCACAAATTGCAGCCGCAGAAAAAAGTGTTGAAATAACATTACGCGAGCTAACTGAACAGAAAATTCTAAAAGACTTTAGCCCGGCGGCAGTACTTGTTAACAGAGATGGACAGGTACTCTATATTCACGGTCATACCGGTATGTACCTTGAGTTGTTTCCTGGTGTGAGTGGTGTAAATAATATTCTCAAGATGGCCCGTGAAGGATTACAAACAGAGCTGACTTCAGCTCTGCATGAAGCAGTAAAAGAACAGGAGAGCGTCTTCTATCCTAATCTGAGTATCAAAAACAATCTGGCTCAGATAAAGGCTAATTTAACTGTATGTCCACTAAAAAAAGATATTAAATCTAAATCTGAAGGGACACTATACCTGATAGTTTTTGAACAAATTTCCTCCTCTGAGGAAGAAGCTTCCAGACAACTTTCTGATCTATCAGACAGAGACGATGAGAGTAATTACACGCCAGAGAGCAGAAAAATAATTGCTGATCTCCGCCAAAAATTAAGAAATAAACAGGAAACACTGCAGAATACTGTTGAGGAGCTTCAGACAGCAAACGAAGAACTCAAATCTTCTAATGAAGAACTGCAGTCGGTGAACGAGGAATTACAATCAACCAATGAAGAGCTGGAAACTTCCAAAGAAGAACTACAGTCACTAAACGAAGAATTAAAAACAGTCAACGCTGAACTGGAAAGTAATGTTGAAGAACTAACTCAGGCTAATAC
>JBNJFG010000135.1:0-4071 GCA_051746665.1 Bacillota bacterium
AAAAATCAGTATTAATCTTGATGATGAACAGCTTACTAATCCAACTGTCCAGGCTGTAATTGAAGAAAGAGGACAGATTACAGGTTATGAAAATATTGAAGAGGCTGAGGAAGACGCAATACTTATCAGAGAGGGTGCTTTACCTGTTCCTGTAGAAGTTATTGAAACCAGAACAGTGGGACCTACCCTTGGTGAAATTTCTATTCAAAAGAGTATTCGTGCAGGTCTGCTGGGTTTATTATTAGTTGCGATGTATATGATTTTCTATTATAGATTCCCTGGTGTTTTAGCTGCTGGTATACTTGCAATTTACGGATTGATTTTAATGGGTACAATGGCGGGATTACAGGCTACACTGACCTTACCTGGTATTGCAGGTCTTATACTTTCAATAGGTATGGCTGTTGATGCAAATATCATTATTTTTGAGAGGATAAAAGATGAATTGAAATCAGGAAAAACACTTAGAGCAGCAATCGATGCCGGCTTTAAAAGAGCTTATATAACTATTATTGATGCTAATGTAACAACTATTATGACGGCTCTTATTCTGGCCTATTTTACCAGTGGTACAGTTAGAGGTTTTGCTGTTACTCTGGGTATAGGTATTATTGTCAGTATGTTTACTGCCTTTTTTGTTACCAGAAATGTAATTGATATTTTTGCAGGCAGTAAATTATTACGTGAAAATAAATCTTTCGGGGTCAGAAAGGGGTAATAAAGTGGATATTTTAGGAAAAAGAAAAATTTGGTATTCTATTTCGCTGGTCGTAATTGGAATTGGGCTTTTGTTTTTGTTGATTAATGGTTTGAATTTAGGTATAGATTTTAATGGTGGTACTTTAATGGAATTTAGTTTCGATAGTGAAGTTACTACTGAGGATGTGAGAGCGGTTCTGGAAAGAATTGAAATTGCACCAGATAGTCAGATTCGAAATTCTGAGACCGCTGAGGAAACAACTGGTATTTTAATTAGAGCAAAAACATTAAGTTCTGAAGATATAACTGCTGTTGATAATGCAATTGGTGAAGAATTTGAATCTGCTGAAATGCTGAGAACAGAAATGGTTGGGCCGACAATTGGTAGAGAATTAAGAATCAATGCTCTACTTGCTATGATAGCAGCTTCTATTGCAATAGTTGCTTATATTAGTTTCCGCTTTGAGTTTAGATTTGCAGCTGTTTCTATTATAACTCTGATGCATGATGTTTTAATTACAATTGGGGTTTTTGCTATCCTTGGTAAAGAGGTCAATACACCCTTTGTAGCAGCTTTATTGACAATTGTTGGTTATTCAATAAATGATACAATTGTTATCTTTGACAGAATTAGAGAGAATATGAAGCTGATGCATAAAACTTCTTTTGTAGAACAGGCTAATACAGCTGTAGTTGATACCTTACCAAGATCAATTAATACATCAGTAACTACATTAATTGCAGTTTTATCAATTTATTTCTTTGGAGGAGCTTCAATTCAGACATTTATGTTAGCTCTCTTTATTGGAATGTTTGCTGGTACTTATTCTTCAATTTTTGTGGCCAGTCCACTCTTAGTAACCTGGCAGGAAAAAATCAGCAAATAATAATTAGAAAAACTTTTAGACTATAACCCCTCCTTTAATATTGGAGGGGTTTCTATCTTTAAAAAAGGCTGTGATAAAATGGATATGAACTTTCCCAAACACTACAGGCACTTTCAGCGTTATAGTGAAATTGCACAGATTCTTGTTAAAAATGGGCTTGGTTTTATAATTTCTCAGCTAGATTTGAATAAATATTTACCCTTTAGAAAAAGAATAAAAACTTCCGAAAGGCCGAGCGGTAAATTGCTGGCGGTTAAAATTAGAGAAGTTTTACAGGAATTAGGGCCTGCCTATATAAAATTAGGACAGCTTTTAAGTACCAGAGCTGATGTTTTTCCACCTGTTTTTATAACAGAAATGAGAAAACTGCAGGATAAAGTACCACCTGTAGATTATGAGGATATAGAGAATTTTTTAAAAAATGAATTTGGGGATAAATTTAAAAAGGAATTTATAAAGATAGAAAAAGAAGCTGTTGCAGCTGCTTCAATTGCCCAAACTCATAAAGTAGTTATAAAAAACAATCAAAATGCAATTATGAAGGTTAAAAGACCGGGTATTGATAAAAAAATAAGTGTTGATGTGGAAATTATGGAGAATTTAGCCAGACAGGCTGAAGATAGAAATTTATTTAATTCTGTTATCAGACCTTTAGAAATCATTCAGGAATTTAAGAGGACTATTAAAGATGAATTAAATTTTAAAGGCGAAATGGCAAATATAATTCGATTTCGCAGCGATTTTGAAGATAATCCATATATAACGGCACCAGAAGTTTATTCTGAGATTTCTACAGTTAATGTCTTAGTTATGGAAGAAATTAAGGGCAGTAAATTGAGAGATGTTGATCAGAATCACCCTCATAATGAATTTATAGCAGAGTTAGGAGCAAAGGCTTTAATGCAGCAGGTTTTAATTAACGGTTTTTTTCATGCTGATCCACATCCCGGCAATATTTTTATAACTGGAGAAAAAACTATTGCCTATGTAGATTTTGGAATGGTCGGCCGGATTACCGAAGAAGACAGGGATTTAATGGCATTACTTTTTTATGCTTTGATCAATAAGAGAATTAATGTATTGATGGATGTAATATTAATTTTGGGTCATAAACCAGAGAACTTTAACCGCAGAAGATTTCAGCTTGATATGGAAAAGATTCTGGATAGGTATTACGGCAGTGATTTAGCTAATATTGAAATTAAAGCTGTTTTTGAGGATTTACAGTATTTTATTTATGAACATCAAATTCAGATGCCTCAGGATTTCTTTCTACTTTTTAGAGCGATTGCTGTTAGTGAAGGCGTTGGACAGGACTTAGATCCTGATTTTAATGTAGTAGAAGTTGGTCGTAATTTTATATCTGATATTTTAGACGATAGAATGCAGTTAGATAAAATTATTTCACGATTAGGTTCAGAGATTTGGAAATTTGGCCGCAAAAAGCATGAGCTAAATAACCAGCTGAAGTCAATTTTAGATAAGCTGGTCAAAGATGATTTTACAATTAATTTTAGGCATACAAATTTAGAAAATCTTATTTCCAGAATTGACATTATTTCCAATCGTTTATCAATGAGTATGATAATTGCTTCCCTGATTATTGGTTCTACTCTGCTTATTCAGACAAATATGGAGCCGCGCATTTTCAATATTCCACTTTTAGGATTTATAGGTTATTCATTTGCTGGGATACTTGGACTTTTACTTATTATTTCTATTTTTAGATCCGGTAAATATTAAATTAAATAAAATTTATGGTGATAATTAATGAATGAAATTTGGAAATTAAGTTCTTATCAGGATAATAAAAATTCAAATTATTTAGATCAGCTACTTTCTGAAAGAGGTATTATTTCTGAACAGCAAAAAGAAATATATCTTAATTCAGATTTAAAGTATTTAAGTGATCCGTTTTTACTGCCCGAGATGAATAAAGCTGTTAAAAGGATAGAAAAAGCTGTTAAAAATAAGAAAAAAATTCTGGTTTATGGAGATTATGATGTTGATGGAATTACTTCTACAGCATTATTATATAGATTTTTTAAAAATGCATTTGATTTAGAAATAGAATATTATCTTCCTGATAGAATCGAAGATGGTTATGGTTTAAATACGGCAGCTCTAAAAAAGATTATAAAAAGTGAGGTTGACTTAATAATTACAGTAGACTGCGGTATTACTGCTTTTAAAGAAGCTGAGTTTTTAAAAAAAGAAGGTGTGGACTTAATCATTACCGACCACCACACTCCAGCAGATCACTTACCAGCTGCTGCAGCAGTTATAAATCATCATCTTGTTAAAAGAGAAGATTATTTTGCTGCTGAGATTGCTGGTGTAGCTACAGCCTATAAACTAGCTCAGGCCTTAAAACCTAAAATTGTAAAAGAAATGAAAGCCCAGCTGCTGCCGATTACAGCTCTGGGAACAGTGGCTGATATTGCTCCCTTAAAAAATGAAAACAGAATTTTAGTTAAAAATGGAC
>JBNJFG010000136.1:0-3822 GCA_051746665.1 Bacillota bacterium
TTCTTTCTCTTTTTCATTTTTTTGATCAGCAGCAGAATCAGCAGCAGTTTTTAAATCACTGATAAATTCTTTTATTGCATCCTTATTTTCAGGATCTTTACTCGCAGTTTTTGTTATCTGATCTCTTTCAACTTTTCTACTATCTCTGCCATAATTAGAAATCTCTACAACATCATCTACATCTTCACCTTTTGTGTTATCTTTTTTTTCAGCCTGAACACTGCTGTTATCTTCCAGAGCAGCAACTACTTCAAAAACTTCTTTTCCAAAAAAACCAAAGATTCCACCCTTTTTAAATTTTCTTTTATTAACAATTACTGCTTCGGGACCCAGATCGGCTTTGACCTGAAAAATTACATCCTGCATTGTTTCACCTGTATATTTTTTTACCTTCATTTACTTAACAACCCCCTGAACCTGCAGTTCAACATCAGATTCCAGTTCATTAAAAGAGAGTACTGTCAGTTCAGAAAAAGTACGATGAACCATCTCCTTAATCGGCCTTCTGATCATTGGTGAGGTTAATAAAATTGGTTCTTTGCCCTGTTCTAATAACTGTTTTGCCTGCTGAACAATATTATTAATTAAATTTTGGGCTTCAGCTGGCTGTAACGAGAGATAGTTACCCTGATCTGACTGTTCTAAAGAATTTGCTAGTTTTTCTTCTTTTTGTGGATCAATTGTAAAGACATTTAAATTATTTTCCTGATCGGTAAACTGATTGCTGATCTGTCTCGATAATCCCTGACGCACATATTCAGTCAGTATTGTCTGATCCTTGGTTCTAGAAGCATGATCAGCAAGAGTTTCCAGAATTAAAACTAAATTTTTGATCGGAATATTTTCCCACAATAAATTCTGTAATATCTTTTGGATTTCTCCTAAATTCATTAAATCAGGCATCAATTCATCTACAACAGCCTGGTTTTCTTCCTTAACATTATCAATTAATTTTTTAACTTCTTCTCTTCCTAATAATTCATAAGCATGAGATTTAATGATCTCGGTTAAATGGGTTGCCATTACTGAACCGGGATCTACTACAGTATAATTTGCCATCTCTGCTCTTTCCCTCTGCTCAGCCTCAATCCAGATAGCAGGTGTGCCAAAAGCAGGCTCCTCTGTATCTATACCTTCTATATCCTCAAAAGTATCTCCGGGATCCATGGCCAGATATTTATCAGCAAATAACTGATATTCACTTATTTCTACTCCCTGTAATTTTATTTTATAAGTATTCGGCTGCAGCTGCAGATTATCTACTATTCTTACAGGTGGTAGAATTATTCCCAGCTCCATGGCTATCTGTTTTCTGATATTGGCAACTCTATCCAAAAAGTCTCCCCCCTGTTCGGGAAGAACCAGTGATATCAGATTATAGCCGACCTCAATTTCAAGTTTATCAACTTTAATCAGCTGTTTAATTTCCTGTTCCTTCATTTCCTGTTTTTCTTCCGGACTGAGCTCAGCTTTCTTTTTCTTCTCCTTTTTAGGAGCTTCAACTTCTGCTGTCCTGATAATTAAATAACCCATGGTAGCAATAAATACTGCCAGCACTAAAAATGGAATAGTAGGTAGACCAGGCACAAAGCCAAGAATTAATAAAACACCTGAAGCTATAAATAGAGCCTTAGGCTGTTTTAAAAGCTGTTCTGTCATCTCATTACCCATATTATTATCAGATGCTGCTCTGGTTACAACCATACCGGTGGCAGTAGAAATTAAAAGTGCGGGAATCTGAGATACAAGTCCATCACCAACAGTTAATAGAATATAGGTTTGCGAAGCCTCACCAAATCCCATTCCCTGCTGCATCATACCAATAACCAGTCCACCAATTATATTAATAAAAGTAATAATTATACCAGCAATTGCATCTCCCTTAACAAATTTACTGGCACCATCCATTGCACCATAAAAATCCGCTTCCTGTCTTATTTTCTCTCTTTCTCTTTTTGCTTCATGTTCATCAATAATTCCGGCATTTAAATCAGCATCAATACTCATCTGCTTACCGGGCATAGCATCTAAAGTAAATCGAGCTGCTACTTCTGCCACTCTTTCAGCACCTTTTGTAATAACTACAAACTGAATAATTACCAGAATTAAAAAGATAATTAATCCAACAACATAGTTTCCACCGACAACAAAATCACCGAAACTCAAGATGATTTCTCCGGCATAACCCTGCCCGAGAATTAATCTGGTTGTGGAAACATTAAGCCCCAATCTAAATAAAGTTGCAAAAAGCAGTAAAGATGGAAAAACTGAGAGATCGAGCGGCTCTGTTGTATAGATACTTACCAGTATTACAACCATTGAGAAGGTTATATTTGCAGCCAGCAGCATGTCTAAAAGCACTGTTGGCAGTGGAATAATAAACATTACTATAATTCCAACTACCATTAAAGCAAAAACTATATCAGTATTTTTTGTTATATTGGTAAAAGCTGCACTATTATCCACTAATGAAATTAACCTCCATCATTTTAACAAATTATATGTACAAGTTATGACTATTATATCAACTATCTATTGAAATTAAAACATAAATCAGGAATTAATAATATTATTTTTCTAATTTCTTTTTTGAAATATTTTTGCCAGTATTTCGGCAACGGCCTGATAAAGCTCAATCGGAACCTGATCACCGATCTCTGTCATTTTATTTAAAGAGCGGGCTAGAGGCTTATTTTCGATTATTTCTACCTCTGCTTCTCTTGCCTTTTCTTTTATTTTCTGGGCTATAAAATCTTCACCCTTAGCTACAACTAAAGGTGCTTCCATTTCATCTAAATCATATTCTAAAGCTACAGCAATATGGGTCGGGTTTGTGATAACAACATCAGCATCTTTGACAGAAGACATCATTCGATTCATACTCATCTCACGCTGCCGCTGTTTCCGCTGCTGCTGGATCATCGGATCTCCTTCCATTTCTTTTCTTTCCTGTTTAACCTCATATTTAGACATTTTAAGATCCTTATTATGCTGCCAGCGCTGATAGAGCAGATCAAGAACTCCAAGAACTATTAAAGCAGCAATAATAGCAAAGGCCATCCGGGCAATTAAGCCGGCAATAGCAACTAATGATTCGTCTAAGCCCTGATGAATACTGTTCTGAAAAATATCCAGATTACCCATCAAAAAACGATAGGCTATAGCTGCAATTACTGCCAGTTTAAACAATGATTTTAATAATTCAACAAAACCCTTGAGTGAAAAAATATTTTTGGCACCCTTAATTGGATCAACTTTTTTTAGATCAGGCACCAGCGGTTTGGTTGTAAAAAGAGCCCCAATCTGTAAGAAGTTAACCAGAACTCCTGCTGCAGCTGCAACAATCATTATCGGATAAATAGTTTCTATAATTGAAAAAAAAGCATTATATAAGATATTAAATGCCATATTAATTGTAAAGGGCTCTACAATTAAATTTTTAAAATAATACTGCATGTGATTTAAGACACCAAAAAATATCTGCTGCATTAAAAAATAAAGGAACATAAAACTGGCAAGTAAAGTAAAGGCCTGATTGAATTCTTTACCTTTGGCAACATTACCCTCTTCTTTAGCTTCTCGTTTTCGTTTTGCCGTGGGTTCTTCCGTTTTTTCTCCAGTTCCATTATCAGCCATGATTTTAACTCCTTTTTTTCAGAATAGATACTAATTTTAAAACTTAAAACAAAAAATAAAAATATAAATAATCAGGGTGCTATCAAACGGAAAAGAGCGGGTATTTCATTAATTACATTCATAATAATCTCCGAATAATAATTATTTAATACCGGCATTAAAACATATAATAAGATTAATCCGGCC
>JBNJFG010000137.1:0-3751 GCA_051746665.1 Bacillota bacterium
AACTGCAGCCAGTAAATCACTCTGACTTATTGGTTTTACTAAAAAGTCTTCTGCTCCCAGAGAAATTGCCTTCTGTACATCATCTTCCGCTGATAATGCAGAAAGAATAATCACCGGAATATCTTCAGTTGGAGTATCACCTTTAAGGGCTTCCAACACTAAATAACCATTCATTTTTGGCAGTCTAAGATCAAGAAGCATCAGATCAGGATTGAATTTATTTGCCTGATCAACTGCTTCCACTCCATCAACAGCATAAACTACATCAAAACCTGCTTTTTCAAGACTTTTACCAACTACAAGCCTGATATTTTTTTCGTCATCTACTACTAGTATTTTACTCATTATCTTCCTCCTGATAACCAAACCTTGGAATGTAAAATGAGAAAGTTGAACCTTTTCCTTCTTCACTTTCAACCCAGATTCTACCATTATGAGCAGTTATTATTTCTTTAGAGATAGCAAGTCCAAGACCGGTACCACTTTTTTCATCTTTATCATTACCAGCTCTTACAAATTTATCAAAAATCTTAGATTGATATTCTCGCGGTATTCCAGGGCCGTTATCAGCAACTGAAACCAGAACCCTTCTACCTTTAACTTCTGCACTAACCTCTATTTTACCTTCATCTGCATAACGAAGTGCATTTCCAACTAAATTAGAAATAACCCAGCTTATTTTTGAAGGATCTGCCCAGGCAAAAATATTATCTTCTGCCTGTTTAAATTTAAGTTCAATTTCTTTTTCTTCTGCCTGTTTATAAAATGGATTTAATGTTTTTTCGATAATATCATTAACATCAACTTTATCAAATTCCATTTCAATTCTACCAGATTCAATCTTAGAAAGATCAAGCAGATCATTAACCAGTTCTGACAATCTCTCAACATCCTCATAAGCAGCTTCCAGCAGCTCATGCTGCTCTTCATTTAGTTCACCTGTGTCTTCATTAATAACCATACTTAAACCCATATTCATTGAGGTTAAAGGGGTTCTAAATTCGTGAGAGACAGTAGAAACAAATTCGGACTTCATATTATCTATTTCTTTGAGTCGGGTAATATCCTCTAAAAGAGTAACTGTAAATTGATATTCTTCTTCATCGTCAATTACCTGCTTTGTAGAAATACGATAATGCCTCTCCTTATCATTTTTTTTCAATTTAAAAGTTCTTTTTTCTTTGGCTTCAGGATTTTTAATATATTCAAATATTTCTTCAGCCTGAATAACTTCCAGAAAATGTGTATCTATTACATCGTGTTTGATAGAAAATAATTCTTTTGCCGCTTCATTAATCAACACAATTTTATGATCATGATCAGTTACAATTAAGGGGCTGCTTAAATTATTAACCACAGCTTCTGATTTTTCTTTTTCCATCAGCAGTTTTTTAACATTAAGTTTCTCATATTCCTGAAGTTTTGAAATCATCTCATTAAATTCATCAGCCAGAACACCTATTTCATCCTCAGAAGCCACCTCTACCTTTTGCTGGAAATTTCTATCGGCAACTTTTTTAATTCCTTTTTCTAATTCCTTAATTGGCCGTAGAATTTGTTTTGTTAGATAAATAGCAAAAATCAGAGAAAAGATAATTACTGTTAAAGCCAGCACAAGGGTATAAATTATTGCCTGATTGGCTCTGCTGTCAGCATTCTGCTGGGCATTTACCATCTCCTGTCTGTTAATTTCTCTTAATTCTCGTATGTCACTTTTTATTTCTGTAAAAGTAGGTAATAATTCCTCATTATATATTTCCCAGCGTTCACCAGTTTCATTGGTGCCTGCAGGAGCATTATAAAAATTGTCAAAACTCGAGATAAATTCTATATAATTATCATTAATTCTGGAAAGTATTTCGCCTTCACCTTCTATTGTTATGTTATCTTCTGCTCGAGCCAGCCAGGAATAAAATTCTTTTTCATTGCGCCTGAAAATTTCCTGTCCTCTGTCTTCTGGGGCTCTGATTAAAAGCAGTAGAGCACTATCCTGACGCTCAATAGCTTCAACCATGCTGTCACTGGCAGTAATACTTCTGTAATTTTCTACCATAATATCATTGATAGCACTGGAAAGTATTTCAAAGTTATAAATACTCCAGCCTACAACTCCAGCTATAATGATGATCATCACTGCAAAACCAAGGAGCATTTTGCCTTTTAAGGTTTTAAAATTCATATTTTACACTCCCTTAATTAAACGTTATTTTATTTATAAATATTAAGCAAAACTTAATTACCAAAATCTTTCATTTTATCAAGATTTTCATTTTTACCCATTAAAACAAGTTTATCTCCGTCCATAATTTTATCATCAGCACCTGGAGAAATATAAAGCTGCTCTCCTCTTTTTATTGCCATGACATTAACATCAAAATTGGACCTTAATTCAAGTTCTTTTAAAGTCTTTCCAGTCATTTTGTCGCTGGCTAAAATTTCAATAACCCCATATTCTGGTGCAAATTCAATATAATCCAAAACATTAGATGAAATTAAATTTTGGGCAATTCTAGACCCCATATCACGTTCTGGATATACTACTCTATCAGCACCAACTTTAGTTAAAACTTTACCGTGTAAAGCATCTGGAGCTTTTACAATTACATATGGTAAATTTAATTCCTTTAAAATTAAAGTACATAAAATATTTGCTGAAACATTATCTCCTATACTGATAACTGCTACATCAAAATTTCTAACTCCCAGAGTTTTTAAAGCTTCCTCATCAGTGGCATCAGCTTCTACAGCATGAGTTACATTTGCGCTGATCGCCTGTACCTTTTCTGGATCACGATCAATAGCTAAAACATCATGACCATTTTCAGCCAGAGTGGTAGCCACACTGGCTCCGAATCTTCCCAAACCTACAACTACAAATTGTTTCATTTGCTTCTCCTCTCATTAAATAAAAAATACATATAAATACAAAAAACACCACAGATAGACTGTAGTGTCAATAGTTAAATTAAAAGCCATGACAGGCAGTCTGTCCTTTAATAAAGTCTACGGAGTTAGCTGTCGGGCTAGAAGTAAAGGTCTTCTTCTAAAATAGATTCGCCCCAAAAAAGTGGGTCCCCCGCTCTCAGATGAGATTAGACAACAGAATTATTCTTTTTTATTATTAAATCACAATTTTAAAAATTTGTCAATCAATATTTCAGCTCAAAATCAAACTTCTATTTTTTAAACCTAAAATATTCTTCAATTCTCCATCTTTTAATATATGCTTTTAAAACTGCTAGAGTAAGTCGCTTAGAATTAGGATTTAAATTAGTGATAATCATTGTTGTCCTCAGTAAAATATTCATAATACATGTTGGCGTCATAGCCTCTATCAAGGGCATAGATACCTTTTTTGCCAAAGTGTTCTTCTACAAAATCAAGAGCTTCTAGTTTCTTGCTATAGGGTTTAACTACATCTGATTTATCACAGCAGAAAACAGTATTATCATCAATATAAGATTTTAACTCATTTATATTTTTTTCAATTAAGTCTTCCTGTTCATCAAAATTATCAAGATTTCTGGATAAACGCTCAACGGTCTTTTTTAAAAGATTATTTTCTTTTAAAGATCTACCAATATTACTTAAAAGAACTGATTGACTATCTAAAAACCCGTAAATCATTTGAGATATGAATTTAGTTTTAGATTTTGATAAATCTTTTGCTATTTTAAAAAATGGGGGAACTACTTATAAGTCAAAATTTTAGCTATTCCAGGCATCCGGTGTCAATAGAATAATTAGTGGA
>JBNJFG010000138.1:0-3748 GCA_051746665.1 Bacillota bacterium
GTCGTTCCAGCTGCTGTTTAAATCATCATAAAGAATATTATTGAGGATATTTAAAAACTTTTTTAAAACCAGATTTTCTTTAATATTAAAATCTTTATCTACCTGCTGACAGACAAATGTATTACTATTGGTGTAAGCATTTTTACTTCTATTAGAAATTGTTGCCTGCCAGTCTATTCTGCCTCTAATTTCTCCATTAACCTCTCTATTTGTTTTTTGAGTAGAGGTTTTAATATTTCTAATTAAATAAGGTAAATCTTCGATAAATTCTTTAACTTCTTCTTTTAGTAGAAAATGAATTCTCAGCAGCTGCTCAAAGTTATTAATATTTAAATCCACTTTTTTTAAAAAAGAATCAACTCTTATACTACCCTGTTTAAGATAGATAATTAGTTCATCAGATATTTCTTCCAGCATAGCTTCTGCTGTAATTTTATTGCTGTCCACTTTAGATTCCTCCCAGCTGGAAATAATCCTCTATAAAGTTTTCTAAAAGCTCAAAATCTTCATCATTGATAAAATCTAGTTCTTTAATATTTGATTTGAAGGAATTCAATTCTTTTGATCTTACCCCTTCAAATTGGGGCATTACATAGGAAATTAAAGCAGAAATATAATCATCTTCATTCTCTAATAAATATTTATAAATATCTTCAATTATAGCCGGACCTATTTTTCGAACATCATTAATCTGCCGCCATAATTCAATAACCTCTGCCGTATAATCATCTTCTTCAATTCCCCAGCATTTTAGATAATTATTAATTAAACCCTGATCGATTTTTTGGGGTATAGATACAGGAATAAAAGCAAATCTGCGCATAAAAGCATAGCTCATCTCATAGAGAGAGGTTTTATCAAAGGTGTTCATCGTTGCGATTATTCTCCAGTCATTATTTATTTGATAGATATTATCTGTAATTTCTATTTTATCATTTTCATTTTCTGGAACCACCTTTATATATTTATCATCATTATCTTTAAATGATAAGGTAATACTATCACCGGTTAAAGCAGAGAAAAGGGGGCCAAATGCTTTGTCAATATCTGCTCTATTAATCTCATCAATTAAAAGCCACTTGCTTTGCTGAGAGTGATTATTTTTAAAACAGTCTAAAAAGACACCTGCACTAAATTCTAGCTTAGAATTTTTATCAGGCCTGTAGCCTCCGATGGTATCAAAAGTAGACCAGTCAGATGTGGCTGTTACCATTTCATGATTTTGACCTACATATCTTTTAGCTATCTCTTTTGCTAATTTTGATTTGCCGGTTCCAGGAGGTCCTGTTAAAATAATGTGTTTGCCCTGCTTCAGGTTAGTTTCTATTCTTTTGGTTAAATTATCTTTCATTACATGTGGGAAATGTAGGGTTTGAATATCTAAATTAATATCAAAAATCACTGGTCCAATTGGGAAGAGAGATACTTGATCAGTCAATATTTCTTTTCTTTTATCTTTTTCAAATACAGCTTCAGCAAAATTATCCTGATGAAATTTTCTGTATGGTGATCTTGAATAATTACTTTTTTGATCTTTAATATAATCTAGAGTCTCAAAAAATAATTTTGTTAATTCTCCATCTTTTTCAATTAAATCTTCAAATTTAACATCAAATAAACTTACTTCTCTAGAACCCTTAATCGAATTAAATTTTTCTGCGTATTCTTCAGAATATTCTTTCCCCTCTTTTTTGAATAAAGCAATTTTACAATAGTTAGAATCTTTATTTGTAAAACCATAAACACCAAATACTAAAATATCAGCATAGTCAAAATGTATTCCTTTTTTAGTTCCATAATCACGATAATTAAGCGAATAAACTTCATTATTTTTATCTTCTATACCAAGCTTTGCTGCAATTTTACTCATAAAATCAAAAGTCTTTATGGCTTTAGAAATAGAAGAAAATATCTTATCATAAGGTGAAACCATTAATTTGTTTGAATTCCAATCATTATCTAAATAATTTTCTATTGTTAAATGATCAATAACTCTGTAATTTTTAAATTTAAAGTTTTTATCTCTAAAGTTTTTGATTTTCATTAAATTTTTATAATAATTATTAATATCATTAGGCTTTTCTAAATCTAATTCTAAATTATCATAAACCTTTCTAGATAACCTATTGATTACTGGGAAAAAACGTGGCTTTAAGCAGTGCAATATCTGACTCAAAGATGCAACTCCAAAATTAGTTATGTCAACTGGCAGCATATCTGCTAAAATTTCTATTGCCGTATTTTCATCTTCAGCATTATTAATTTTGATTAAATATTCAATAAATATTTTAACTTTATCTTTTTCAGGAAAACTGTCACCCTTTTTAAATGAATGAAAACCAGTACCAAACATTCCAGTTTCATTTTCTTTTGATAAGTTATTAAATCCTCCAGATTCTGCTTTAACTTTAATTTTATCTATTAAATTTACTAATTTATCTTTATCTTTGTCTAAAAGATTACTTTTTCTAACTAATTTTTTCTTTTTAGAATAAGAAGAACTCCAGGTTCCAATTGTCAAAAAATATATTAACTCTAAATCATGATAATCTACTTCCGTTAAATCAATGTTTTTGTATAAATCAACTGCTGTTTGTACTAATTTATAACTACCATCATATTCTTCTGGTTTTATATCTTTTTCATTCTTTAATTTACTAATTATTAAGTCTTTATTCATTGTTTTTCACCTCATTGTTTTTTTGAAAATGAAATATCAATCTTTTGAATCTTAGAATCTGATTTAAAACTATTTAGTTTTAATTTTATCTGTTTTTGAATATTTTGTTGCTTATTTGTTTCTGAATTTAACAACATAAATGGATTATGCATAACTTTTAAATATGGATCTGAGTTAATATCTTTCCGCAAATTGGCAACAATATATAAATAGTATTTATCCTGGATAGTTTTCTTACCTGCTGTCTTCCATTCATTCCAGGTGATTCCTGAAGTTCTTATATCATTTCCAGAAGATTTTAACTCAATTAATCTATCTGCTTTTTCAGTTTCTGGATTTATAGTAAGTATATCAAATCCAGGATAAGATGAACAAACTCCATTATCTTCTAACCAAAAAAAGACTTCTTCCACAACTTTTATATTTTTGTGTTTATTAACCTTGTCAGGGTTATCAACTTTAAAAACATAATTTTCAGGATTATTAACATTAAATTCATTTTTTATTCTGTGACACTCGAATTCATATGTTAAATTCATTCCCAGTCTATCTATTGCAGTCTTATAATCAAGTGAAATTTTATTTTTTGACTTTGAACTTTTAGACTCTGTATTAATAAATAAACTTTCAGATGCAGTTTTTGATTTAAAATCATTTTCCTGATTTACCTGAATATATTTGTTTTGGCCAAAATATAAATCATCAAAATCATATAAGGGATGTTTAATAATTCTATTTTCTTTTTTTTCTTCATCTGATTTAATAATGAAACTATTATCAGTCTCATTTTCTTCTTCATAATTAACATCTTTAGTTTTTACGGTCTTTAATTTCTCCTGATGGTCAAATTTATAATTTTTTGATAAAGCTTGAACTTTTTCTTCAATATCATAATCTGAATAAGGAGCACCTGCAAAACTTAAATACTCTTTTATTTCTTCCTGGCTATCAGCATTAAGAAGATTTATCAGAGCTTCAAAAACTGATGTATCAAGATATTCACATAATGCTTTTGCAAGTATTTGATTTTTCTTTTTTAAGTTATTATCATTTATATTCAAATAAATA
>JBNJFG010000139.1:0-3639 GCA_051746665.1 Bacillota bacterium
CTACTGCCAGGCGTCGTGCCCTGCTTGCCTGCTATAAAAATTATAGTGAGCTGCAGAATTATGATAAAAAGGATATCGCAAAAATATTAAAAGCACCTAATAATATTCTGGGAATAGAATATTTAAAATCCCTTTTTAGATTAGATTCCAGTATAAAAGCCCATACCATAAAAAGAATGGGAACAGAATATCACAGCCAGGAAGTTAATAAAAATTATGCAAGTGCTTCTCTGATCAGAAATCTGATCAATTCCAGACCACAATCAGAAGCACTGCCAGCTGTCCGCAAATTAATGCCCCCTAATTCCTGGAAAATATTAAAAGAAGAAATTGATAAAGGCAGATTTGTTAAAAAAGATTCCAGAAACAAAATAATGAATAAATTAATAGACCAGCTGAGGCGATATAAAGCTGAAGACCTGAGAAAATATAAAGGAATCAAAAACGGTCTGGAAAATCGGATTATTGAAAAGGCAGCTGCTTCTTTTGAAGCTGAATTATTTTTAAACTCAATTAAATCTAAAAATTTAACTGAAAGCAGAATCAAAAGGAAATTACTGCAGATATATTTTGGCCTGAATGCTGAAAAAATAGACAGAGTAGAAAAAAATGCCCCTCATTATTTGAGAGTTCTTGGAATCAAAAAAGGAAAAGAACACCTTTTATCCCGGCTCCAGCAAAAATCTGAAATAGAAATTATTATCAATCCAGCTGCAAAAATAAGTAGGATCGATCTTGATCAAAAAGATCCATTAAAGCTCTCACTGAGTTATGACCTGCTGGCTTCGGATCTTTATGCTCTGCTCTATCAAAATTTAGAGCACAGTATGGCAAATAGGGATTTCCAGCAAAAATTAATAAAGATTTAAGAACTCAAAATTTAAAACAATCTTATAATTCAAGCTCACTTTCAAGATATTCTATAATATCACTAATTTCTTCAGCTTTTAAGAGCTTTAAATCACCGGCAAATTCAGCTGCTGTTTCATAATTTTCAGCTGGTACAATAAATATATCAACATCTGCTTCTTTTGCTGCCATAATCTTATATTTTACACCATCAATTCTGCCGATTTCTCCATCTAAGCTGATTGTTCCTGTTCCAGCTATTCTTTTTCCACCTGTAATATCCTCTGGAATTAGCTGGTTATAGATTTCCATCGTAAATACACTACCTGCTGATGGTCCAATAATATTTTCAGTTTTAAAATCAACACTACCCGGAATATTATAATCTAAACCTTTGGAACTGATTAATACTCCAATAGAAGGATTGCCTTCATTTCCTTCTAATTCTAAAGTTTCCAGTTCATAATTTAATTCTTCCTCGTCTCTAATTACTGTTATCTCAACCAGATCACCAAAATCTCTGTTTTTGATAATATTAACTGCATCTGCTGCCATCTCAACTTTTTTACCGTCAACTGCAGTAATCAGATCACCTTTTTTTAATTTATTATAAGCACTTCCTGCTTCCATTACCTCAACGACTTCTGCCCCATCTCCAGTTACTTCTACTTCATAACCGGCCTGCCTAAAAGCAACAGCCTGAGCCTGCAGCTTACTTTCTTCCATCAGTTCTGCCATTAAATCTATATATTCACTCATATCCATATTTTCCGGCAGCTGTTCCGACATTGCAGTTAACTCTTTATCATCAGGAGCAAAGAAGGAAATATAAAAATAATCCCAGGCCATAGCCCTTTTACTGCTGACTGCAGTCAGCAAAAATTCTCCCTGATTATCATAACCGTCTTCGACTTCAATCATTGGCGATAATTCTGCTGCAATTCCAGGCTCCATAACCTGATAAGGAACTGGAACAAAATGACTTATTACAAATAAAATAAAAATTATTCCAATTAATCGAGAATAAAACTTTTGTAGTCTTTTATTTCTCATATTTATCTTCCTCTTTTACTCATATTTATTTATAAAACAACAAAAAGTAAAATTTAATGATTCATTTCGGTTATATAACAGTTAACATATCCATTATATATTATAAGTGATGCTTAATGCAAAATTTTTTTAAGATTTCTTGACATAAATTCCTACCTGAGTTATAATTTAAACAAAATTGAATATTGAGAGATGATTAGCTTAAGGTTAATCATTATAAATACCTCATCTTCTGGATGAGGTAGAGGAGCAGAAAAAATCAGTAACTTTAAACTTTCTCAGAATCCAGAACTAATTTAAAAGTGAAAGGTTTTTCTGCCGAAGCGGTATTTTTAGGATTCAGAAGTACTGCTGGGGCTGTATATAAGATATGCAGAACTGTCATAATAAATTTTTATTATGTTGTGCTATCTCATAAAAAATGATGAGGCGATTTCTGCTATTAATCCGGCATATCGCCGGATATTTTTTTTGCCTTTAAAATTTTAACTTCAATTTTTTAAAAAAACAAAACTAGGAGGCTTTATTTATGGAAAGTTATGGTATCATTTCTCTGCTGCCACCACTGCTGGCAATTATTTTAGCCTGGTGGAGCAAACAGGTTGTCTTATCTTTATTTTTAGGTGTTTTTGCAGGTGCATTAATTACAAATGCATATAATCCTCTCTTTGCTTTTATGCATACCTTAGATGATTATATACTGGCTTCTCTGGCCGATTCCTGGAATGCAGGTATTATTTTATTTCTGCTGGCTATGGGTGGTATGATTGGTATAATTAATAAATCAGGTGGTATTGTTGCAATAGGTGAATATGTTGCAGAAAAAGCTAATTCTGTTGTCAAAACACAATTTGCTGCCTGGGTGATGGGTGTTCTTATCTTTTTTGATGATTATGCAAATACTTTAATTGTAGGTAACACCATGCGCCCGATCACTGATAAAATGAAAATTTCTAGAGAAAAATTGGCTTTTATTGTTGACTTAACTGCTGCTGCAGTATCCAGTATTGTCCCAATTTCAACCTGGATTGCTTTTGAAGTCGGAGTTATTAGAGATGGTTTTGACTCTTTAGGTTTAGAAATGAGCGCTTACGGAACCTTTGTTCAGACAATTCCATACCGCTTTTACAGTATTTTTGCTCTGGCTTTTGCTTTAATTATTATTTTCACTGCCAAAGATTTTGGTCCGATGTTGAAAGCAGAAAAAAGAGCCCGCTCAACTGGAGAAACATTAAGACCAGGTTCTACCCCAATGGTCTCCCAGGAAATGGAAGAAATTAAACAGCCAGAAGGTAAAAGTTTTACTTTTTTTAACTCTTTTTTACCTATTATTGGAGTGATTTTAGTTACCTTAATTGGACTCTGGTATAATGGTGGAGGCTTAGAAGCTGGTACTTCTATTAGAGACGCCTTTGGTAATGCGGATGCAAGTATTGTACTGCTCTGGGCTGCAATTACAGGTAGTTTTATTGCAGGTATTTTATCATTTTCTAAAGGAATTCTTAATATCAGCGAAACAGTTGATGGCTGGATTGATGGAGCTAAGTCAATGTTTATTGCCTGTTTAATACTTGTTTTAGCCTGGTCAATTGGTAGTATTACCGATGATTTAGGTACTGCAAATTACTTAGTTTCTATTTTGGAAGGTAATATAATTCCAGAAATTGTTCCAGTAATGATTTTTGCTTTTTCTGCTTTTATTGCCTTTACAATTGGAAGTTCCTGGGGTACTGTAGC
>JBNJFG010000140.1:0-3502 GCA_051746665.1 Bacillota bacterium
TAATGATGTTTCCCTATCTTTTAACACTGATTGTTTTGATTTTATCTTCAGGCGAAAAAATGCGAAAAAAAATTGGGGCCCCAACTGAGGTTGGTAAACCATATTCGCGGGAAGAAAGCTGATATTTTTAAATTTAAAGGAATTCCCTCTGGTTTCTAGAGGGAATTTTAGCTTTTAATTATATTATTTAAGATGATTGATGATTAATGTATAATAAGTTGTAGGAGAGAAATTAAATAAAATTTGATATGGATTAATTTATATAATTTTGGGTGGTGAAAAATATTAATAAGGTTATTGGAGTCGCAGCACATGTAGATGCAGGGAAAACAACATTTTCTGAGAGTTTAATGTATCACAGCCAGACAATCCGAAATAAGGGTAGAGTGGACAATCAAAACTCTCATCTTGACAGCCATCCTCTTGAAAAAAGAAGAGGTATTACAATTTTTACTGACCAGGCAGTTTTGAATTATAAGGGAGATCAATATTTTTTGCTGGATACACCTGGTCATATTGATTTTTCACCTGAGATGGAAAGAACACTTAAGGTCCTTGACTATTTAATTATAATTGTCAGTGCAGTGGAAGGAATAGAAGGCCATACAGAAACAGTCTGGGAGCTTGCTCAAAAAGAAGCGCTGCCGGTATTTTTCTTTATTAATAAATGTGATCGAAAAGGAGCAAATCAAAGCAGAGTGCTTGCAGAATTAAAAAGTAATTTTAATCAAAATGTTTTTTTAACTGATCAGAATGCAGGCAGTAATTTATCTCAGCAGCTAATAGAATTTGCAGCAGAAAGAAATGAAAAACTGCTCAATTTGTATCTTAAAGAAGAAATTAAAGAAAACATCTTTTTAGAAGAAATAAAAAAGATGATAAGAAAACGAGAGCTTTTCATTGCTGGATCTGGTTCTGCTCTAAATGATCAGGGAGTTAAAGAATTTTTTGATCAGCTGGCATTTTTAACAAATAGTTTTTATCAAAAGACAGAAGATAAGAACCTGCAAGCACTTTTATATAAAATTTCGCATGATCAGGATCATAATCGAGTTTCACATATCAAAGTATTAGCAGGCAGTCTTAACGTGAGAGAAGAATTGGAATATAAAAAAGATGATAAAAGTGTAAAAGAAAAGATTACAGAGCTGAGAATTTATAATGGTCGGGAATATCAAAATGTTAAGCAGGCAGCAGCAGGAGAAATTGCAGGAGTTTTAGGTTTATCAGAAGCTCCAGCAGGAACTGCCTTTGGCCAGTTGGATAGCTTAAAAGTCAAAAAATATCAGACAGCTCTAAAATCAAAGGTGATTTATGCTGAAGATATTAATATCCGAAAACTACTGGAGGCCTTTAAAATCCTTGATGCTGAAGATCCATCCTTAAATGTAAGCTGGAATTCTAAAGCAGAAGCAATTCAGGTCAATGTGATGGGTACAATTCAGCTGGAGATTTTAAAAAGTTTAATAAAACAGAGATTTGATTTTGAAATAGATTTTGCTCAGCCGGATATTATTTATAAAGAAACTATTGAAGATCAGGTTTTTGGCTACGGCCATTTTGAGCCACTCAAACATTACGCTGAGGTTCATTTAAAAATAGAATCAGCTCCGCAGAACAGTGGAATTATTTTTGAAAATCAGGCCAGTACAGATGATCTGAGTCGGGGATTGCAGAATCTGGTTAAACAGCATATTTTAGAAAAAGATCACAGAGGGATTTTAACAGGAAGTCCCCTGACTGATTTAAAAATAACTTTATTAACCGGCAGGGCCCATAATAAGCATACTAGTGGTGGTGATTTTAAAGAAGCTACCTATAGAGCCTTAAGACAGGGTTTAGAAAAGGCAGAAAATATACTTTTAGAACCTTTTTATAATTTTAAAATTAAAGTTAGTCTGGATTATCTGGGTAGGGTGATTTCTGATATTGAAAAAGCAAAGGGAAGTTTTGATACACCGGAGCTTAATCAGGAGCAGGCAGTAATTAAGGGTAAGGTTCCTGCTGCTAATTTTATGGATTATCCAGTAGAACTGAGGGCTTTTACCGGCGGTAAAGGAAGTATTAATCTTAAATTTGACGGTTATGATCACTGCCATAATAGTAAAGAGATAATTAAAGCCAGCGTCTATGACAAAAATAATGATCCTGAATATTCGTCTTCTTCGATTTTTTGTGCTAAAGGAAAGGGTTATACCGTGGCCTGGAATCAGGCGGAATCGAAAATGCATTTACTTTAAACAATTTTAATTAGGGTGGAGATAATGAGATGAATAAAATATAAAATACAAAAACCCCCAAGAAACCTGAATTATCAGGCAAAACTTGGGGGTAAATTAACGTATTAAATTAAAATGGTGCCGAAGGTGGGATTCTTAGGAGTAGTTTTTTGAATCATATTTATTAATAGTAAAATATGCTGAGTACTGATGGGCTGTATGAAAGATTGTACAGTCCATTTTTTATTTTGTGATGATCAATATTGAGATTTTATTTATATATAGCTTAGACTGTAAAAAAGGATAATCGTTAATAGTCGAGAATTATCATATATTAATAATTTTCATAAAATCATCATGTGGAAGGGTGTAGATGGGATAAGAATCTTTTAGCCCGCTGGGAGATTCAGACTGATAATGGACCGGTTATTCTGAAATAGAAAAAAGATTAAGTGAAAAAATGGTTGAGATAATATAAAATATTAATCATCAATACAGCACTTCTCAGATCCAGAATCAAGTTGAGTCTCTGCTGCAGAGAGGTGCAGATTCAAATTACAGAGATGGTATTTTTAGTTCTGATTATACACCTCTGCACAGGGCAGTAATGCTCGGCAGAATTAAAACTGCAGAGATGCTGATTAATCATGGAGCAGATTTCAACCTACCTGAATATGATTCTAATGGAATTCGTGGGACAGTTATATGATTATCAGGTACAGGGATTTAATAAGTAAATATAATAATGTTGCTGCAAAAAATAGGCAGTCAAAAAGAAAATAAAGTAATATGTAATAGTGTTGTTCTATAATAATGATTTAAACTTAGAAAATTTTGATCAAATATCTGAATTCATAAAGGAATAAACATTTATATATAGAAGTTAATAGTAAGAGATATTATTAAGCCGTCTTTTAAAATAATAAAGCAGGAGGATCTTAATGCTAAAAAAAAATATAATTAATACTAAATCCAAAAATAATCTTTACAGAAGAATATTATTAATAGTTGCAAGTTTCTACTTGATTTATTATCTTGTTTACATATTTCTATCAGTTGACGACCCTATGTTTTTTAGCTTAAGATTTTCAACTATTTTGCTATATCTTGCAATTTATTTCTTTTCCTATAAATTTGAATGGATTAATACAAATATAGAAAAAATAACCCAAATCATTTTAACCATTTCTGTATTGCAGTTATTATATTTTAACCATATATTTGACTTTAAATTTAGAACAGCTGGATTTATTATTATAGCCGTTTTGATGTTTAATTTAATT
>JBNJFG010000141.1:0-3469 GCA_051746665.1 Bacillota bacterium
GCCAGGTATTTATGCAGTTGGTGATGTGCGGGATAAAGTTGTGCGTCAGGTAATAACTGCAGCAGGTGATGGTGCAACAGCAGCTGTGATGGCTCAAGGTTATATTGAAGAAGAAGAATACTGGCAGAATAATGTTGTTCAGGCTGAAAAGCCAACTATAGTAGCTTTTTGGAGTGTAACTGATCAAAATAGTTTAGATATTGTAAGTCAATTAGAAAATATGGAACTAGAAGCTAAAGGCTATAAGTTTATTAAAATAGATACTTATAAAAATAGATTAATTTCTAATAGATATCAAATTGAAGAAATCCCAACAGTACTTAAACTTGAAGCTGGTAAAGTTGCTTCAAAATTAGTTAAACCTGGAAAAGAAGAAATTGAAGCAATTATATAAAAAAGATTATATAAAAATCTAAGGAGGAATAAAAATGATTGAATTAACTAAAGAAAATTTTGAAGAAGAAGTTCTGAACTGTGAAGGTAAGGTAGTTGTTGATTTTTGGAGTGAAAGCTGTGATGTTTGCTTAGAGATTATGCCTGATGTTAAAGAATTAGCAGAAGAATTTGCTGCTGATTTTAAATTTGCTAAATTAGATATCAAAGGTAATAGAAGACTGGCTATTGGTCAGCAAGTTTTAGGTCTACCTTCAATTGTATTTTATGAAAATGGAGAAAAAGTTGAGCATTTAAGTGGAGAAGACTTAGAAGTTGAAGATATTAGAAAAGAATTAGAGGCAAGAGCATAATTTAGATTTTTATCTACCCCAAATGACTATACTTTGGGGTAGAGTGTTTTTTAAAAAATTTGGAGGTGAGTTTAATGGATTTTCCAGTAATTAAAGGTTCAGGTTATGTTTTAGTACATACACCTAATATTTTAAAAGAAGGCGGCTCTACTCAGACAACAACTAGGGCCAAAAATCCTGAAGCAGAATATTTAAAGAACTTGGATGATCATTTAAGAACTTTTACAGAAGTAGTTGGATATGCACCAAATCAAGCCTATATCGGTAATATTTTACCAGATAAATTAACAGAAATTGAAAAACCATGGTATGCTAAAGAAAATTTTGTAGAAGAAGGCAGGTTTGGTAAACTAGGTGAAATTATGCCTGAAGCTGAATTTTATGCTTTGATTAAACATGTTGATGTTTTTGATTTAGTTAAATTAAGCTCAGAATTTATTCAAGAAATTAAGCCTCAGCTAGCTGAACATCCTATTTTAAAAGAAATGGAGATTGAGCTTGGTACAGGAGAAGAAAGCTCTGAACTGGAGTCCTTATTAGAAAATGAGGCAGAACCACTTTATTTAAATAATAAACTAATTGGTTGTGTCAAAAGAGCTCATGAAAGTGATGTCAATTTAAATGCCCATACTATTTTAGAAAACTTAGTTGCCAAAGCATCTGCTGTTTTAGCAGTTAAAAATTTGGCTTTTAAAAATGATATTGATTTAAATGATGTTGACTATCTACTTGAATGCTCTGAAGAAGCATGTGGAGATATTAATCAGCGTGGGGGAGGTAACTTTGCTAAAGCAATAGCAGAAATGGCCGGTTGTGAAAATGCTAATGGCTCAGATGTTAGAAGTTTCTGTGCAGCTCCAGCTCATGCAATAGTTAATGCAGCAGCTTTAGTTAAAGCTGGAATTTATGACAATGTAGTAGTCGCAGCAGGTGGATCAGTGGCTAAATTAGGAATGAATGGCAAAGACCATATTAAAAAAGAAATGCCTGTTTTAGAAGATACTCTGGGTGGATTTGCAGTTTTAGTTTCTAAAAATGATGGAGTAAGCCCAGTGATTAGAACTGATATTATTGGCCGTCATAAAGTGGGGACAGGTTCTTCTCCTCAGGCAGTAATTAGTTCTTTAGTAACTGATCCTTTAGATGAAAATGATTTAAATATTAAAGATATCGATAAGTATTCTGTAGAAATGCAGAATCCAGAAGTTACAAAACCAGCTGGTGCAGGAGATGTTCCAGAATCTAATTATAAAATGATTGCTGCTTTAGGAGTTAAACGCGGTGATTTAGAAAGAAAAGAACTGATGAACTTTGTTAAAGCACATGGAATGCCTGGATTTGCTCCAACTCAGGGGCATATTCCTTCAGGAGTACCCTTTATTGGTCCAGCAGCTAAAATGATGGCAGCAGGTCAGCTAAAAAAAGCAATGATTATTGGTAAAGGGAGTCTATTTTTAGGTAGAATGACAAATCAGTTTGATGGAGTTTCTTTTGTAATTGAAAAGAATTCCGGAGTAGAGGCAAAAACAGAGAGTGTAAGTGATAAAGAAATCAAAAATATGATCGCCGGTGCTATGCGCCAGATGGCAGATAATCTTCTCGGCGAAACCGAGTGAGGTGGATAAAATGACAAAGAATGTAAAAGAAAGAGTTGCCGGAGTTTTTAATGAGGTGGCAGCAGCGATGGAGACAGGCCAGTTTGGTCAAAAAAAGAAAATTGGCCTAACTCTTTTAGATAGTGAACATGGGGTAGATGAACTAAAAAAAGCTGCTCAGCTGGCTGAAAACAAATATAATGATTTAGAAGTAGATTTAATAGGTTGTGAGGGAGATAAATGCAGCTGTTTAGCAGATGCTCATTCTATAATGGATCAAAAATTAGAAAATGAGGAGCTTGATGCAGCAGTTACCTTGCATTATAATTTTCCTTTAGGAGTGTCTACAGTTGGTAGAGTTATTACTCCTGGGCAGGGAAAAGAAATGTTAATTGCTACTACCACAGGCACTACTGCAACTGATCGGGTTCCAGCAATGCTCAAAAATACAATTTATGGGATTGCAGCTGCTAAAGCTTTAGGGATCGAAAAACCAAGAGTAGGAATTTTAAATGTAGAAGGGGCCAGACTGGTAGAAAAAAATCTACAGAAGTTAAAGGCAAATGGTTATCAGTTTGAATTTGCAACTTCTGTTAGAGCAGATGGTGGTTCAGTGATGAGAGGTAATGATCTGCTTTTAGGAACTCCCGATATTATGGTAACTGATACTCTGACTGGAAATATGCTGATGAAAGTATTTTCTGCCTTTAATACAGGTGGCCAGTACGAAGCAGTGGGTTATGGTTATGGACCAGGAGTTGGAGAAGATTATGATAAATTAATCGGGATTATTTCTCGGGCTTCAGGTGCTCCAGTAATTGCTAATGCACTGAAATTTATGGCAGAGGTAGCTCAGGGTAATTTATTGGAGTTGACTAAAACTGAATTAAAAGCAGCTAAAAAAGCTGGTTTAAATGACTTAATTGCTGAGCTAAAAGCTAAAAATTCAGCTGTAAAAGAGGAAAAAGTTAAAAAACCAGAAAAGAAAGTAACAGATGAAGAAATCTCAGGTATAGATATCTTAGAAATTGAAGCTGCTAAAGAAAGTCTCTGGCAGCAGGATATTTATGCAGAAACAGGTATGGGTTGTACAGGACCTGTAATTTTAATTGCTGAAGCTGATGAAGC
>JBNJFG010000142.1:0-3465 GCA_051746665.1 Bacillota bacterium
CTAACCATTACAGCCATTTCGTAACGAGTCATTGACTGCTCACCTTTAAATTCGCCATCTGGATAACCTTCAACGACACCAGCAGCGACTAACTTGTTAATAGCATTGTATGACCAGTGATCAGCAGGTACGTCTGAGAATGATCCATGTCCTGCACCAAAAGCTGGCATAGCTAATGCTACTACTAACATTAAAGCAATTGTAATTGTAATTTTTTTCATAAAATTTAACACTCCTTTTGTTTTCTTTTTAGAATTTTGTTATTCAAGTTTCAAGTGAATCTGATAAATAACTCATCATTTAAGAAAACAATAAGTGGCCTTGTTTCCTTATTATTTTTACTTAATGATTATTGTTATACAGATTCGATTTATGTTATTCTATCCCTAATCAAAAAATCTCGAAGTGTTTTTTCACCTCCTTTTAATTTTTTTAAATAGGATAGATTAACAGCATTAAAAATAAACCAGGAAAAAACCGGTGCCCCCCGAAATAATTTGCCAGCAGGAACAACAAGGGGTAACAAGTCGCTTACTGAGCAAATCATTTATGAAATTTTATCACGCTTTTTCCTGGCCCAAACCTAAAGTCATATATATAATGACTGACTGGTCATTCATAATATAACATAAAGAATTATACTTTGTCAACAAAATATCCATTTATTTTTTCGAATTCGGAGTCTAACATTGATTTTTTTGCTTTAGACAAAGTCTTTTTTTGCTTAAATTCAAAAGCACAAGATTTTGCTAATAAATATTTAAAGGCAGTTTCTTCCTCACAATCTTTAACTTTTGTAATGAAATCATTTAAAAGCAGTTGGTATTCCTTAGCTTTTTCTAAATTATCATTCTTAAATTCTAGGTTAATTTTTTTGAATAAATCAGGAAATAAATTAAAATATTTACTTATTGTCTTAACTCCACTGCTTAGATTAAGCAAATAAAAATCATCAGCTACAGCCAAAAACTTGAACCAATCACTATATTTTTCTTTTAAAATAGTGAATTCTTTAAAATCTAAATCATAAAAATAAGTAGGATTAATTACAAAGCCTTTTAGACCTTTTACCTCAATGCTTTTTTCTATTAGTTTTTGCTTATTTATCAAATTTAAAAGCCTGGTATTAAAACTAAGATAAAATTCATTATTACTATTATTATTTAAAAAATTAAGACAAGACAGATAATCCTCAGAATAGGAATCCATATTATTTTCAGTAACAGCTGGACTCTTAACTACTAATTCAAAATAATTTTGATAAGTATTTAATTTTTCAATAATCTCTTTTCTATTATTTAAAAAGCTAAAATTAAGTTCAACTAAAAACTCTGCTGCTTCTGGCATTAATTTAAAAATATTTTTATAATATTTATCTTTATCTCTAAAACTTAAATGAAAGCTGTCAAAATTATTATCTCTGATATAAAACTTATTTTGACCATGTTCTAAGTTTTTTTCAACCACTAATTTTATTTTTTGATAATCAATTTGATTGTTTTCATCAAAAAAATTAATAACTGAACTATATATCTTCTCCATTTGAACCCTCCTAAAACAAGCTTAAATATTTTGAAGCTGAGAAGTAATAGATATCTTCTCAGCTTCTTTATTTACTTTACTAATTAAATTAGCTTTGATGCTTCTTCTTTTGAAATACCTTTTATTTTAGCTACAACAATTGTTCTCAAATCTGTGACTAAAGAATAGAAAATAGGAATCACAAACAGAGTTAAGAAAGTAGCAAAGGTTAAGCCACTAACAATTACAATTCCCATTGGCTGAGTTGATTCAGAACCTTCACCAATTCCGATCGCTATTGGCAGCAGACCTAAAATAGTTGTTAACGCTGTCATCATAATTGGCCGTAATCTAACTGTTCCGGCTGTAATAATCGCCTCAATTTTTTCAGTACCTCTGCGGCGCAGCTGATTAATATAATCAACCATAACTATAGCATTATTTACAACTATACCAGCCAGAGTAATTAAACCTAAAATTGAAGCAACAGAAACAATACTGTTTGTAATATACATCCCGAAAATAACACCAATTACTGCCAGTGGGATGGTAAACATTATTGTAAACGGATGGACTAGTGATTCAAACTGAGAGGCCATAACCATATAAACTAAAATTACAGCCAGTCCAAAAGCCATTGCAAGGCTGCTGAATGATTCCTGCACATCTTCAAATTCACCTTCATAGCTGAATCTATAGCCTTCCGGAAGTTCAACTTCAGATAACTGCTCCTGTACTTTCCCCATAACAGTACCAAGATCAACTCCATAAGTATCAGCAGTTATTTCAGAATAACGCTCTTGCCCTGTACGGAGTATTTCTACCGGACCTTCAGTAATTTCCAAACTTGCTAACCGACTCAGGGGTATCATCTGACCAGATGGTGTTTGAATGTCAATTTCAGGCACCTGAGAAAGCTGTTTTATTTGATCTTCCTCTAAACGTACTCTGATATTATATTCATCACCTGCAACTTCATATCTTGTGACAGTGCTTCCACTGATGGCAGTTCTAACCGTATTAGCAATTTGACTTACATTTAAACCAAAACGGCTGGCGATTGAGCGGTTGACTTTAATTTGATATTCAGGCTGACCCTCAGAAAAACTATCTTCAATTTCTCTTAAGCCTTCTATATCTTCAATTTTAGCAACTGCTTTTGCAGTTTCTTCTTCTAAAACATCTAAATCATTTCCCCTCAATTTTATATTAACCGGGGCACCACCGCCACCAGGACCTCCCTGTTGTTCTTCCACAGAGAGATCTAAATCAGGTATCTTAATTCTTGCTCTAACTTCTTCCATTATCTCAGCTGTTGACCTATCTCTTTCAGCAAGATCAACAAGCTGCACATTAAGATTACCAATATTACTACCTGCATCTGAAGACATCTGCCCACCAGAACCAACAGTTGCAATAACTGTTTCCACTTCTTCTATATCCATTAGTACAGATTCAATTTCAGCTGAAGCTTCATTTGAGCGTGATAAAGCAGTTCCAACTGGAAGTTCATAATTGACTGCAAAAGCTCCCTGATCTGTGCTGGGCATGAATTCAAAACCTAATTGAGGTGCCAGAGCAAAACTGCCGGCAAGCAAAACAATTAATAAAACAACAAATACCCAGCGGTGCTTAAGTGCCCTGCTAAGCGAAGCTCTGTAGATTCTTTTAATTCTACCTTCCTTTTTATTTCTATCTAATTCCTTCTGCTTAACTTTTAAAATCTTAGAAGCCAGCATTGGAATTAAAGTTAACGCAACAAATAAAGAGGCAATTAGGGAAAAAGCTACTGTTAGAGCTAAGTCTTTAAATAACTGCCCCGCCATTCCTTCTACAAAAACTATGGGTAAAAATACAACTACTGTAGTAACTGTAGAAGCAACAATAGCCATTCCAACTTCGGAGGCACCTTCGCGAGCTGCTTCAACCCTGCCTTCTCCCATA
>JBNJFG010000143.1:0-3425 GCA_051746665.1 Bacillota bacterium
CACTGTGATTCTTCAGTTTGTGCTTCATTATTTACTTCCCCCTGTCAGAATGCCTGTCCAGCAAATGTTGATGTACCTCTATATATAGATGCTATCAGACAGGGTGATTATAAACGAGCATATCAAATTATTCAGGCTGAAAATCCCTTAGTTTTAGTTTGTGGCCGGGTTTGTTATAATCTCTGTGAAAATGCCTGTAACCGGGATGGAATAGATGAACCTCTAGCAATAAGAGAATTAAAAAGATTTGCCAGTGATTATTTATTAAAAGATGAAGGTGGTTTTCCTGTTCCAGAGATCGAAGCAGAGAAAGATAAAAAAATTGCGATAATTGGTTCTGGTCCTTCAGGTTTAACAGCAGCTTTTTATCTGCGCAAAAAAGGTTATCAGGTTACAATATTTGAAGCCGAAACAGAGGTTGGTGGAATGCTTGCTTTAGGTATTCCAGAATATCGTTTGCCAAAAGACCTTTTAAACGAAGAAATTGGTGTTTTAACAGCAATGGGAGTAGAGATTGTTGTTAATACTAAAGTCGGAGAAGATATATTAGTTGAGGATTTAAGAGAAGAAGGATTTTGGGCTGTATATATGGCTGTCGGAGCTCAAAAAGACAGGAAGTTAAATATTGACGGCAGTGAAGGTGTTGAAGGTTATTACTCTGCTTTAGATTTTTTAAAAGAACTAAATCAGGGACATGAATTTGATTTTAAAGATAAAAAGGTCTCTGTAATTGGAGGAGGAAACGCGGCAATTGACACTGCCAGGAACATGATGAGACTTGGTGCTGAAAAGGTAAATATTATTTATCGCAGGAGCAAAAAAGATATGCCGGCACACAAAGACGAAATAAAAGAAGCAGAATATGAGAAAGTAGATATTTATCCACAGTTGAATCCACATAAAATCCATTCTGAAAATGGTAGGATTAAAAAATTAGAGTGTTTAAAAGTTAAAGGTGGAAAATTTGATAAGAGTGGTAGAAGAAAACCAGTTGAAATTAAAGATTCAAAATTAACTATTGATACAGATATTTTGATTTCAGCAGTCGGTCAGGAAGTAGAAGAATGTTTTAATAGTGGTAAATTCGAAATTGAATTAACAAATAATAACTTAATTAGAACCGAAGAAGACTTTTCTACAAATATTGATTGGATTTTTGCAGGTGGAGATTGTGTAAGTGGTCCTTCCACAGTAGTTGAATCAATTCAGCACGGTAAAAAGGCAGCCTCAGAAATTGATAAATATCTGGGCGGTGATGGGGTAGTAGTTAATAAAGAAGAATTAGAAAGAAATATTTCCGGTCCTATTTTAGAAGAACAAAAATCTCGAGTTAAGATGCCTACAATCTTATTATCTGAAAGGAAAAGGGGATTTAAAGAGGTTGAAAAAGGATATTCTTTAGATCAGGCAGTTGAGGAAGCAGCTCGCTGTTTACGCTGTGATGTTAAAGAAAAAGAGGAAGTGATATAAAATGGGAAAAAAAATAGTGAATATAGAAATAGATGGAGAAAATATGGAAGTTGAAGCAGGAATATCTGTCTTAGATGCAGCAAGAATGTTAAATAAAAATATCCCAACACTATGCTATTTAGAAGAGAAAAATCTGATTGGAGCCTGCAGAATATGTTTGGTAGAAATTGAAAATACAGATAAACTTGCTGCTTCTTGTATAACTCCAGTATCTGAGGGTTTAAAAGTTAAGACTAACAGCAGTAGAGTTAGAAGGAACAGAAAAATGAATTTAGAGTTTCTACTTTCAAATCATAATATTGAATGTCCAAGTTGTATTAGTAATGAAAGTTGTGAGTTAAGAGAGATTGCTGAAGAATTTGGTGTTAGAGAAGTAAGGTTTGATGGTAAAAAAAGCAGTTATCAAATTGATCAATCTACACCATCAATTTTTCGGGATCCAGAAAAATGCATCTTGTGCAGGCGCTGTGAAAGTGTTTGTAGTGAAATTCAATCAGTTGAGGCAGTTCAAGTTTTCGGAAGAGGATTTGAAACAGTAATTAAGCCATCTTTTTATGAAAATTTGGCTGATAGTCCCTGTGTTTTATGTGGGCAGTGCACTTTAGTCTGTCCAACCGGTGCTCTTAGAGAAATAGAATATATTGATGAAGTTTGGCAGGCTTTAGATGATCCTGAAAAACATGTTGTAGTTCAGACTGCACCAGCGGTTAGGGTTGCACTTTCAGAAGCTTTCAGTGGAAAATCTGGTGAAATTTGTACAGAGCAAATGGTAACAGCATTAAAAAAACTTGGTTTTGATAAGGTCTTTGATACTAATTTTACTGCTGATTTAACTATTTTAGAAGAGGCAAATGAGCTTATAGAAAGAATTAATCAGGGAGGGAAATTACCTCTGTTTACCTCCTGCAGTCCAGGCTGGATAAATTTTATTGAAGAGTATTATCCAGAATATTTGGATAATCTATCTTCCTGTAAATCACCACAGCAGATGTTTGGAGCATTGGCTCATTCATATTATTTGGATAATACTGAAGTTGAAGAGAAAGATCTTATAGTGGTTTCTATTATGCCCTGCACCGCCAAAAAATTTGAAGCTCAAAGAGAAGAAATGGCTGGAGATGTTGATTATGTTTTAACAACAAGAGAACTTGCTCAAATGATCAAGGAAGCTGGATTTAAGTTTGAAAATCTTGAGGACAGTAAATTTGATCAACTAATGGGTGAATCTACTGGTGCAGGAGCTATATTTGGATCAACAGGTGGTGTTATGGAAGCTGCATTAAGAACTGCCTATGAAGAAATAACGGGCAAAGAATTAGAGGAGATTGATATTAATAGTGTAAGAGGTTTTGATGAAATTAAAAAAATTACTGTTAATATCGAAGGGTTAGAAGTTAAAGCTGCCGTTGCTCATGGACTCTCTAATGCCAGGAAAGTTTTTGAAATGATTAAAAAAGGAGAGGAATTTCATTTTATAGAATTTATGGCCTGTCCGGGCGGCTGCCTTGGAGGAGGAGGTCAACCACTAGCTGTAGATAAAGAGGTCTTAAAAAATAGAATGGAAGCTATTTATGAAATTGATAAAAATAAAAAAATAAGAAAATCACATGAAAATCCTTATATTAAAAAGCTTTATGATAATTACCTGGGACATCCAGGTAGTAAATTAGCACATCACCTTTTACACACAGAATATCAGGATAAAAGTTTTTAAAATCAAAAAGTGATAAACTTAGTTTTTATTTAGAATATTTATAATTTAAAAAAGAAAAGTCAATTTTAAATTTAATTAAACAAAAAACTATTAAATTAAATAATAGTTAATCTGATTTGCTTTATTTAATAAAATACCTTTCTCTCTATTGACAGCTTAATTTTTAAATGGTAAACTATATCACAATAATAAAAGAATATATTTTCCTTTTAAATCAGTCCAGAGAGGCTGGAAAAGGTAT
>JBNJFG010000144.1:0-3392 GCA_051746665.1 Bacillota bacterium
CCAAGTATCGCTGCCGCCAGAAGACCTAAAAGCACAATTGTTAATTCTGCACCGTTGGTAGTCAGAGATGCTATTACTGTTTTCTTAAGGTTATTATAAATATTTCTACCTTCTTTAATAGCATAAACTAGAGTCGGGAAACTGTCGTCAAGTAGTATCAGTTCTGATGCTTCTTTAGAAACGTCTGTACCCATCTGCCCCATTGCTACTCCAATATGAGCACTCTTAAGAGCAGGTGCATCATTTACACCATCACCGGTTACTGCCACAATTTTCTGCTGTTCTTTTAAGTTTTTAACAATTCTTAGTTTGTTTTCTGGTGAAACTCGAGAGAAAATAAGTGATTTATTTGCTTCCATAGTCTGCCGCAGTTCGGATTCACTCATTGCTTCTAAATCTTCACTGGTAAATACAGGTACATCGTCATCATCGATTGAAAGACTAATCTCTTTTCCAACAGCCTGAGCTGTAATTGCATGATCACCTGTCATCATATAGGTATCAATATGGGCCTCATGAGCTTCCTGAATAGATTCCTTAACTCCTTCTTTAGGAGGATCAATCATGGCCACCAGACCTAAGAAAATTACATCTTTTTCAATTTCCTCTAAAACATAATCAGTCTCATCATCTTCCAGCTTACGGTAAGCAATTGCTAGAACACGCAATGCATTTTTAGAATATTTTTCATTTAATTTATTTAATCTTTCTTTGTCTTCATCATTAATTTCTACAACTTCTCCATCTTTTAAAATATGCTTGGAAACAGAAAGCACACTACCTAAAGCGCCCTTCATCTTAAGATAATTTCCATCCTCAAATTCTCTAATTGAACTCATTCTTTTACGGTCAGAATCAAAACCAAATTCGTGTAACTCCGGATTTTCATCATCCTCTTTAGGGGAACGGGTTCCCAATTTTGTAGAAAGTGTAATTAGAGCTGCTTCAGTCGGATCACCTATTGCATACCAGCCAGGATGCTCTTCATCTGGCTCATGTATTTCTGCATTAGAAGCCATTGTAGCAGAATCAAATATAATTTCCATTTCTTCAATTTCTGCTTCAGTCAGCGCTTCTCCATCTTCTCCAATAAGTTCACCTTCCGGTTCATATCCGAGTCCTGTTACCTCATATTCTTTACCATCAAAATATACCTTTTTAACTGTCATTTCATTTTTAGTTAAAGTACCGGTTTTATCTGTACAGACAACATTAGTTGAACCTAAAGTTTCTGCAGAAGATAATTTTTTAACTACTGCATTTTTACCTGCCAGGCGGTCAACCCCCTGCGAAAGAGCAACTGTAACCTGCATTGGTAAGGCCTGAGGTACAACAGCTACTGCTATCCCCAGCGCATAAATTAAAGCAAAATCAAGTCCATAGCCCTGATAGATGCTGACTCCAAATAAGGCCAGAGCAATAACCACTGCAAAAACAGCAATTTTATTGGCCACAGATTTCAGCTCAGACTGCAGGGGAGAATCTGACTTGTCTTCTTCCTGGGTCATAGAAGCAATCTTACCCAGTTCAGTATCCATCCCTGTTCTAACAACAACCCCTTTAGCTGAACCAGAGGCAACTGTTGTCCCCAGATAGGCCATATTATCACGATCAGCAAGAGTCATTTCTTCTTTTATTTGATTGGACTGCTTTTCCTGAGGCATTGATTCCCCAGTTAGCGAAACATCATTAGTTCTTAAATTAAATGACTCAACAATTCTTAAATCAGCTGGAATTTTATCGCCTTCTTCCAGACTAATAATATCACCAACAACCAATTCTTCCTGTGGAATTTCTCCAATTTGATCATCTCTAATTACTTTAGAAGGAGACTTAACTAATTTATTTAAAGAATCCATAATCTTTTCGGCTTTATATTCCTGTCTAAAACCAATTACAGAGTTAAGAACTGCAATAATCATCATAATTGTACCATCACGGTAACTTCCAATTGCAAAAGACATCGCTGCCGCTACTAAAAGCAGAATTACAAGTACATCTTTAAACTGCAGCAGGAAAATTTTAGCTAAAGATTTTTTTGCTGTAGCCTGAAGAACATTTTTACCATCTTTTTCAAGCCTTTTTTTAGCTTCAGACTGGCTTAAACCTTTTTTAGATGTCCCAAGTTCATCCAGTACATCTTTTGCCTGCTGTCTATAGTAAGTTTTTTCGGCCATAAGACCACCTCTTTATTATATTATTTTAGTATTTAAACCTAATTATAACATTTTTTAAATATATTAAAAGTTATTTGTTTACTAATTAATTTTAAAATTCTCAACCTGAAAATATTTTTCCTTTTCTTCTTTATGACCTGTCTCTTTTGCCAGACGATAAATTTTGTGATTTAAAAACTTCTTATCTTCCTGCTCCAGCACACTTTTATCAAAACTACTCAAAATATAATGGCTGAATTTCCAGACCTCTTCTTTAATGTCTTTTGGGCTTCCTTCAGCAATAATTACCAGGGCATCTATTATTGAACCAGCAACTGATACATCCTGTTTGCCATAATGACTGAGCTGATAAAATGTTTTATAAAGTAAATCCCAGAAGGATATATCTTCTAAAATAAAGCAGAGCTCATCTTTATCATTATAATAATAAGTGTTTTCTAAGTTAGCTACAGCAATCCGAGATAAAACCCAGCCCAGCTGGTTTATACAAAAAATCGCCGTATTGGGATCATTGATTCCAGCAGAAATTGCTCTTAAAGCCACTTCAGTTAATTTTAATAGACCGAATTCTATATCATCATTTTTGCTTCTTTCATTACTGATTACCAGATTTTCGCGTATCTTCTTTTTTATTTCCTCCAGCTTTTCTTCCTCAAACCTTTCGCTTTCTTCATCTAGCTGCCAGAATTTGAAAACAACTGTATTTTCAGTTACATAATCTCCTATCATTTTTTCAGCCCGAATAATTATGTCATATTCATCCGCCATTTGGGTTAATTTTAGATCATAAATAACTTGAATATAACCACTCTCTACAGGATGAAGTTCGCAAAATTCCCGATCAAGCATTTGTTTGAGATTATCAGGAGGCTCATTACGAATCTGATCATTACTGTTATTCCTCTCCTCAAATTTATCAACTATCTCAATTACATCTTCTTTAAGACTTTCAATTAAAAGATTAACCTGTACAGAATTAGCTGCATGATGGATAAAATAAACAAAAAATCCCAAGCAGATAATTGCTACAATAACACCAATCATTGCAGAAAAAATGGTGGCTTCACCTGCTCCCTGCAGGCTGTCATCAATAAAAAGTAAAGTTAACATTGAATAAATAAAACCTGCTATAAAAACTCCTAAAACTTTTAAGGTTACCTTGTTTTTTAGAAAATCCTGCATTGTCCGGGGCGAAAACTGTGATGAATACATTGT
>JBNJFG010000145.1:0-3372 GCA_051746665.1 Bacillota bacterium
TTTTCATTCACTGGAAGATCGAATAGTAAAGCATAAATTTAGAGAGCTGGCAAATGACTGCAGCTGTCCACCGGATTTTCCGATCTGTGTTTGTGATGAAAAATCAGAAGTCAAAGTTATAACTAGAAGTCCTGTTCAGGCTTCTAAAAAAGAAAAAGAAAATAATCCTCGGTCAAGAAGTGCCAAACTGAGAGCAGCTGAGAAGATTTGATTTAAGGATATAAGGGGGTAGTAAAATGTATAATGGACAAAATTACATTGATTTAGATTCAGGCAGCAGTTATCTAAATGAATCAACTTACAATTTTACTAATATTAAAAAACAGGCTTATACAATTATATATATATTTATGTTAGTTTTTATTAGCATTTCTATTTTGTTATATGTTTCTCAAATTTTAAATATCAATAAGCAGAGTACAAGGTTATTAAACCTGGAAGAGAGATTAGAAAGTGTTAAAGCTAAAAATGAAAGATTAGAGGTTGATTTAGCTACAAAAACTTCTTTGGCAGAAGTGGAAAAAATTGCAAAATCAAAATTAAATATGGTAGAAGCTGAGAAGAAGGAAACTTTAGTTTATAATAATCAATTTAGACGGGAAGAAAAATTTATGGCTGATATTCCAAAAGAAAAGTTTTTCTTAGCGCAAATATATGATAAAATAATAAAAGAAGTTACTACTGTTCAGGCTGAGTCACTTGAATAGGAGGATTAAATTTGCAGCAATTTAAAGAGAGTGTTAAAAATAGAATAATCTTCTATTTTGCAATTATATTTATTTTATTCATTATTCTGGCCTTAAGACTTGTTTGGATACAGGTTATAAATAGTGCTGAATATGAACACAAAGCTTTAAATCAGAGAGTAAAAGAATTTATAGTAAATTCTGAAAGAGGAATAATTTATGATAATACCGGCAGGAAACTTGCAGTCAGCTTACCGGCTAAGACTGTGGTTGCTCTGCCGGATAATATTATTAAACCAGAAAAAACTGCTTCAGAACTGGCTGAATTATTGGATAGTGATTATAATACTATTTATCGGCGAATTACTTCAGAGGCAGCAGCAATATTTCTACAGCGAAAAATAAGTGAGGAATTATATCAGAAAATAGAAGCTAAAAATTTAAAGGGAATTACCTTTACTGAAGAGAGCAAAAGGTATTATCCAGAAGGAAATTTGGCCTCCCATATTATTGGTTTTACTGGAGTTGATAATAATGGCCTTAATGGACTTGAACTTTCATATAATAATCATTTAAGCGGTAAAGCCGGGAAAATGATTATTGAAAGAGATGCTGAAGGTAGGACAATTCCCAATGGAATCAGAGAAGCTGTTCCCGGCAGAGATGGATATAATGTTCACTTGACGATTGATGAAGTAATCCAATATATGGCTGAAAAAGAACTTGAAAATGCGGAAGATGTTTTTGAGTTTTCAGGTGGCTCTATAATTGTTATGGATGCTACCAATGGAGATCTGCTGGCAATGGCTAATACACCCAGCTATAATCCTAATCAATTTGGAAAATCTCCAGAAAAAAACTGGAGAAATAGAGCGATCAATGATGTTTTTGAACCGGGTTCTACCTTTAAAATTATAACAGCAGCAGCCGCTTTAGAAGAGGGAGTAATTACTGAAAATGATGTTTTAACTGATCCCGGTCATATCTATGTTGAAAATGAAGAGATAAACTGCTGGAGTAATACCGGACATGGTAAACAGAGTTTTGCTGAAGTTGTCAAAAACTCCTGTAACCCAGGTTTTGTGGAAGTTGGATTAAAAATGGATAAAAAAACCTTTTATTCATATATCAAAGCCTTTGGTTTTGGTGAGAAAACAGGGATTCGCTTACCGGCAGAAGCTGAGGGTATAATACCTGCATATAATAGAATTGGACCTGTCGAACTGGCAACTTTTTCTTTTGGTCACGGGATATCTGTAACTCCAATTCAATTAGCTACTGCAATTTCTTCAATAGCTAATGAGGGGAAATTAATGAGGCCCAGACTGGTAAAAGAAGTTGATACCGGAGATGATTCTAAAAATATAAAAAATGAACCTCAGGTTTTAAGGCAGGTAGTATCTAAAAATACTGCTGACAAAACAAAAGAATTATTAAAACAGGTCGTAGAAAGTGGAACCGGAACCCAGGCAGCAATAGAAGGCTATGAGATCGGCGGTAAAACAGGTACTGCTAAACATTACAATGAAGACATCTATGATTCATCCTTTATTGGAATTGTACCGGCAGAAGGCAGAGATCTGGTAGTTTTAACTATTCTCTATGATATTGAGGGAGAAACCTATTATGGAAGCCAGACTGCTGCACCTGTATTTAAAAATTTAACAGAAAATATTCTAAACTATTTAAATGTTAAACCAGAACACAAAAATGATTTTAATTATGAAATTACTGATAAAGAAATAGAAGTTCCAGATCTAGTTGGGAAAAGTTTTCTGGAGGCAGAAAGTGATTTGAGAGAGCAGGGATTTAATGTTAAACTTATTGGAGACGGTGAGCTAGTAAAAGCTCAGCTTCCTGCTGCAAAAACAGTAACTAATTATAATTCTACAGTCTGGTTATTTGGTGATCAAAAAAATAAAGAAGATATTCTGATTCCAGCACCTGACTTTAGGGGTATGGAAGCTGATCAAGCTCAAAAACTTGCGAGCCAAAAAGGGCTTAAAGTTAGCTTTGATGGTTCTGGCAGAGTTATTGGTCAATCAGTATATCCCGGCAGTAGAATTAAAATTTCTAAAACAATCAATTTAAAACTCCGCTAGTATTATAGGACTTTATTGTGTATTGATGGAGGTAATTTTCAGATGAAATTAAAAAAATTATTAAATAATATAGATTTTGAGGTTATTAGAGGAGATTTAGAAAAAGATATAGTTGAAATTGGATATGACTCTAGAGAAATTAAAGAAAATAATTTATTTATCGCTATTAAAGGTTTTGAAACAGATGGTCATCAATATATAACTCAGGCAGTAAAAAATGGAGCCTCAGCTGTGATTATAGAAAATGAAATTGCAGAATATCTGCCTGAAACAGCATATATTAAAGTAAAAAACAGCCGCAGAGTTATGGCAGAGATTGCTAAGAATTTTTATAATGATCCACTTAAGGATATCAACTTAGTAGGAATTACTGGAACAAATGGTAAAACTACTACAGCTTATCTTTTATATAATATTTTAAAAGAATATGCTGGTAGGGCTGCCTTATTTGGTACTATCAAAAATATAATTGGTGGAAAAGAAGTTGACTCCAGCAGAACTACCCCTGAATCTTTAGATTTATATAGATATTTTGCCAGGATGAAAGAGAGGGGAATCAAATATGGGGTGATGGAAGTTTCTTC
>JBNJFG010000146.1:0-3094 GCA_051746665.1 Bacillota bacterium
GCCCTCTTTAATATTTCTAAATCATAAGGAACTCCAGGACTTAATATAATTAACTCACTTTCTAAAATTTTATCCCCATTAACACCCAGTTCATATACAATATTTTTATTATCGACCTCTGCAATTAAATCTTCTAATTCTTTTCTATCTTTTGAATCAGAAACAATTATTTCTACATTAAATCCTGATAAATATTTTATTACTTCTAAACCAGTACGGGGGCTAAAGCCCAGTACTGCAATTTTTTGATAATCTAAATTCAATAAAATCTAACTCCTTTAAATTAAATTCTAATTAAAACAACGAAGTTAAAGCAAATAGTGACAATAAAATAGTAATAATTACAAATCTAAAAACAATTTTATTTTCAGCCAGACCGGACAATTCAAAATGATGATGAATCGGGGTCATTTTAAAGACCCTTTTTCCTCCTGTTATTTTAAAATAAGGGACTTGAATCATTACAGAAAGAGTCTCTACAACATAAATACCACCGATTATTAATAAATAAATTTCTGAAGCTGTTAAAACTGCGGCTGAACCTAAAAAACCTCCAATTGCCAGTGAACCGACATCTCCCATAAATACTGAAGCAGGGTTGGAATTAAACCAGAGAAATGCAGTGCTGCTCCCAGCCATAATCAGCATTATCAGACTGTATTCCGGTAATTTCAAAAAATAAAATAAAACTGCAAAAGCCAGAGTAACTACCGAGGTAACTCCTGCTGCCAGACCATCAAGCCCATCAGTTAAGTTAACAGCATTGGAGCTCCCAATAACTACAATAAAAGCTAGAATAAATTTAAAGAAAAAATTAATTTTAAAACTCCCCCAAAAAGGAATTATCAGGCTCTGCTGATTAATTATAAAAACAGCAGTAACCGCTGTTAAAGCTGCTGCCGCTGTCTGCAGCAGTACTTTCTGCCAGGCTTTTAATCCCAAAGAGCGCTCAAATTTAATTTTTAAAAAATCATCTAAAAAACCAGTTAAAGCCATAATAAAAGTTGTCAGTAAAATTGTTATGATTTCAATATTTAGGGGCAGCATAAAAAGAGATAATAATAAAAATACAGAAATAATCAAAAGCCCACCCATTGTCGGTATACCCGCCTTTTTCAGGTGACTTTCCGGACCATAATCACGCACCTGCTGACCAAAATTTAGTCTTTTTATATAATCTATAAATAAATTACCACTAAAAATAATTATTAATAATGGTAATACATAAGCTGCAATATAAAGCATTTTAAAACTCCTTATTTTCTAGTTCAGCTGCTATTTCTTCTAATTTATTAGCACGTGAGCCCTTGATCAAAATTAAATCTTTTTCCTTGATTTCAGAAGTTAAAAATTCAATACACTCCTCATTATTATCCAAAATAAGGATTTTCTCCGAATTCATTTTGCTTTCAGCTCCAGCTGCAATTTCTGCTGCTTCCCTGCCGATAGTTATTAAAAAATCTAAATTCTTTGCTGCAGCATAGCTCCCCACTTCTCTGTGTTTAATCAGGCTCTGCTCTCCTAATTCCAGCATAGATGCTAAAACGGCAATTTTTCTAGCTCCCTTTGTTTCTGCCAATACATCGAGCGCAGCTTTAACAGCGAGAGGGTTGGCATTATAGCTGTCATTTATTATTCTTGCTCCATTATTTAATTTAATAAAGTCCATTCTCAGAGAAGAAAATTCTGCAGATAACAGCCCCTGCTGTATTTCTGAGCAGTTAAGTCCATATTTAAGTGCAATTATTACCGCAACTAAAGCATTATAAATATTATGTTTACCGGCTTTATTAAAATCAAAATTATATTCCTGACCCTGATAGCTTAATTTAAAATTTAATCTTTCCTTTTTTTGATCAAAATTATAATTTATTACCTCAGCATCTGCTCCTTTTTCAAAACCAAAAGAAAGCACTTCAGCCTCAGTATTGTCTATCATTTTTCTGGTATATATGTTGTCATAATTTAAAACCGCAGTATCATTTTTAGTTAAATTATCAATAAGTTCTTTTTTAGCTTGAGCTATATTTTCCATACTTCCCAGCTGTTTTAAATGAGCAGCAGCAACATTTGTTATAACACCTACATCAGGTTCTGCAATTTTTGCCAGCAGGTCAATTTCGCCTAAGGCACTCATTCCCATCTCCACTACAGCAAAGTCTTCTTTTCCTGTTAACTGCAGAAGAGTCAGCGGCAGACCAATATGATTATTAAAATTTCCTCTGGTTTTTAAACAGCTGTATTTCTCTGATAAAAGTGAGTAGATTAAATCTTTAGTGGTTGTCTTACCGGCACTTCCAGTAACAGCAATTACTTTTAGCTTCTTAAAAGTTTTTCGATAATTATGAGCAATATCCTGTAAAGCCCTGGTAGTATCATCCACTTTTAAAACTGTCAGCCCGTTATTTTTAATAAAATCACCTTTAATTACTCTATCAACTATCACTGCAGCTGCTCCATTTTCTGCAGCCTGCTCAAGAAACTGATGTCCATCCTGATTTTCTCCAATAATTGCAATAAACAAGTAATCTTTTTTTACTTCTCTGCTGTCAATTACAATTTCAGTAATTTCTCTATCACTACTTCCCCGCAGCAGCTGAGCACTCGAAAAATCAATTATTTTTTTTAAACTTAAATTCTGCATTTAATTTCCTTTCATCTTTTCTGCTGCCTGATAAGCAACTTTACGATCGTCAAGTTCAATTTTTTTATCTTTTATCACCTGATATTTTTCATGTCCTCTTCCCAGCAGCATAACCAGATCATCTTTTTCAGCCATCATAATCGCTTTCTTGATTGCTTTTTTTCTATCAGGAATAATTTCATACTCACTAAAATCTTCACTAAAACCCTTTTTGATTTCGGAAAAAATTATTTCTGGGTCTTCACTGCGGGGATTATCATTACTAATAATTGTATAATCAGCATATTTTTCAGCTAGTCCGGCCATTTCAGATCTTTTGCTGCGATCTCTATCTCCACCACAGCCAAATAAAACAATTAATCTATTTTTTTTCATAGCAGCTGCTGTTTCCAAAACATTTTTCATTCCATCAGGAGTGTGGGCATAATCAACTACTACCTGAAAATCCTG
>JBNJFG010000147.1:0-3092 GCA_051746665.1 Bacillota bacterium
GATTTTCAAGTTGAAATAATCTTATTTAGAAATGAGTGATATTATTATGGAAGAAAATTTCCGAAAAAATATTTTAAATCAGCTACCTGCTGCTTATGCTTATCACAAAGTAATATGTGATCAAAAAGAAACACCCACTGACTATCTATACCTTGATGTTAATGAAGCTTTTGAAAAGCTTACTGGGCTTAAACAAGAATCTATAGTAGGAAAGACTTCAGCAGAAGTGATCACTGGTTTGGAAAAGGACAGCTTTGATTGGTTAAATTTCTTTGGAGAGGTTGCTATTAATGGAGGACAAAAAGAGACGGAATTATTTTTAAAGTCGTTAAATCGTTGGTACCGAATTAAAGCTTTTTCACCCCAAAAATATTATTTTGCAGCTATATTTATTGATATTACAAAAGATAAAGAGTTAATATTAAAGCAAATAACGGAAAACATAGAAGAAGTTTTTTGGGTACGTTCAGCCGATAATCAAGAAATAATCTATGTTAATAAAGCATATGAAAAGGTATGGGGGCGCAGTCGACAAAGTTTAATAGAAAATCCTGATACCTTTATAGAATCTGTTTATAAAGACGATAAAGAGGCTGTCTTAGCTGAATATTCAGAGTTTATGAAAACAGGTGAATTTGATCTAACATATCGTATTACTCAACCTGATGGAAGTATAAGGTGGGTGCAGGTGCGTTCATTTTCTATTGAAGGCGAACAGGAAAGTATAACTGGAAGTACAGGAATTGCTATTGATGTAACTGATTTTATGGAAACGAAAAAAAAGCTCAAGAAAAACAAAAAACAACTTGATATGTTTTTTGAGCAATCCTTAGATGGATTTTTCTTTATGATGTTAGATAAGCCTATAGTTTGGGATGATTCAATAGATAAGAAAAAAACATTAGATTATGTATTTGAAAATCAGCACATGAGCAAAATCAACCAGTCAATGCTTGATCAATATGGCGCAGTAGAAGATGACTTTATTGGCCTGACCCCAAATGATTTATTTAAACATGATCTACAGCATGGTTATGAAGTTTGGGAAGAATTTTTTGACAAAGGTCGTTTACATATCGAAACTAAAGAACAAAGATTTGATGGTACCAAAATGTATGTTGTGGGTGATTATATCTGTCTTTATGATGATAAAGGCCGAATCACGGGTCATTTTGGAGTTCAGCGTGATGTTACTGAAACTAAGCAAGTTAAACAAAATTTAAGCTTAAGTTTACAACGTTTTGAGGATGTAGCTGCTGTTACTGGTGAATATATCTGGGAAATCGACAGGGATGGCATCTATACTTTTCTTTCTGATAGAGTTTTTAAGATTAAACAGAGAACTAAAGAAGAGCTTGTTGGCAGTACACCAATTGATTATATGCCTGAATCAGATGCCAAAATGGTTCAAAATTTATTAAAAAGGTCTTTTGAGAAGCAGTCTAGTTTTAAAGATTTAGAGCATAGAACTATTCTTCCCGATGGTAGTATTATCTGGGAACGTGTCTCAGGGGTTCCTATGTTTGATAATAATAATCGTTTAATTGGGTATAGAGGAACAGGTTCGGATATCACTGAAAAAAAACAGATGCGAAAAGAAATTGAAGAGAAAGAAAGACTTTATCGTGGGATTATTGAATCACAGCAGGATTTGATAATTAGAATGGATGTAGAAGGTAAATTTACCTTTGTCAATGATGTTTATTGCAAAAAATTTGGCAAAAGTAAAGAAGAACTAATAGGAAATAAATTTAATCCTTTGGTTCATAAAGATGATATTGAAGCTACCAAAGAGGCAATGAAAGACCTAAAAACCTCTCCTTACAGGGTTTATATTGAGCAGAGGGTTAAAACGATTGAAGGCTGGATATGGTTAGCCTGGGAAGAGTATGCAATTAGAAATGATGAGGGAGAGATAGTAGAGATTCAAGCTGTAGGTAGAGATATATCAGAGCTTAAAGAGGCACAAAGAAAAGCAGAAGAAGCTAATAAAGCTAAAAGTGAATTTTTGGCTACAATGAGCCATGAGATTAGGACCCCAATGAACTCTATTATTGGTATGGCTGAACTTTTAATGGAGACTGATCTTGACAAAGAACAGAAAAAATATGTTCAACTTTTTGAGAGTGCAGGAGATAATCTTTTAACTCTGATTAATGATATTCTAGATCTTTCTAAAATAGAGGCCGGTAAGATTGAGTTAGAAGAAAAAGAATTTAATTTGGTAAATACAGTAGAGAGTATAGCAGAAATGATGGCTATTAAAGCTTATAATAAGGAACTTGAACTGCCATGTCGCATCAGCCCTATTATTCCTGAGTATTTAATCGGTGATCAGGGTAGATTGAAACAAATATTGATTAATATAATCGGAAATGCTATTAAATTTACTAAAGAGGGAGAAGTATCAATTCAAGTTGATCTGTTTAATAAATTGGAAAAGCAAAATAAGGTAAAAATAATGTTTGAGGTTACAGATACTGGAATAGGCATTCCAAAAGAGAGGCAAGAAGAGATTTTTGCCAGCTTCACTCAGGCAGACTCTTCAAATACTCGTGAATACGGAGGTACTGGTTTAGGGCTTGCTATTTCTAAAGAACTTGTGGAATTAATGGAAGGTGAAATTTGGCTTGAGAGTAATTTAGGTGAGGGTAGTTCATTTTACTTTACAGTTTCTCTTTCAGTTAGTGAGCAAAAAGCATTAGGACAAGAAGAGACAGATTATCAGCTTGATTATCAAGAGCTAGATGTACTGGTTGTTGATGATAATTCAACAAATTTATTAATTTTAGAAGAATATCTGGCTTTTAAAGGAGCAAGTGTAGATTTGGCTGAAGGGGCTGAAGAAGCAATAGCTTTATTAGAAAATGATATGAATTATCAACTTATACTTCTTGATTTTTTAATGCCGCAGATGAATGGAATTAAACTAGCAAAATATATTAGAACAGAGCTTAATTTGACAGAAGTAAAAATTATAATTCTTTTCTCTGATTTTCAAAGTAGACCAGAAGAGAAAGATGGTTTTGCCTATATTGATGATTATTTGATGAAACCACTAAGAAAAAAAGATTTATTTTCCTGTATTGCTC
>JBNJFG010000148.1:0-3074 GCA_051746665.1 Bacillota bacterium
TTTATCAAAATATCTGGCTAATTTATATAATTTGCCGCTGTCCATTACTCTTTCTCCATCTAAATACTTTGCAAAAGTCTGTCTGGTAACACCTATGATTTCTCCCATTTCAGTCTGGTTAAGGTTAAATTCATCCTGCAGCTCTTTTAAGTTTTTAGCTATTACTTCTGCCACTTTCATAATGGCACCTCCTTATATGTTAACTTAATATAACTTATATTAAGTTAATAAGAATATATTTGTTATACCATATTAACATTATAACACTAAATTCTAAAAAATGAAATGATTACTTAAAAAAAAAAATCCCACCTATTACAGTGGGAGTAGAAATCAAACTAAATCTATCTTTACTTTTCTATTCAATGCTTTTGCAATTTTATTAACTGTCTCAATTCTTGGTTCGCTTTCACCATTTTCTATTCTAGAAATAACTGACTGCCTCATTCCGGATTTAGCAGCCAATTCCTCCTGGGATAAGCCTTCATCTAATCTTAATAACAATATCTTTTTCCTTAATTCATAAAAAGGATCAAATTCCTCAACTGCATCTTTTAAATCATTTCTATTTTTAATTAATTCTTTAAAAGAATCATTCTTATTTCTAATTTCATATTTATTTCCCATTGTATTTTAAGCCCCCTGCATATGCTAAACTAAAAAGCCTCCAATAAGAATCTAAGCATTAATTAGTCTATATAGTTACAAAAACGTGGCCTAATATTCTAATTAAATTTATTATTATTTGAAATAGTGTTATCTTTTAACCAATCCATTTAATTCAGCTCCAGAAAATAATTATTTAGCTAAAGCATCTAATACCTCTTTATGATCCTCATAAATCTCATTAAAGATTTCTTCGTGACTGTTCCGCTTATTATATTCTTTAATAAACCTTCTTATTTCAACACTTGCATTACTACCAGAATCATGTGTAATTTTTTTGAATTTTTCCCATTCTTCCTCATCAATACGGAATTGTTTTGTTTTCATTTTTTCCATCCTCCTTTTCGTACTGATAATGTCCCTACAATGTAATCATATAATTAATTTGCTTTTTGGTCAAGAAAATTATTTGCAACAGTTTTTGACTCTTTATTTGTTATATACTAAAACCTCCGGGAATTGCAAAGTAGTATTCCCGAAAGTTGCAAACTAAAATTCCCTATTATTGCAACGAAACTTGTAAAATCTTATTTAGCACCAACAGCAGCTTCTGTTACTGGCATTTTTATAGCGCCTGCTATAAAATTCCTTCTCCACAGACTTATGAAATCACTCGCCCCACAAAAAAACTCCCATCAGGATTATAGAACTCTGATGAGAGTTGGTATTCATTACTATTTAATTTTTTATTAGCTTTTGTCATCTATAAATTTTTTTACATTAATTAACGGTAAAGTTAAAGGAGTTATATTAGCTGATTTAGTTACATCAGCTAATGCTGATCTTAAGAAAGGAAATAATATAGAGGCTCCATTATATTTACACATTGTTAAAAAGTCATCGGCTTCCATATCTTCATCTGCAGAAAAAAATCCAAGTCTATTTTCTTTATTATATAATTGTCAAAATAAAAATTACCACCTGTTTTATTGTTTTAATGCTTCTTCTAATTCCTTTAAATCTTTAATCTTCGAAATTCTTTCACTTAACTCTTCTATTTTACTAATTTCTGCCTGATCAATTAATTCCATTATTTTATCATCGCAGCCTTCAAAATTACCTTTAACCAATGTCTTAAATAATTTTCTTTCTCCCTTTTTCTCTCCCTGTTCCTCTGCATACTTAAATATTCTAACCATCTTGTAATCCCTCCATATTTCTGAGATTTCCTGATCACTTAAAAATTTATCGCTCAATACAAAAGTCATTGCAACAAGATTATTTTTTAAATTGCTTTCTACTTCCAGTTTTTTCTCCAGCTCAATAGTTTCTTTGACCCGCTCAACTATTTTCTGATCACTGTTCATCAAAGGTAAGAAGATTAAGTCAAGATAATTTATCTTTTCCTTATTTTCTATTTTTTCTTTTAATTCTTCCAGTTTCTTTTTGCCATCTTTTTTAGACATATCCACTACAGTTGAATTATAACCGAGACTGCCACAATTAAATCCTGCTGTTGAATCAGTATAGCCCTTAATACATAAAATTATCGTCCGAACTCTATCTCTATATCTATTATACAACTTTAAATCATAACTGGCAAAACGAATTAAGTCAGAAACAGAAATTTCTGCTTCTTCCTCTAAGTGAAGTATTGATCCGTCTTCCAGCATAAAATTTAAATCAAGCAATTCTAAATTTGTTTCAATTTCAGCGAATTCAGTTTCCAGATAAGAAGCAATTCCAGGCAACTCCACCTCTAAAAAATCAGCAATATCATTTTTAAAGAGATTAAAAGAGTCTTTAAAAACAAAATCATAGTTATGGGCCGTCACATCAAACTGCTGCATTAAATTTCCTCCCCTTCTAATATTTATACTATTATAAGTATATCATAGAATAAATTGGAAATAAAGTAAAATAATTATTTTAATGATAAATAAAAAGGAGAGCTAAAGAACCCTCCAACATTAAACTAAGCAATGCTTAGTCTCTATGGTCACGACGAGGTGACCTAACATACATTATATTATAAAAATTTTAAATTACATCTCTAAAGCCATTTGAACTAATTCTCTTTTCTGGCCTTTAGCTAATTGATAATAGTATCTAAATAACTTTTCGTAAGATTTTTTTCCTATCCCATTAAAATTATTTATCTGCCAAAACCTCTGAACAAGTTGTTTATCCACTATTATTTTCACCTGTTTTACATTAATACCAACCTCTTTAATTAAATGTTCACGGTCAGCTTTATTAACAAGATCAAGCATTTTCTTTTCTGTACCCTCTGCTTCATTTTTCTCATTTAAACATATATAAATATCAAGATCCAGATCAGATAAATATTTTTCCATTAGATCCTTAATTAATCCCCAGTCTAAGCCGCCATTATTTGTACCCAATTTTGGAAAAGCAACTGATTTCATTTCTACTTTAGAATGATTTTTACTAAAATATTTAAGACC
>JBNJFG010000149.1:0-3013 GCA_051746665.1 Bacillota bacterium
TTGAAAAATAATCTAGAAGATATTCGAGGAATTTTAAAGTCTTATTTAAAATTAATCTAAATAGTGAGGTGAATAATTATGAAAAAACTGTATCGTTCCCGAAAAAATAAAAAAGTTGGTGGCGTTTGTGGTGGAATAGCAGAATACTTTGATCTTGATCCAACTTTGGTTCGCTTGGGAGCAGTAATTTTAATCTTTATCTGGGGAGCAGGACTTTTAGCTTACATTGTAGCTTGGGCCATCATTCCTGAAAGACCAGCCCACATAGATGTTGAATATGATGTCAGCTCTGAGCCGGTGTATGAAGATCAGCAGCAGGATAAAAGAAAATCTGATCAGAACAAAAATGGTAATGATCATGACTCAAAACATTATGATATTTAGCAAAAAAACTCCAGCTTAGCGGCTGGAGTTTTCGAATTTTTAAGATAATTTTCAATCATATCTACATATATCGACATAAATCGGGTGGTTCCCGGTGCGTGCACGCTTTAAAAATCACTTTCTGGGAAAATTTCATGCAGCCGATTTTTAAATTCTTTGGGTGCAAAGCTTTGATAATTTTCAACTAGCTGCATAACCTCTTTTAACTGCTGATCACTGATTTCTCCCTTTTCATTAAGTCGGCGGTAAGCATTTGCAAAAGAGAGTACTAATTTCAAATCTAAACTATCCAGATTAAGATTAGCCATGGGGCATCGTTCCTTCCAGTGACAGATTTTCGGGATCAACAAAGCGAATAAACTCTTCTTCAAAAAAGAGCTTAATTGCGCCAGTTTGACCTGTACGCTGTTTAGCAATAATTATATCTGTGTCACTTTCTGTACCTTCAGCTTCAGCTTCTTCCCTTGCTTTAGCAGAGGTGTGAGCATGACGATAAAGGAAAATAACACCATCAGCAACCTCCTCAATATTACCTGAGTCTCTTAGATCAGATAAAACAGGTCTTTTATCCTGGCGGCTGGTAAAACTACGAGAAATCTGCGAAATTAAAATAACCGGTATATCAAGTTCTGAGGCTAAGTTTCTAAGCTGTAATACAATCTGACCAACAGCTCGCGAAGTATTTTGGGCATGTTCTTCTGGCAGCTGAATCATCTGCAGATAATCAACAATAGCTAAATCGAGGCCATCCATTTGGGCCTTGAATTTCCTCAAGCGAGCTCTAATTTGAGCTGTATTAAGTCCACGCTCATCAGAAATCATTAAAGGCAGCTCGTGTAAATTATCTAAAGCTTTCGAAACTCGCTGATCTTCATTATCATTTGTTTCTCCCTGAGTATATTTCCAGGCATTAACCTGTGATTCCTGAACAACCATTCTATCTACAACCTCAGTTGCATCCATCTCAAGTGAAATAACAGCAACTTTAGCCTTTCTTTTTAAAACATTTTTAGCAATATTAATGGCAAAAGCTGTTTTTCCCATAGAGGTGGAAGCTGCAATAACTGTTAGGTGACCTCTTTTAAATCCTCCAATTAAATTATCAAGAGAAATAAAGCCACTGCGCAGCCCAATATCAGCTTTTTTGTGTTTGCGGTCCATGTAGTTAGAAAAAGATTCCATCAGAACTTCTTCCATATTGTAAATATGTTTTTCTAAATCATTACTTTCATTTGTTGCCTGAAAAATTATTTCTTGAGCTCGAGCCTGATAGTCGTCAATCGTTAAATCATTGGCCTGAGTTAATTCCTGCAGTTTATTTGATGCTCTTTGTAAAAGTGAGCGCTGATAATCTTTTTTAATCAAATCAATTGTTGGCTTTAATTCATCAACTGTGTTAAAACCAGAGGTCAATCTTTCTATAATTTGTTCAGCTTCATCAACGGCATTCTGGCTCTGAAGGTCTATTAATAATTTAGTTCTTGAAATCTGATTATCCTGCTGATATTGTTTTAGCAATAAATCAAAAATAATTTGAGCCTGCGGGTCAAGGAAATGTTTAACTTCAAGCAAATCAGCAACCTCATCAATTTTATCAGGATACTGCAGCAGGATGCCTAAGAGTTGATATTCGTTCTTATTATATCTATCATCTTTTTTTACATTTTGTACTTCTGCTGACATAATCAGGCCTCCTGTCTTTCTTCAATTTTTTTGACTCTTACATTACCTGCAAGTTCTAAATACTTATTCATTTCTAAAAGACGCTGAAAGATACGCTCTCCCATCACCGGAAATCTATTTTTTAAATTTTTGACTGAATAATTTGTTGATAAAATAATAGGTTTTTCTTCTCGGTAACGGTGATCAATAATTTGATAAAGAGTAGAAGAGGCAAATTCTGTTGCCTTTTCTGTTCCCAGATCATCAATTAAAAGTACTGGTATTTGTTGAACTGCACTTAAAATCTGTTTTTCATCCGCTTCTGGACTATTTTGATTATAGCTGCTTCTTATTTTCTGTAAAAGATCTGAATAAACTATATAGCGGAAATGAATACCCCTATCAATTAAAGCATTAGCAATAGATCCTAAAAGATATGACTTACCACTACCTATTGGTCCTTCAATAATCAAACCCTGGCTGATACCATCTGAGTTGAATTTTTGTACAAAAGAAGACGCTAAGCTGTAAATTTTTTGTGCATTTTCGCGGTAGTTCATGCCGCTATCAGTTATTAAATCAGCTTCATAGTAGTTTAAATTGGCATTGGCAAAAGTAGCAGCATGCAGGTGCTGGGGTAAATTACCGTTTTTCTGCTTTCGTTTTCTTAAATCATTTTTAGCACAGCTGCAGACAAGATATTGATTGTTGCGGTAAATTCTGCCGGTGTCATGACATTTTTCGCAGTCCCAGTCAGGCTCTTTATAATCTAGAGCAATATCATGTCTTTTTAAAAGTTCGTGGTAGTGAGATTCAAGATGGTCGATTTCATTTTTTAATTCTTCAATCGAATTTTGATCATTTTTTTGCTTGTTCAAAAAGCCAACTTTTAGCATCTTATATTCTCGCTTGAGGGAATTCAAATAACTATATGCCTGCTCAACATCAGGATATTGGTTATGAATTT
>JBNJFG010000150.1:0-2989 GCA_051746665.1 Bacillota bacterium
CGATCACGAATTGTATCCAGTTCTTCAATCTGACGAATTGAACGGTTGGAAAACTCGTAGATATATTCTTTATCATCTTCATCCAGCCAGCCAATTTTTTCCTTATAAAGCCGGGCCATTGATTCCCGCTGAGGAACTATATAGCGGCGGATAATAACTGCCTCTCTTCTTTTTTCCGAAATCAGAGAACGCAGTTTTGATCTTTCTGCAGTTAAAACCTCTTCTTCCATCTCATCAATCTGTTCTTCAATATCATAAATATAATCACTTATCCGGTCAATTACTCCATCCAGTACCGTGATCAAAAAGTCAGCAATAGTACGCGGACCATTTCCCCGCTGATAACTCTGATCGATATTATCAATGGTAAATACCCGCTCACTGCGGGTAGTAATAATTCTCCCAGGCTCAACCCACATATGCAGTGAAACCATATCTTCTTCGTCTGAGTCAGGATTTAAATTTAAGCCCCGCAGATTGAGCAGAATCCCAGCTTCATCTTTTAAAACTCGAGGCCGTGTCTCCTCTGAGATCAGTTCTTTAATTACAATATCAGATAAACCGCTCTCAGCTTTTAACCAATTTTTTGCGTCCTCTTCCAGTACATTGAGGTGGTACCAGCTAAAAGAATCTTCACTTTTTTTAGAAACTTCTTCTTTTAAATTTTCTAATTTTTTTATATAATCTTTTTCTACATAATAACCTGTAATCAGTGCAGCCATTTGAGTAAATTCCTCCCCTAACTAAAAAGTGCCTCCATCCCAGCCCCACATTGCTCCTGGAGCATCTGCAAATTCTATATAGATTCTATCCTGTTCAATTCCAAGCTCATTTTCTAGAAATTCGCAGATAAATTGAGATAGGTCTTCAGTCATTGATTGTTTTAAGCCGATACTTTTAACTTCGATAAAGGCTGCTTTTTCTGTGCTGCCGCCAAAAGTCATCTTCAAATCAGCCTCCAGAGCCGTCATAATATATGATTCTGGTTTTCCCAGTTGTTCTGCCATTTGAGCTGATAATTTTTTTAATATCTCTTCTTCTCTTTCTACTTTCTGATTGGTCTGTACTTTAATGAAAGGCATTAAAATCACTCCTCTTAATTTTTATTATTGAAAATATTTATCTCAATTTATCCGCTTAAATTCCTAACTATCCCATATTTCCTCATAACGATTAAATCAGCATCAATCTTCCCTTTTTCTTCTGGAGCATAGTCAACATCAATCAATTCTATAAATTCTACAGTATAGTCTTTCAAAACCCCATTATATTTAATCCATTCATCACCACTTTTTAATTCTAAAATCACTCTTTCACCAATGTAATCTTCAAGCAGAGGCTCATATGAGGTTTCAACTAAACCATAAACTTCATTTTTCATTTTATTTACCTGATTATTATTACTGCTGATAGCTGCTCCAACCGGTGTTGTTTTAGAAAGATGACTGGTTAACAAATTAACTATTTCTATTACTGCATCTTTGATTACTTTAAAGAAATTAATAATTGAGCGTCTGATCTTCCGCCAGCGTGAAGGCTGAAATGTTCTCCTGAAATCTTCTTTTCTTAATCTCTTTCCTTCTTCGGTTAAATCTTTATGATAGCGGACTACTGCCTGAATATCAGGAAATTCATTTTTATAGAGTAGAAAACTTAAAAACTTTAAATTATATTCACCTTCAATTAATTCCGGATAATTAAATTTTAAACCTGAACTCTTTAATTTTAATTTACCTCTGTACTGCTGTCCATTTAAAAGCTCTAAGGTAACCATATCATCTCTAAAATCTTTAAGACACTTATCTTTTTTTATTTTTCTTAAGACAACTGCAACGAGAGCTGATAAAACAATAAATAAAATTGTTATTGTTGCCGCATCCAAATTTTAGCCCCCTTTAGTCTATTTTCATTTTTTTAATATTACTTCTTACTACCATAATATTTATACAAAGCTAAATAAAATCCTTTTTTGAGTCTTTATATTTCTCATCAAATTTTAATTTGTATCAATTATAATTATAATATAAAATTGTAGTATAGAGATAAATTTAAACAGACAAAGCTATTATAAAGGAGGCCAAATAATGCACCGCACAAAAACATTTTTATTAATGTTTAGTTTAATAATTATATTTATGTTCTTTGGAGGAATGATTGCTGGAGAGAATGGAGTGGTAATGGCTTTTGTTTTTGCTTTAGTTATTAATTTTATCAGCTACTGGAACAGTGATAAGATTGCAATCAAAATGACAAAATCTAAACCTTTAAGTGAAAGTAAAGCTCCTGAAATTTATAAAATAGTCCGTAAACTCAGCCAAAATGCTGAGCTGCCGATGCCGGATATTTATCTGACACCATCAGATCAGCCAAATGCTTTTGCAACTGGTAGAAACCCCGAGAATGCTGCAATAGCAGTAACTAATGGCTTAATTAGATTACTAAATGAAGATGAATTAGAGGGAGTAATCGCCCACGAGCTGGCTCATGTTAAAAATAGGGATACTCTGATCAGCACCATGGCAGCTGTAATGGCTGGAGCTTTAGCTTTTCTGGCCAGAATAGGAAGATTTAGAATGATCTTTGGCGGCCGCCGCAACAATAATGGAGCCGGAGCCCTATTGCAGTTAGTTGCAATTATTTTTGCACCTCTGGCAGCAATTCTAATCAAAATGGCAATTTCTCGTTCCAGAGAGTATATTGCTGATGAAACAGGTGGTAAAATATCTGGTAATCCAGAAGGCCTGGCCAGTGCTTTAGAGAAAATGCAGCGCTACAGTCAGGGTGGTCAGCAGATGCAAATTAATGAAGCAGCAGCCCATATGTTTATTTTAAATCCACTTTCTAGTGAAGGAATGGCAAAACTATTTAGTTCCCATCCACCAACTGAAGAAAGAATAAAAAAACTGCGCCAGGCAAAATAACCTGAGGCAGTTTTTAATAGAATATTTTTTATCCAGTCAGTATTTTTCTGTGAAAGCAGAAAATTGCT
>JBNJFG010000151.1:0-2963 GCA_051746665.1 Bacillota bacterium
ATTTCTTTCTAAAATATGAAAATAATTATCTACTATTGCATCCAGTAGGGCATAAAAGAGATAATCTGTGTCTTTTTTTCTAATCTGCCCTTTATTTTCTTCAATTCTAGTCCGAACTGGATTAAAATCATCACCATCGGCTTCCTGAAAAGTAATAATCGTGTTTTCTCTTAAAATCACACTGACCTGTTCTGACTGTATGTACTCTCCTTTGTAGCTCAACATATCTAGAATTGTAATGATATAATTATCAAACTCTTCCTTTTTTGGTCGCTGACGAGTATTTGTAATATCTTCTAAGGTAAGAGGATGCAGTCCGATCAGTTTTCCAACTTCTTTGACCAATTCTACATCATGAATTCCTGTAATATTGATCCAGTTAACAAAATCTTCTTCAATAAGATCCAGTGAAAAATCATCTACTTTTTTTCTCCTCACTGTGTTTTCATTAAATTGAATTAACTCAATTTGAGCATCTATTTCCTCTTCAATTCCATGCAGGGTTCCAGGAGTATGCCCAATTTCACTTGATTTCACTCGCGAAAATTTTCTCATTCTCTCCCTCCTCTATCTTTTTCTATCTTTAATACAAATTATACTTTAACTTAAAATTGATATTAAATCATATTTTATGCTGATTTATAATAATAATCATTTTTGATATCCACAAATTGTGGATAACTTGTTGGTAACCCCGGGATTTAATCCACAATTTTTGTTGATTAAATGTTAGCAACTGTGGATAAAACACCTGTTTTGTTAGTAACTTGTGGATAACTATCTTTTTGCACACAAAATATTACCTTAATTCTCTAAGTTGAAAAAAGACAAAAATTTATCCACAATTAGTGGATCAAAGACCGTACCTTTATAAAAATTAATTTCTTTTGCAATTTCTTGCTTCTCCAGAGCTCCAAAATAATATTTATCTTTTAAAAAAGGAAAATATAAATTTGATTTTAAGTTGCTGTAAAAATTAACTACTGCAAATAGTCGGCTCAAATATGGTATTTCCTCTCCTTTTAAAGCTTCCGGCCAACCACTGCCGTCAAAATGTTCATGATGATAATATATTAAATTTCTAATTCCAGCCAGGTCTTGATAAGAAGCAGCAAAATTAGCTGAAATTATTATATGTTTTTGATATTCCAACCATTCAGCCCGGCTTAAATTCTCACCCTTTTTGACTATATTCTGATTAATTGCCAACTTCCCTAGATCATGATGTTTAGCTAGAAGTAAAAAATCATTTTTTTCTTTTTTACTCAGTTCAAAAAAATCTGCAGCATTTCTTGAAATATCAATTAATTCAGCAGTCTGTCTTAAATCTTTATAATTATTTTTTTCTATATAATTGATCAGTGATTGATAAAATCTGCTTTCACTGCTGTTTTTATATTTATGTAAATTTATTTTAGAAATACAATCATCAAAAAACTCACAGGCAGTTTTCTTATTATTTAATTTAGTCATAGATACCACAGCAGTATCAATATAGATCTCATTAACATTTATTTCAGCTATTTTATTTTTAATATAATTGATAGTTTTTTCTATTTCTGCTTTATTCTTATTTTTCAAAATCACTGCAAAATGATCTGCATACAGGTGACCTGCAATTTTGTTTTTATCTGTGATTTGAGCAAGTATAGAGCCAATTTCTTTTAAAATTTGATCTCCCTGCTGGGGACTAAAAATTTGATTTATTAAATGAAATTTTTCAACATTTATCAAAACTAAGGACAGATCAGATTCTTTTTTCTTATTTATCTCAGAAAATAACTTGGTAAAATATTCTTTATTATAAAGTCCTGTAAGTTTATCATGCCTTTTTATATAATCCAGCCTCTGCTGTTTAACTTCCATATCGGTTATATCATAAGAGGCTCCAACAATTTCTTCTATTCTACCATTTCTCATAACCGGATATAATGAAGTCTGCCAGATTTTTTTGCCGGCAGGAAAGTTTAATTTTTCAGTATAATTAATTCTTCCCTTCTTTTTTAAACATTTAAGATAATTTTGTTCTAATTCTTCTGCTACTTCTTTACTAAAAATTTCATCAATTCTTTTACCCTGAATCTCTTCATTAGTTAAAGCAGTTAAACGCTGATGAGTTCCATTAATTCTCTTATAATAAAAATTTTGATCACAATCTACTGCCAGCAAAAATATAGCATCATGGGTGTGGTCAATAATTGTTCGGTAATCATTTAATTTTTCTTCTTTTTTTCTTATTTTTTCTATTCTTATCTTCTGCTTTAAGATTGTTAATAATAATAGATTTCGAAAAGAAGTATAATTAGCTCTTTTATTCAAAACAGCAGTTAAATTATTTATATTTTCAAAATCAAATTCAATCTCTGTGTCTGCCTCAGTGATAAGCATAATACTGCTCTGAGAAAATTCTTTTTCCGCCAGCATTACCAAATCTAAACCTGAAAAAACTGCATTAGTTTTATTTTCAGCTATTATTATATCTATATCTGAATTTTGACATAAATAATTTACTGCCTGGCGACTATCATCAAACTCTTTAACCAGCTCAAAATCAAAATTACTGATTTTTCTTTTGGCACGGTTTAGATAAGATTTAATTTTATTTTTTTCTATTACATCATTTATTATAATTATTATTTTTAGCACTAAACTTCTCTCCCATATTGAAATTAGTCAGACTAAAATTATCTTGCCCGGTATTTTTAAGCAGATTTTTATTGATTCAGCTAACTTCTTAATCCTGATGAACAGAAAGTGGATCAACATGGACCAGCACATCTTTAACATCATCATTCTCATCTCTAATCCTATTTTCTACCTGACAGGCAATTTTATGTCCTTCCGCCACAGAAAGCTGGTCTTGCACAACTATTTTTAAATCAACAATATAGTTAGGTCCATAACTGCGCAGTTTTATATCATGAATTTCTATTACTCCTTCAATAGCTGCAGCAAGTTCTCTA
>JBNJFG010000152.1:0-2940 GCA_051746665.1 Bacillota bacterium
GAAGCCTGTAATGAATTAGGAATCGCCATGGTCTTTACCGGCAATAGGCACTTTAGACATTAAATTGAAATTTAGAAAGTAGTTTATATTTATCAGCTGAATTTAATAAATAAACTTAAAAATATAAATCCACTTCTAATGGATTATTATAAATTTCCCTAATCAATTCCTCTATTCTTGATTAATGGTGCCTACTCAGCCATTAATAGAAGGATAGAGGAATTTTATTTTTAAAAATTAAAAATTCTCTCGAAAAAGCTAATTAGAATAATTAAAAAATAATAATCTTCTAAAATATTTATTATTAAATAAAGGTATTTCTTTGTTAATAACGAATATTAATAATAGCAATTAAAATAAAAAATTTAAATAATTGAAATGAAAAGCAAAGCAATCGAAAGGTTGTGACGCAAAAATCTGAATCTAAGGATAAAATCTATGATTGTCAGGTCTGCCTCGGAGACTAAATAGCCAGTGTTTTTAACTGGCTATTTTTGCTGTTATATTATAATATACTAAATTGATATATTTACTTAGATTTATTAATAAAACTGATTATTATTATTTACTAATATTTATTTTAAGGTGGCCTAACTTAAATAGGAGATGATATATTTGGAAGATATATTTGTAGTTGAGGACTCTAAATTTGATAGAGCAAAGATAAAAGAAATCTTAACTGAATTAGAATATGGTGCAGAATATTTTTCTGAGGCAGAAATGGTATTAGAAATATTAGAAGATCAAAAGCAGAAGAACTTACCGAAATTATTGATTATAGATATTATTTTGGCTGGAAAGTTAAATGGTTATCAGTTAGCTAAAGAATTAAAAAGAAATTATGATCTTCCAATTATTTTTTTGACAGCTGCACCTGATAACAAAAAAGATCTTTCACAACAGCTCTTAAGTGGTGATTTATTTTTAAACAAACCCATTAATCAAAATGAACTAAAAAATAATATTAAGATTATAATTGAAAAAAGAAAGGCAGATAATGTTATTGAAAAAAAGATTAATGAAAACATAGTAAAAAATTTAGATCAAAAAATTTGGTATTATAAAGATCCTTATACATATAAGATGGTCAATCATAATTATGCAAGATTTTTAGGTGTAAAAGAGGAGAAGTTTAAAAACCAGTATATTTATGATATTTTAGCTCCTAAAGTTGCAGAAAAAATAATCACAGAAAATATAGATATTTATCTGGATAAAAAAGTAATTAAAAAAGAAGAGTGGTATAGAAATTCTAATGGAGAAAATAGATTGCTTGCTGTCAAAAAAACCCCAATTTTTAATAACCAGGGTGTTGTAGAAAACATTTTTTGTCAGGCAGAAGATATAACTGAGCAGAATCTTTTAGAAAATGAACTCAGAAGTAATCGAGATAATCTGCAGCGAATAATTGAAACAGTTCCAGATATGTTATTTTTAATAAATAAAGGAGGAGACATTTTAGATCTCTGGACTGGTGATGAATCTAAGCTAGTATATCCAAAAAATAATTCAATTGGTAAAAATATTAAAAATTTTTTATCAAAAAAAGTCTTTAATATTTACCAGAATAAAATCTCAGAACTTTTTGCTAATGAAAAGCCAGTTACTTTTGAATATAGTCTATTCCTAGATAATAAAAAGAAATATTATGAGGCAAAAATGTTAAATCTTAAGGGTAGCACTCAAACTCAGAATATTATTGTCAGTGTCAGAGATATTTCCGAAAGAAAAGAGAGTAGTTTAAAACTTGAAAAATTATCTCGTGAATATGAAACTATTTTCAACAATGTAGAAAATGGAATATTTTTAATCAATGTGGAAAGCAGAGTGGAAAATAAAAGATTAAAATTTCAGCGTTTAAATACCTTTCATGAAAATGCTACTGGTATAAAGACTGAGGATGTTAAAGGGAAAACTCCTATCGAAGTTTTTGGAATGGATTTTGGTAAACAACTGGAAAGAAATTATAGACGCTGTCTGGCAGCAAAAAAGACTGTAACTTATGAAGAAAAGCTTGATTTACCAGTCGGGAAACGTATCTGGCTGACAAAGTTAGTCCCTGTAATTAATGATAAAGGAGTAGTAGAAAAAATTGTTGGCTCTTCCCTTGATATAACAGAAAACAAAATTAAAGAAAAAGAGATTCAGTATTTATCCTTCCATGATAAAATGACTGGACTTTATAATAGAAGATATTTTGAGAATGAAATTAAAAGATTGGATTCTAGTCGCAAACGACCAATTACAATTATGGTTGCAGATTTAGACAATTTAAAATATGTTAATGATAATTTTGGTCACCAGGCAGGTGATAATTATATTATTACAGCTGCAAAAATGATTTCAGATTCGACTAGAGAGGAAGATATTGTGGCCAGAATTGGAGGGGATGAATTTGCTTTAATACTTCCGGAGACGGATAATAAGGGTGCTCAAAAAATTTATCAGAGAATTATAGCAAAACAGAGTAATTACTTAAAAAAGAATGATGAAATTGATATATTTTCAATTTCAATTGGATATTCAGTTAAAGAAAAAAGTGATTTATCTCTTCAGAAAATATTTAAAGAAGCAGATCAAAAAATGTATATTAATAAAGAAAAAAATAAATTATAATTTTAAAAAGGGTTTTAATTATATTTATCGAATTTATTTAATAGTAACTTTTATCAATAATATATTTGGGGGATTATAATGCGAAAACAATCTATTCAGTTTAAATTATTAATTTCAATTTTATTGACTTTTTTATTAGTTTTATCTGTGACTACATTTTTTATAATTAATTCTACAAAAGATTTTACTGTAGAGGATTCTGTAGAACTTGCTATGTCCAGATCAAGAGAATATGCAAAAGTTATTGAAAAAGAGATAGCACCCGGTTTTAATTTACTTAATGTTTTAGCAAGCCAGGAGTTTGAAGAAGCAGAAGATATATTC
>JBNJFG010000153.1:0-2936 GCA_051746665.1 Bacillota bacterium
TTCTGTATTAATTATCAAATTTTTGCTCAAGAAATAATAATAAACGAAATAATGTCATCAAATCAGGAGACTATACAAGATAATGATTTTGATTATAATGATTGGCTGGAATTAAAAAACATTGGTGATAAATCTGTAAATTTATCTGGTTATTATTTATCTGATGATAAAGATGAACCAACTAGTTGGCAGTTTGCTTTAGATAAAGATTTTATAATTAAACCAGGTGGATATTTATTGATTTGGGCAGATGATGAAACTGATGAAGGAGAGTTACATACCAATTTTAAATTGAGCAGTAGTGGTGAAGAACTTGTTTTAACAAAACCGGATGGAATCAGTGTTGTGGATCAAATTGAATTTCCTCAAATTATGACAGATGTTTCATATGGAAGAAAAACAAATAATAAATCCGAATGGGTATTTTTTATCTCTCCAACACCAGAAAGAAAAAACAACTTTGGAGTTTCAAGCTATTACTGGACAGAAAAATTAAATTTTTTAAAAAACAATATACTAATAAGTTCTTTTTTCTTAATATCTTTTTTAATTATTTTAATACTTTTGATTAGTTACCACAGAGCGCATAACAAACTTGAAGTTAGTAAAATGAAATATAAAAACTTGTTTGAAGAAAGTCCGATTGGTTTAATCAGATGTGATAGAAAAGGAAATATTCTGGAAGTAAACAAAGAAATGATAAAATTATTAGGAGCTTCAGATGAGAATACAGTAAAAGACTTTAATTTAAATGATATACCAAAAATTAAAGACATTTGGAATAATCAGTTTTTAACATCTGAAAATGAAATCGAAGGAAAACTTGAATATACTACCAATTGGGGTAAGAAAGTATTTTTTAAATATAAAGTTGGCACAATATTATTTAAAAAGAAGGATTCAGAAATTCTCATAGCTGTTATTGATATAAGTAGAGAAGAAAAAATTGAAAGAGAACTCAAATATCTTTCTTTTCATGATGAGTTGACAGGGCTTTATAATAGAAGATATTTTGAAAATGAATTAGAAAGGCTAAATCAATCTAGGAAACTTCCAATATCAATAATAATAGGTGATTTAGATAATTTAAAATATATAAATGATAACTTTGGACATAAAAATGGAGATGATTATATAATTAAAGCAGCTGAAATTATGAAAAATAATTTGAGAGAAGAAGATATTATTGCAAGAATTGGAGGAGATGAGTTTGCAGTTATTCTACCAGATATTAACAGTGAAACTTCCTTAGATATCAGTAAGAGAATAAAAAATGAGTGTAAAAACTGCAAAGATTATAAAAAGTTTGGGATATCTATGGGGCATGCGACTAAAAATGATCAATCTGAAGATTTAGGAGAAATTTTTATAGAAGCTGATAAAAAACTTTATGAAGATAAAAAAAATAAATAATTTTGAGAGGTGCATATATTTTATGAATAGAGAAATTCAAGAGATCGAAGAAGAACTGCAGGAAGAAGGAAGATTTTTAGTAGATAATTTCGGGGTTGATATGGGTAATATTTCATATATACTTTTAGGGCCCTTAATTTTTCTTGTTATATTTCTGCTGCCTATTCCTGGTTTAGACTGGCAGGCACGCGGCGGTTTAGGTATATTGATTTGGATGGCTTTCTGGTGGACAAGCGGTCATATTGCAGTCGCAATTACAGCTTTAGTCCCAATTTTTGTTACAACATTTATACCTATAGCACCAGTTGGAGAAATAGTAAGAGTATTTAGCCATAGAATAGTATTTTTGATTGTCGGAAGCTGTGCTATGGGCGCAGCCTGGCAGAGATGGGGTATTGCAAAAAGACTATCACTCAAGATACTTTCTTTTTTTGGAAATAGTGCTCGCAAACAAATATGGGCCTGGTTTTTAATTTCTGCATTATTAAGCTCAATTATTGCTGATACTGTAACTGCAGCAGTATTTGTACCAGTAGCTGTTACACTACTGCATTATTTAGGTTTTGATTCAAACGCAAAAAGATGGAATAATAAGGCAGCCACAAATATTTTGCTGGCAATTGCCTGGGGTGCATCCATTGGAAGTCTTCCTACTCCTTTAGGTGGTGGACAAAATTTATTAATTTATGAATTTTTAAATGAAGCTGTGGGTAGAAAAATATATTTTTATGAATGGACATTGCGAATGCTTCCTTTTACGCTTATGCTTATTCCATTTATCGGTTTTTACATCAGTCATATTTTACAATCTGAAGATGTTAAATTACCCGGCTCTAAAGAAATATATCAAAAAGAGTTAGATAAAATGGGGAAAATGAAAAAAGGGGAAATATATTCTGCTCTTGTCTTTATTTTAGCAGTTGCTTCAGCTTTCTTAGAACCTCTTTATTCTAAAGTATTACCATTTTTAGATCCAGCTTTTGTATTCTTTAGCCTTGCATTTTTACTATTTTTTATACCAACTGAAGAAAAAGAAAATGTATTATCAATAAAAAGTATGGGTTATTTTCCTATAACGGTAATGATAGTTTGGCCAAGTGCTTTAGCTTTAGCAAAGGTTTTAGAATTTTCTGGTCTGGCAGAAATCATAGGTAATAATCTCAGCTTCTTTGCAAGTGGATATGGTATCTTTACTTTTCTTATTTTTGGAGGAGTAACAGCTTTACTTACAAATATTTCTACAAACACAGCTTCTGCAGCTTTACTTTTACCAGTAATAATTCAGCTTTTTATATCTAAAGGATTAAATCCAGTCCCCATAATATTACTTTTGACTGTTTCTGTTAATTTATCTTTTGCTATAGCTTCAGGTAATGGTTGTCTTGCAGTAAGTGCAGGTTATGGTGTTAATTTAAAAACAATGTTTAAACATGGTGTAATTATTGCTGTAATTGGATTTATTCTATCAACCGGACTTGCTTATATTTTAGATCAATTTTTACCCTGGTGGGGAGTGCTCTAAA
>JBNJFG010000154.1:0-2928 GCA_051746665.1 Bacillota bacterium
AAATTTTTAAGCAGTGAAAATATGATAGAATTATGGAGGGATCGCAAAATGGTTAAATTTTTTAAATATGTTGAAGAGCAGGGTAAGAAAAAAGGAAAAGACGAAGGAAAACAGGAAGAAGCAAGAATGCTTATGCTCAGACAAATAAAAGCAAAATTTGGTGACTCCGATAATGAGATCATTGATTTAATTAATAAAGCTGAGTTGAGTAAAATTGAAGACTTAAGCGAAAAAATAATAACTGCAGATTCTAAAGAAGAAATAATAGATTTTTTGAAGCACTAAACAGAAATACGAGAAGCAAACGAAGCTGCAGTTGTCAAAGCAGTTTCGGATTTAGAATTGGGATATGAGATTATTGACTCAAAGTTTTCTGGTGACTGGGAGCTTAGAGGAGATCGGCTATATAAGGGAGAAACATTAATTAATAACAATAGTCAGCTTGTTGATTTGATCGGAGAGCTATCTCAGGGGAATATTGTGACAATCTTTGCCGGTGAGATGAGAGTTGACAGCTTCAGCAGAAGAAGTGGGTAATTCCATTCAGCAGATTGCCTCCGGAGCAGAGGAGCAGTCGGCTCAAGTGGAGGAAGTCTATTCTATTTTTGAAAGACTGGTAGAAAATATTGATCAGGTCAGCGAAAATTCAGATTTAATGGCCGGACAGTCAAAAGAGGTTATGGAAAATATTAAAAAGGGAGACAGCTCCTTAAAAAGTTCAGAAAGTAGTTTTAAAGCAGTAAATGATAATATTAGAGAGACCTCTGAGCTGATTAATTCACTGGGAGAGTCTTCAGAAGAGATTGGGGAGATTATTAATTTAATCGATAATATCGCCGCCCAGACAAATCTGCTGGCTTTAAATGCAGCCATTGAAGCAGCCCGGGCCGGGGAGGCAGGAAGAGGATTTTCTGTAGTGGCCGATGAGATTAGGGAGCTGGCAGAGCAGTCAGCAGCTTCTACAAAAAGCATTGCCGATCTGATTGCCTCAATTCAGAAGGGAATCAATCAGACTGTAAGTAAAATGAAAGAAAATGAGCTGAAAGTAGAAAAAAGTGTAGTTAATATTAATAATACCTCAGAGTTATTTAATGAAATTACTGCCGCCTCCAAAAATCTGGTCAGGAACAGTCTAAATCAACTAAAATAATTGCTGAAGCTTCAGAGGATTTAACTGAACTGGCAAAGAATCTTTCAGTTTTAATTAAGAAGTTTAAAGTTAAATAAGAAAAAATTAAAGTATCAGGATTCTTAATCAATTTAAGTTTCCTGATACTTTTCAGTATATAAAATTAAAAAGTTGAAAAAGATGAAGATTTTACTGTTCATTAAGATTTAAACTTAATTGATGTTTTTTAACAGCTTCATCTTCTCTTTTAATTTCTACTTTTAAAAATTCTTTCCTAAGTTCAGTAATAGTTCTTTTTTCTACTATATTTAAACTATACCCATCATTAATACTTTCATAACTAAAATCTTTAATGTTTTGAGCCAATGTAGATATGATTTTATTAAGATAATTTCTAGCTTTATTTCGGATAAATCTCTTAGTTTCAGCATTGCTCCAGTTGTTCCAGATTTTAATCACATTTTCAAGAATATCTGTTTCTATATCTAAAATTATTTCTTCATTAATATCTGAATAATTAAGTTGTCCCAGGAAAACAGCAAAGTTATTTTTTAGTCTTTTATAAAAGACTATTTCCCCATATTCATCAGTTTCACCGGAACTATCAAGAGGTATTAAATAAAGTGGGGTAATAATTGTATCTTTTTCTAAGTTCATTACTTTGACTTGATCTTTAAAATTCATTGCAGATAGTGAATTATCTGGATCTATAAAATTGAGGAAAAGATTATTATCTTCTTCCGAAAAATATGATGTTGAAGGTAGGTTTGTTTTTTCATTAACCAATGAGCCTAAATTTCTGCCCATTTCTATTATTGTCTCAGTAAATTCAGAAAGATAATCACTTTTAACAAAATTATAATTTAAGAGTCCATAAAAATTTTTAGCTTCAACACCAAAACTTTCTGAAATTAAATCTGCATTGTATACCAAAAAGGAAATAGCCTGTTTTGTAGATCTAGTATTTTTATCATCAAGATTAAAACACTGATTTTTACATTCTATTGTAAGAAACTTTTTCTTACCTTTATTGATAAATATTACTTCAGGTTTTGGGTTATCTATAAATTGAATATTATTTTGATTTAAAACATTTACGTGACGAGGGGGTAAGGTCATTTCTGGTTCAATAACAAGTATTTCATATCCTTTATTTTTAAAATAAGGGTTTATCCAGCTTTCTCTCCCTTTTAAAGACATCCAGAGTAATAAATTTAACTGCATTAATGGATTTTTTTCTAAAGAAATATTGATCATGACTTTAAGCCTCCTTCAAGAAAGCTTTTTTCAAGAAATTTATCATAAGATTCATCTCCAATATATACATCAAAATTAGGTTCTAAAAAGGTTTGAATATTGGTAATGAATCTATTTATTGTATTGCCACAGACTCCTTCTGGTAAAATCAAAACAAATAAATCAGGAGTAAGTTCCAGAAAAACTTCTTTCCAGAGGTGGAGATCCAAACCATAGACATGATATTTTTTCTCGGAAATCTTTAGAGGTTCTCCCCAGAGTCTAAAATTCTTATTTCTTTGCTGAAAGATCTTATAAATAAAATTTTTAAAGACAGTTAAATCCAGACTTTCTTCAAATTCAATAATTACTGGACTACCTTTTATTGTATAACCACTGCTTTGAAAGTTGTGTTTTTCCTGTTTTAACCATGATTTTTCTTCTAATAATTTATTTAAATAACTGTAATTATCAAGAAGAAATTTGATATTATGGTGTAAATCGATAAAGCTTCTGCTGCGGTTAGTAATCTTACCATTATTATAGAGGTCGATGCCACCACC
>JBNJFG010000155.1:0-2920 GCA_051746665.1 Bacillota bacterium
GTTTTTTTGATTTCATTTTTCACTGCAATTAATTTAGATGGCTGAAAAGAAAAGGTATTAAATTTCATACGATCATTCTCCCAATGTATTTTTAATATCATTTATCATTTCAGTATCTTTAAGTCTAAATTTAAATTCTACCCTTCGAGATCGTTCTCTATTAATTTCTCCGTTTTGATTTCTAATTGGCTGACTATATGAACGACCATTAGCAGTTAAATAATCTCTTAATCTATTTTTATATTCAAAATCAGTAAAGCTTTCATCATAAATTTGAGTAACAACTTCAAAAGCTCTATTTTGTGATAATTCTAAATTATACATATAGCTGCCCACATCATCAGTGTGACCTTCAATAATGATCTGAGCTACATATTCTTTAAAATCAGGCCCCAATAATATCCCGACATATTGAGGAATAAAACTTTCTAGAAATTCAATTCCTTCATTTGTTATCTCAGTACTATCTGTATCAAAAAATACTCCTCCCGGCAGGCGAATAGCTCCTGTTTGAGAATCAATTTCTAAACTTAAATCCGTATCAGCAAATTTCTGCTGAAGGGCAATAATTATTTCTTCTCTAACCCCTAATAATTTATCAATTTCTTCTGTTTTTGCTTGAATCTCTTTTTTTTGCTTTTCAATTTTTTCTTCTTTTATATCTAATTGTTTTTTTAAATTTTTAGCTTCTTCTTGATCTTTTAGAGCCTTAACTTCAGTATTTTTAACATCTAACATAACAACAGATAATAATAGTATAAACATCAGCAATAAAGCTGCTAAAACATCTGCATATGAAATCCAGAAGTTAGTTTTTTCATCTTTATTATCTGTTTTATTTTTACGAAAAAAATTAAGCACTAATTATCCCCCCTAAGCCTGGAGAAAAAACTAGATTTATCTTCATCTTTATCTTTTTCCCCATTTTCTGCTTCGTCTAGTTTATTTTTAATATAACTTAGTTGATTAATAATTTCCTTTTGATTTTCTCTTTCTTCTTCCAATTCTTCACTAATTGGAGCAATATTTCTTTTTAAATTATTTTCAACTTCTTTTTTTATATCAGTTTTTAAGTTTTCGTTATTATTTTCAAGCAACTGTTCAACTTTATTGTTTTCTTCCTTTATAGCGTTATTTATATCTGTAAGTTTATCACTTAAATTTGATTCTTGATTATTTAAAATCTCTAATATTTCTTCCCTATCTATTTTAAATTCATCTAAAAGATTTTTTAATTGTTTAAATGAATTAGGTATTTCTTCTAATGAATTATTAACTTCAGTAATTGTAACTGCTAATCTATCAGAAATTTCACTTAAATTCTTATCAAAACTTGTAAATGTCTTTTCTAAGCTCTCATGAGTACTATCTGCAAATTGTTCTACAGCCCCATTAAAATTATTATTTAATTCTGTAAAGCTGGACTGTACATTATCCCAATATTGTTCTATGTTATCTAATTGTATTTCCATCTCATCTATATGTGAATTTTTCTTCTGATCAAATTTTTCCTGCTGTTCAATTAAAATTTCTAATTTATCATTAGTTTTTTCTTCTAAGCCGCTAAGTTTCTCTCCCAGTGTATTAAGTTGTTTTATATTATTATTCAGATTAGCATTTAATTCATCAAATTGCTCCACATATTGATGAACATTATTTAATAACTTTTCTGTATAATCAAGCATATCATTTTGCTTAACTGCCCCCTGCTCTATAGTAGAGACCAAACTCTCCATCTCTTCTTTACTTTCTTTCTGCCAACGAATCATGTCTTCTAAAGTATCTCTTAAGGCTGTAAATTGATTATCAAAACTCTCATTGAATGTTTTCATAAATTTATCAACCATCTTATCTATACTTTCACTCTGCTTATCAATAGATAAATTAGCCAAATTATCCATAACATTATGCATTTCTTCAATTTGTGGAGCAATATTCTCAGCAACAACTTTTTCTACACCTTCAATCATATTCTTTTGATTTTCTTTAGAAGTCTCGACAAAATTATTTAAATTATTATCAATACTGTTCATGGAAGGTTTTAAACTTTGATCTACTGCTTCTTTTACTCCGTTAACTAATTCAGGAATAAGAGTATCAGTATAGAATTCTTGAGTGGCCTGCAGCTGTTTTTCTTGATTCTCTACTATGTTATCAATTAAATTACTTTCAATCCTAACCGGCAGATGTTTTCGCAAACTATTATTTAACCTATTAATTTCTTTTTCAATACTGCCATTAAATTTTTTATTCCAATAATTATAGATTATAGAAAAAAATATTGCTACTAAGGAAGAGCCAAAAGAAATATACATCGAGTTGATTAATGGCGTAATACTTTCTTGAATATTATCAATATCCAAAGAATATAACCCAACCACTAAACCAACAAATGTTCCAAAAATTCCTATTGCAGTTAATATGCCTGGAATATTATCTGATATTTTTTTATTAAGATAATTAGAAGATATAATTTCTTGATTAATATAATATTCTGGATCTATTACATTTGAATTATTATTATTTTTAATCATAACAATATAATCTTCTAATAAATCATTTATAATATAATTATTTTCTTTAATTATTGATTCTATTTTTAAAATATTTTGTAAAGAATTTTTGTCTAATTTTTCATCTAATTCATTTCTGATATTAATTAATTCATTAATTATATTTTTAGCCGGTGATAAATTTTTAATCCATTGATAAACAGTAAAACAAATTATTATGATAATAAAATTGATTACTATTATTTTGTTTGGACCTAAATTAAATAATTGATTATATGCTTCAGCACCTAGTTCAGAAAAATTAATAACAACCACCTCATTCTAAATATTCTGTCGATTTAAGTCGTAATTTGTCACAAATATTTTCTACTAATAACTTTTATTTCCTAATATTAAATATTCGTTAA
>JBNJFG010000156.1:0-2911 GCA_051746665.1 Bacillota bacterium
TATCTATTGGGAACTGCTTTCTGGGGAGTACACAAATTAAATCGCTGGTTTTATAGATATCGTTCAAAAATGCCTGAATTAATCTGGCAAGTATTAAGAATACCTGTTTGGGGGGCTGGAATTTTAATCGGAACTTTATTTTATGGAGCTTTTCAGCAATTTATTTTACTACTTGCATTGGATGATGGCTCAGGTAAACCAACAGTTTTTCAGTCTATTATTATTCTAACCCCATATATTGGTCCTAAATATGCAAATAAAATAAATTATAATCCCCATGGAAAAAGAAGACATTAAATAACAAAGCAGAGCCGAAAGCGGCTCTGCTTTATTATTTATTATTCTAAAATATTCAATTACCTCTAATCAATTATACCAATTTTCCTGAATTCACTCTGAACTAATCAGATTATACTCTCTTATTAAATTTCATTATAACCCCAATCTAAATCTTAAATAATTAAAAGGAGTAAATGATTTTAAAATCAATTTTTCTCCTGGATTAAGCAAATCCTGAAGTATAAAAACTTCATTATTAATTATTATTTCCTGCCCCTTTGTCCGTGATACTCTAAATAATAACTGCTCAAAACTATAATTCTGGCCCTCCCGAACAAATTTTCCGTTCTCTCTTTTAAATTCACCGCCATCAAGAGGCAGCCCGGCACCGTATGACTCAAATACAGTCTTTTTCAAGATTATATCATTTTCTTCAACAATAAAATACTCAGATACTGGCGTCTTGGCGACTGAATGAATATAACTTAATTCAACTTCAACTTGTTCAATAAATACTGGCTTAACTTTAATCACACTATTCTCACTAGAAAAAACCATTAAATCAATACTGGCATTAATTAAAATTCCTAGAATTAAAATAGTAAATAAAACCAGAAAAAGTTTTTTCATAAATTACTCAGCCAACTCTCCACCTAAAAATGAAGGTCTTAAAGGTAAATTAGCAGCCTTTCTTTGAGATATATAAATAGCTAGAATTCCACCAAGCCCAATTATATCAAGCTGAATGTTAGGTACAGTCGAAAGAACTGCAAATCCAATTAGACCAATTCTTTCCCACCATCTGGTTTTGGTAAAGAAATAATTCTGGATTCCTGCCGACCAGGCATACATACCTATTGCAGCAGTTATAACTAACCAGACCAGTTTATACCAGGTAACATCTATCATTAACATCATCGGTGAATATACAAAAATAAACGGTAGGATAAAAGCTGCCAGATCAAACTTAAATCCTAATAACCCGGTTTTAACAGGATCTGAACCGGCAACAGCTGCAGCTGCATATGCTGCCAGACCAACAGGAGGTGTATCATCAGCTAAAACTCCAAAATAAAGTATAAAGAGATGGGCAGCAATAATCGGTACACCTAACCTCGTTAAAGCTGGAGCTGTTAATGTTGCAACAATAATATATTTAGCAGTTGTTGGCAAACCTAATCCAAGCAAAAGTGAAGCTAACATTGTCAGAACTAGAGTTAAAAAGAGATTTCCACCTGATAAAGTTAAAATTACACTTGTTAATCTCAGCCCAAGTCCTGTTAATGTTACAACACCAATGATAATCCCGGCACAGGCACAGGCCATAGCAATACCTATCATACTCTTTGCTCCACTTTCAAAAGCTTGAATGAGCTCTTTGAAAAAGCTAATCACTAACTCTTTACCTGAAAAAATTCCATTTTTACTCTCCTTGGTAGGATCAATAGGTAATTTTTCGGGTGAAATCTCCTCTCTACTAAGACCACTCTTCCTGGTCCAGAACATAATAACAATTTTTGCTCCAAGACTTACAATAATCGCAAAAATTATTGCCCAGTATGCAGATCCTAAGGCAGTAGCTCTTCTAATAACTAATAAGTAAATTAAACCGATAATAGGCAGAACAAAATAAATACCTTTAAACAAGGTTGGAAAAAATGGATCCAGTTCCTCTTTAGGTAATCCCTCAAGTCCAGTCTTTGAAGCCTGGAGATGAACAATTCCGAAAATGGCAATATAGCTTAAAACTGCTGGTATAAAAGCCGCCCTAATAATTTCTACATAGGGCAAACCTGTAAATTCAATCATAATAAAAGCTGCTGCCCCCATAATCGGTGGCAAAAATTGCCCATTTGTTGAGGCCGCTACTTCAACCCCTCCTGCTACTTCTGGCTTAAACCCCATTTTTTTCATTATTGGAATTGTAAATGAACCAGTTGTAACTGTATTTGCTATTGAACTACCTGAGATCATTCCCATTAAACCGCTTGTAACAACGGCAGCTTTAGCCGGCCCGCCTTTTTGATGTCCTAAACCTGAAAAAACAACTTTTATAATATATTCACCTATTCCACTCTGTTCTAAAACAGCACCGAATAACACAAACATGAAGACAAAACTAGCAGAAACCCCGATTGGAATTCCAAATATTCCTTCTGTAGTTAGATATAAATGAGATATTATTCTTTTGAACGTAAAACCCCTGTGAGCTAAAATTCCAGGCATATAGGGGCCAAAATAAGCATATACCAGAAAAGTCGAAGCAATAATAGGTAAAGCAATACCTATTGAACGTCTTGTTGCTTCTAAAACCATCAAAATAGCAATACCACCCATAATTAAATCCAGTTGTTCAGGTATACCCGCTCTAAAAGCAAGTTCATGATGATTAAAGAAAATATATAGACACGCCACAGTTCCTGCTGCAGCCAGTAAAAAATCATACCAGGGAACTTTATCTCTATCAGAGTCTTTAAATGGATATAAAATAAACGCTAAAACCATAAGTAATGCTAGGTGAAATGACCTTTGTTCAAAAGAAATTAAAAGCCCAAAACCACTTGTGTAAAAATGAAAAATTGATACTGCAATTGCCACAAAGGCTGCAAACTTAGCCCAGAATCCTTTAATG
>JBNJFG010000157.1:0-2893 GCA_051746665.1 Bacillota bacterium
TAAAATTAAAACTTATATACAAGACCAGCTCTGTATCCAAAACCAGACATATCGTCATAATCTTTTAGATATATATTGCTATACTCTGCTTTAATAAATAATTCTAAATTACTAATGTCATAACTCACACCAATACCAGGAACAAATCCAAGTCCCCAAAAATCGTCTTTAGTATTATTAATTAAATTTTCATCTTCACCCCAATATATACCTATGTTATTAGAAAAAACAAACTTCAAATTATTTGAACCTAATCTTCCTTCCACAAGTATTGAAGCTGCATTTAAGGTTATATCATACTCATTTGTTTCTTCTGAATTAAGTCTATCATACTGCCACCCACCTCTATATTCACCTTCAGGTAGTATGTCATGTTCTTCATATTCTATATCATAGGAAGCTCTTATTAAATAACCAGTAAACTCATCATAATCATTTAAATTAGCTGATCTATAAGCACCTCCAACTGTATATTGTTCAGCAAAGGCTACCCCGCTCATAAGAGAAACTATAGATAAGACTACCACCAATATCAACATTTTTTTGTAATTCACAAAATACCAACTCCTTATATATTTTTATTTAGTTACTAATTTATTCAATAAAATTCAAAATAATCCTTTATTTTTCTAAAATAGTTTCATTTGAGTTTGATCATCACTTTTTTTAAGTAGCTTTTTTATATCATCTTTATTTTTAATAGATGTTATTTTTTTCAACTTGCTTTTAGATTTAATCTTAAAGTTTTTACTGGGTTCTATTAAACCTAATAACATTAGATTCCCTAATATATAATCATTAGTTTCATCTTCATCTATATTATCAGGCTGCCAGACCCCGACAAACTTATCCTGTTTTAAAGCATAATTGACTGTATGCAGGGTTCCACCTTTTTTACCGGTTTCAACAACTAAGACTCCATTTGTTAAACCACTCTGCAGTCTATCTCTTCTGGTAAAAAAGTGAGAAGCTGTACTTATAGAGGGTGGTAACTCTGACATTAAAAAACCACCCTTTTCTAATATTTTTTTAGCTAAGTTAGTATTAGAGGGTGGATAAATATCTTCATTTAAACCATGAGCTAAAATCGCTCCAGTTAGTCCATTTGTTTCTAAAGATCCTAAATGTCCATAAGTATCTGCTCCGTCTGCTAAACCACTGATATTCCAGTAATTATTTTCACTTAATATCCTCCCAAATGAATGTGCTATTTTTTTACCTATTTCATCTATTTTTCTTGATCCAATTACTGCATAGGAATTAGTTAACTCTTTAGCAGAAGGAAGATTACCTATATAAAATATTACTGGTGGACTTAGTTCAATATCTTTTAGCCTCTTAGGGTAACGATCATCTTCATAGCAGAGAAAATCAATATTATTTTCTTTAGCTAATTTAATTTCTTTGACGGCATTTTTTCTTAATTCATTGATTAAACTATCATTTAATAGCACTGTTTTAGAATTATTAACTCTATTTTTATAATACCGGCTGTTTTTATCAAAAGAAGCTTCAATTAATTCATTGAGTTGATGTTCTGGAACATTAAAGATATTTATATTTTCAGCTAGAGAATTTTTGAATATTTTAATAAGAAGGTGCAGCTTAATTTTTTCTTTGCTGTACCTTCCATAATCATCATATTCTGCTGCTAATAATGATAGAGTGACATAATCTTTTTTACTGTATAGCATTATTTGCCCACCTTTACTGTTTGTCCTAAAAACATTCCCATTAATACACTCCCACCCTTATTTCTTATCTTGGCAGCTACCTGTCTAAACTGGTTACCTGTAGTTATTATATCATCGAAGATAATGACATTTTTATCTTTGATTTCATCAGCAATTTTTATATCTGCTATGGAAAAGTGATTATTTCTTTTAAAACCATTATGAGTTTCCGGCCTGTTAGCAGTACTTTCAATTAGATCATAACCATTGATTATACCTGTAGTATCAGCTATATATTCTAAAAAGTCCTTAAATCTCTTTTCATTCTTATAGCTGGTAGAGGCTGGAATGGGAAGCAGGATAATATCTTTAAGATCTTCTTTTAAAAAATAGAAGTTAACTAATCCACTAACCTTTTCTAAAATCTCAATGTTTTCATAACCTGATTTGAAATTCAATATCTTTTGTCGGTTATCAATATCAATTTCTGAAGGATCAGCATTCTCAATTCCATACTGTGAGTAATAATCAAAGAGATAGGAATAATAGACATTAATCTTTTTTTCTGTGCTTAGAAAGTGCTCAGGGTTTAATGAAAAAAATGTCTTTTGTCCACTATATACCAATTTCGCTGCTTGACCTTTATATTTATAGTTTAGTTCTTTCATTTGTGGCAACAGTTTTTTCTTTTTTCTATCTAAAAGTCCATTTCTGATTTTTTCTAATACAAATTCAGTTATTTCAATTTTACTAAACCCATCATTTTTAAATTCATCCGGGTTAAATTGATAAACTTCTCTCCCATGCTCATAAGCTACGATAATTCTTCTTTCAGGTTTTTTAGTCCTACCATATTTTATGTCAATTTCTTTAATAGTGCCTTGCCCCAGATGAGTATAAAAGGTAGATCCAATGATATCTCTATAGTTTATAATATTATATTTTAAGCCTAAAGAAAACATAGTTATTCCATCATTTAAATTTAAAATCTTATCCAAACTATTCAAAGTATCTTCTAGATCATTAGTGGGAATAGGTTTTTTAGTAATCATATTAGCCTCCTGTATTAGAGATTTAGCTTCTGCTAATATGATATAACTATGGATTGACAGCAGTGTGGCAAGGAGGATAAAAAAATCACTAATAAATTAAAAAAACTAGCTGCTAAATAACAGCTAGTGATTATTATCCTTGTTGTAGTGGACTGTTTATTCTGACAA
>JBNJFG010000158.1:0-2890 GCA_051746665.1 Bacillota bacterium
CTGGCAGTATCTGCTCTAACTGTTGTCTCTATAGTTGGATGCGAAAAAGCAGCTCCTAGAGCATTGGCGACTTTTGAATGTCTGGGTACCACAGATTTTAAGTTTAGTCTGGCAGCTAAAAACTCAGTCAGAAAGGCAGCCGGGCCACCTATTCCAATTATGTATTCCGGCTCGATTTCCGGTGACTGCAGTAATTCATTGATTGTGTAAACCGGCTGATTTTTAATTGTTCTTAAAATATCTGCAATAGTTTCCTGGATCGTAGCTGCCATCTGATCGATAATAATCTGAGCAATAGTTTGGAACTGCAGCACTGAATCATTACCCTGTAGATAATCTGAATATAAGTTATGATCTATCTTTTCCTTTAAAGCTGAAAGAGATATTTTTGCTTTTTCAAAATCAAAATCAGGCTGATTTTCTCTTTCTTTAATTTTATCTAAGATTAAAAGAGCATCAGTCGGGGTTGGAGCCGGACCTCCCAGAGCAGCTGCCGGTCCTCTGCGTTCAGGTCCAATTTTAATTTTCCCATTCTCAACCTGGACTGCACTGTCTCCACCCAGGGGAATTGAATAACTGTAGAGCCCTCTGATTAAAGTCGGATGGCTGTCTATCTCAATTCCTCTTGGTTTAAATACAGGCTCCCCCTTGATAAAGAGCCCAAAATCAGTTGTGGTGCCCCCGATATCAAGTGCTATTCCTGTTTCAGAACTTTTATTTAAGGCCATACAGCCCATTATACTGGCTGCAGGACCGGAGTTGACTGTCTCGATTGGATTTTCTTTTGAATTTTCTAAACTAATTGTTCCCCCATCAGATTTAAGCAGATAAAGCTCAGCCTCTATCTTTCTGGCTTTCAGAGAAGCTTTTATAGAATCAATAAATTTATGCTGGACACTGCTGACTGCAGTGCTGTAATAGGCGGTAATTATTCTGCGGTGATAATTTAAACTTCCAGACAACTGATGGCCGAGAGTTATCTTTTCAAAATCATAATCTTCATTTTTTATTATTTCCCTTACCTTTTCTTCCTGTTTTGGATTGCGCACAGAAAATTTACCGACTACTGCCACATTTTTTATATTCTCTGCCTGCAGCCTGGACAGCCCCTCTTTAATATTTTTAGTTGAAACTGACTTTACTTCTTTGCCTCTGTGGTCTATATAGCCCTCTAATATTATATTTTCTTCTCCATATTTTAAGTGTTTGGGATTAAGGCCGGGACCGGGAATTAAAACCAATCCCACCGGCTCATATTTTTCTTCGTAAATAACATTTGTCACCAGAGTTGTGCTTAAAACAATCCTTTCAATTTTTTGATTATCTATTTCTGCCGTCAGCCTGTCTAAAACCTCAAGAATTGAGTTTTTTAAATTATGATGATCGGTTTTAAATTTGGCTGTGCAATCTATTATGTAATTAGAATTTTCTTTTTTAACTAAAACCCCATCAGTATGGGTTCCTCCAACATCAATACCAATAATCATCAAACCACTCCTCTTGTTGTATCTATATTTCAGCAAATATCAACTAAATCCTTTTGGCAGATATGAAAAAGCCTCCGGATATTATATTCAGAGGCTCAAGTTTTTCCTTTTTTAATATTATAAAACACTCGCTTTTTAAATATTATTTAAAGTAGCAAAAATAATTAATCTTTAAGCAGAGAGAGGTTTAACCTTAAATTTAATCACTGATTAATTTAATAAATTTTGCTGCCAGTTCTGGATCAAACTGGCTGCCTGCACATTTTTTTATTTCTGCTAGAGCCTCTTTTTTAGAAACTGCTTTACTGTATGGCCTTTTATTAGTCATTACATCATAGGCATCAATTATAGAAATAATTCTCGCCAGATAGGGAATGTTTTCTCCTTTTAATTTTCTGGGATAACCATTACCATCCCATCTTTCATGATGAGAGAAAATATCTTCAGCAACTACTGCAAACTCTTCTGATGAATTAGCAATCTTATAACCTCGCTCAGAATGTTCTTTCATTATTTCCCACTCTTGATCAGTTAAGCTGCCCGGTTTTTTTAATATTTCTTCTGCTATAGTAGTCTTACCAATATCATGCAGGGTAGAAAGCAGAGAAAGTCTATTTAGTTCAGAATTGGAGAGATCTAATCTTTCTCCAAATTCAAAGGCCAATTTAGTCATTCTCAGAGCATGTTCTCTTGTTTCATTACTCTTAACCTGGAGAGTATTCAGCAGGCCCTGAACTATTCTGTTTTTAGTACTTCTGCTCTCTGATAATTTGTTTTGATACATGTCATTATCAGCTGCTTTTAAAACTTCTTCTATCTTCTGGTCTGGATCATTTTTCACAGCAAGCCCCAGAGCAATAGTAACAGTCAGCTCTTTATTATTTGTCTGCTTAGTTTTTTTCTTAATTCGAGAAATTATTTTTTCAGCTTTTTCTTTTTCGGTTTTGGGTAATAATACTGCAAATTCATCACCACCCTGACGGGCTAAAATATCTTCTTCCCTTGTTAATTCATTTAAAATATCAGCTGATTTTTTAAGCAGCTGATCACCTTTTTGATGGCCTAAAGAATCATTGATAATTTTAAGCCCATTAATATCTGCTATAATAATACTTATCGGCAGCTGCCTTTCAGTATCAATTCTTTCAAGTTCCTCTTCAAAAAATCTCCTGTTATATAAACCGGTGAGCCTGTCTTTATAGGTTAAGTTTCTTATTTTTTTATCATTTATATGTTTAGCAAAAGCATTGATGATTGTATCTGTAAATATTTTAAGCAGTCTGATTTCCTCATCAGAAAATTTTCTTTTATTATTAACAGTATCAAAAATAAAAAAGCCAAATAATTCATTTTCATTAAACATCGGCATTATAACTAATGACTTTATTCCCAGTGCTTTAATT
>JBNJFG010000159.1:0-2885 GCA_051746665.1 Bacillota bacterium
TTAGGTTTATTTGGAATCAGCTATCTAATTATTATTTCTCTAACAGATATTTTAATATTATTTTGGGGAATAAAACTTATTAAAAGTGAAACTATAGAAAACGGTAGGATATATGTGCGTAGATTATACCTTAGTGGTCTTTTGGGATTTCTTTTAATTATTATTAGCATGATTCTTATTTGAATTTATAATATATATTAAACCATTTGAAATTGAAAAATTAAAAGAAAAGATATGGAAAAATGGTAATTATTCTTTAGTTTAATTTTTTAGTAAATTAATCAAAACACTTGAAATATAGATAAAATTCCTTTATACTATTAGTAACAATTCTTATTATCAATAAAAATTATAATATTATAAGGAGGAATTAGAATGTTTATTCAAGATTATTTTGCAAAAAGAGGTACAAATAATGAAGTTTATCACAATACAAAAGGGGCTAGCGGTGATTTTTATTATACTAAAAATATAAATGCCAGTAATTTCGCTGCTAATTATTTTAAAACAACAGGTAATAATCATACACTAAATTATTATAAGACATTATCTGTTAATAATGAAGATAATTATAATGCTGAATCTAAGATCTTTAATAGATTAGAACTTTCATTTGATGCTCTGTTTTAAAATTTAATACATTTTAAATAAGCAGAAATAGGAACCTGGATCACTTAAATAAGTGATTGGGTTCTTATTTTTTTATTTTTGATCAAATACTCTCAGAAAATATTTGCGCAGTTTAGTTTTCTAAGTTATTTTCGTATGTTATAATTATCATATAGAGATATAAATGGTATTTAATTAGACTAACTTAATTTTTCAGAAAAGTGGGGATATTATGACAAAAGAAAAAAAGATAGACAAGGAGATAAAAAAGTCTTCCAAGGATTTTTCTGCCGACTTTCCTATAGTTGGTATTGGAGCTTCTGCCGGGGGGCTTGATGCTTTTAAAGACTTTTTTTCAGGTATACCTGAAGATACTGAATTAGGTATGGCCTTTGTTTTAGTTCAGCATCTGGCTCCTGACTATAAAAGTTCACTTTCTGATATTATCCGCAGCTATACCAGTATGAAAGTTTTAGAGGTTGAGGACGGAATGAAGGTTAAGCCCAACTCTGTTTATATTATTCCTCCCAATTATGATATGCAGTTTCTCAATGGAGCCCTTAAATTAAAGGCCCCTTCGGCTCCCAGGGGCCATCGAATGCCTATTGATTTTTTCTTTCGTTCCCTTGCCCAGGAACTTTCAGAGAGGGCAATCTGCATTATTCTTTCGGGGACTGGTAGTGACGGAACTCTTGGTCTTCGAACTATCAAAGGAGAAGGTGGAATGGCCATGGTTCAGAAAGCAGATTCCGCCAATTACAAGGGGATGCCCAACAGTGCTATTGCTACCGGCTTAGTTGACTATGAACTCACTCCATCTGAAATGCCCAAAGAGCTCATTGCATATGTTTCCCATGCCTTTGGTGAACTTGACCAATCTCCAAAGGATAAACCTGAAGTAGAAAAAATGTTGAAAAAGATCTTTATTACCCTACGAAACCAGACTGGCCACGATTTTTCTCAGTATAAGCTCAGTACAATTAAAAGACGTATCCAGCATCGGATGTCTGTCCAGCAGATTAACAAAATGGATAGATATGTTAAGTATATACAGCAGACACCAGAAGAAGTTGAAAATCTATTTCGTGATCTGCTTATTGGGGTGACTAATTTTTTTCGAGATCCAGAGGCTTTTAAAATTCTTGAACAAAAAGTTATTCCAAGTCTTTTCGCTGAAAAACAGGAATCAGGTATGCTTAGACTCTGGGTACCAGCATGTTCCACCGGTGAGGAGGCTTATTCCATTGCTATTTTAATCGCCGAGCATCAGGAAAAACTAAATCAAAATTTAAAAGTACAGATTTTTGCTACCGATATTGACAGCAATGCTATTGTTGTAGCTCGTCGTGGAGTGTTCTCAGCCAGTATTGTCAATGATATTACAGAGCAGAGACTAGAAAATTTTTTTAATACTAAAGATAACGGTCAGACCTATCGTATTCAGAAAAGCATCCGAGAAATGGTTATTTTTTCTGAACAAAATCTGATTGAAGATCCGCCCTTTTCTAGAATTGACTTTATCAGCTGTCGCAACCTTCTAATCTATATGAAAAAGGATTTACAGAAAAAAATTATTTCACTTTTTAGTTATGCTTTGAATCCAGGTGGATATCTCTTTTTAGGTACTTCTGAAACTTTAGGAGAAGCAAATATTTATTTTTCTACAGTAGATAATAAATTAAAAATTTATCAACTTAAGGAAGATATACAGGATAGAAATATTGGCAGAGAGTATAACTTTCTGCCTCCAATGGCAAAAACAGATATAAAGCAGCCACAGTTGGCTGTAGCAGAAGAAAAAAATGTGGAAATAACATTAAGTGAACTAACTGAACAAAAAATTCTGGAACAATTTAGTCCTGCTGCAGTGCTTGTTAATAGATATGGGCAGGTGCTCTATATCCACGGTCATACCGGTATGTACCTTGAACTTTTTCCGGGCTTAAGTGGTGTCAACAATATTCTCAAGATGGCTCGGGAAGGACTGCAGACTAAATTAACCTCAGCTCTAAATGAAGCGGTAAAAGAACAAAAAAAAGTTGTCAGAACAAATCTGCACATCAAAAACAGCAGTGATATAACACGGGCTAATTTGACAGTATGTCCGGTACAAAAAGATTCAAGTTCCAAAATTGATAAGACTTTATATTTGATCATACTAGAAAAGATTATTTCCTCTGAAAAAGAATCTCTAAAAGAAATTACTGAACAGTCAGCCAGTGATAATGAAGAAAATTACGGACCAGAAAGCAAAAAAATTATAGCTGACCTTCGAA
>JBNJFG010000160.1:0-2875 GCA_051746665.1 Bacillota bacterium
AATTGACAAAAAAGCAAACTTTTTATTCATCTGTCTCAACCCCTTTCTTTAAAAGTTCTTCATCTACAAGGCGATCATGATAGAGGACAGTCATTGAGATTAAAACTCCCTCTTCATCACGATTAATATTTACATCTCTAAATTCAAACCAGTAATTCCAGTCTTTAAACTCTTCTAAGAGATTTGTTGTCTCTCTAAATCCACCTCTAATATTGACACTCATTGAAATATCATCTTGATTAACGGTCGGCCTAAAGAGGCTTAATTCCAGATCATTTTCTAAAGCCGTATCTCTAAATTCGATTAAAAGGTCTATTACATCCTTATTAATATATTCTCCCCTGGCCTCAAGCTCTGCTATAATATCACGATATTCTTCTTTTATTTCTGGCAGCCGTCTGGCAAAGCTTCTTGCAATTTGAAGCCTGTTTTGACGTTCTGTTTTTTCTCTCTCCAACTCGGCAATTTCTTCGGTTAGAGGCTGATAAAAGTAAAAGTAATAGACTGCTGAGAGGGCAATAATAAAGGCCAGCACAAGAATTATTTTCTCTCTTTTGCTTAAATTATTAAACATATTATTCGCCCTCCTCTACTATAATATCTGCTGTTACCGTAAATGTAACTACTTCCTGTTTTTCCATAGTATCTAACTGTACATTGGTAAAGTAAGGGGAATCAGCAAGAGCTACAGTAAATTCTCTTAATTCTTCTCCAACTCGAGTCCGGCCGCGAATATTGAGACTGCTTGCACTTAAAGAAAAATTATCAATTACACCTCTGATAGGCACTACATAACCTAAGGCTTCAATCGGACCATCCCAGTTATAATTGGGTACAGTAGGTGTTTCTTTTAATGCAGCTACAATTTCTTCGTATTCTTTAAACTCTTCTTCCTGAGGCAGAAAGATATCTAACTGTTCTTCGGTAGTTTCTATTTGACTTTCTAACAAATTTCTCTGCTGAATTAAAGAGTACTGCATCAGTCCCACTGCAAGAATCGGGATCAAAACTGCCAGCAGCAGAATCACCCCAAAATAGTCAAAGCTTACCTGTCTTTTTTCCGCTCTAATTAAATTAACTCTCATCTGCCATCACCTCACTTACACCGAGGCCAACAGCTACTGCAAACTCATCTTTGCATTCATCACAGTATTTTTCTTCTTTCTTTTTATAATCACTGTTTTTAAAGGGATCAATTTCTATTAATTCTCTTTCCAGTTCTGTTGAAATCATTTCTTTTAAACCCTTTAATTTTGAGCCGCCTCCGGTAATGAAAACTTTAGAAATTGTCTCTCCTCTATTTCTAGAATTAAAATAATCAAAAGATCGGGTAATTTCTCTAATTAAGGTAGTTGCCAGTGTATTCAGTCGATCATCTGAACCTAAGGCAACATCAAGCTGAACTGTATCTAATAAGTTTTCTTCTTTTTCCTGATCGGGCTGATTTGCCTTGAGTCCTTCCTCCATTTTTCTTTTTTCTGCCCTATCATACTCATCACCCTGGATTTCCATAATAATATTAGTAAATTGGTTTCCACCTGTATCTACTGTTCGAGCTAAGGCAATATTATCTTTAGTACCAATTATCACCTGGGTTATCGAATATCCAATATCAATAACTGCAACATGTTCTTCTATTCCTTCCAGATATTCAACCAGAGAAATTAAGGCCATTGGCTGAGTGTTGACCACACTTACCTTTAAATTGTTTCTTTCAAAAGGTGCCAGAAAATTATTGACTATATTTCTTTTTACTGCAGAGATTAAATATTTTACTGTTTCTGCTTCCTCTTCTACTTTGATAAAATCTATGGCAGCACTTTCAACCGGATATGGTAACTGTTCATCTGCCTCCCATTTAAGTGATTCTCGTATCTCTTTTTTATCCATTTTGGGCATCTCTACATTTCTGATCAACAGTTCATTGCTCGGCACTGATGTAATAATATAATCATTCTTCTTTTTCAACATTGCCAGCATACTTTTTATCTCAGCTGCCATTAAGGACTCATCCTTAATTATTCCATCAGCAATTGTTTCTCGGGGTATTTGTTGAATTGCTGTATCTAATATCTTATAGTTTTTATTCCCGGTATTTTTAATCTGAGCCATTTTAATAGCATAACTGCCGATATCAATACAGGTGTAAATATTATTTTTAAAGAACATATGACCACCTCATTTCCTCAAAAAAATTATAGTTCCTGTCAGTAAAACATTTTACTATCTCATTTTTTCCTTTTTAGAGCTGTTCTGAGCAATCAAATGTTTTTTTATAAAATGACCACCTCTTTCCCAAAGAGTCTATATCTCTTTCCAATTGACTAAGCCAAATTCATTTCTTAAATTTTCTAAATAGTTATTAAAATCGGCAAATTCTCCCGGTAAATCCATATTTTTTAAAAATATCTCTATTGTATTTGAACCACCAGGCATGGGTCCAAAAAATATATCATCCTGAGCAAATATCTGGCCTTCAAAAGTAAAATTAGGCATATTTAGAAATTCAACTGCTCTTTCAGTTTCATCTTCAGAAGTGAAATCTGAATAGATAAAGAAACTATCATAAGAATCTTTCGGTAAAGCTGAAGGTAAAGAAAGTGAAACCTTACCTTCTGCTATAATTATTAAGTTTTTAATTGAGCGAAAATCATTTACATTCACATTTCCCTTTACTACTAATACTGTTGTTAGATTCTCATTACCTAAATCACTTTCAAATGGTTTAGCTGCTTCCAGAGTTATATCAGTATCTGAATATAATCTTAAAAAATCATCTTCGGAGTTATAAGAATCCAAATCATTTTCTTCATCTAACAAAAAATCGTATAGTTCAGAATAATTAATATCTGAATAATTATAATAATTTTTATCA
>JBNJFG010000161.1:0-2855 GCA_051746665.1 Bacillota bacterium
GCTGCTGAAAAAGCAATCGATAAAGCCCTGGAGCTGGAGCCGGGTAAGAAGATTTATGAGAGTAAAAAAGAAGTAATCTGCGGCAGCGAAGAACTGAAGAAAAATTACCTTAAATATTTTGAGCTGCTTAAAGAATCGATTGAAGAGCAGAAAAATGAAAACTGGCAGCAGAGTGTTGAGCTTTTAAGAGATGCAGTTGATCACTATGATAAAACAGGTTATGTCTACAATCAAATTGGAGCTATTTACAACAATAATCTGGGCAATAAAGAGCTGGCGGCAAAATTTTTTAAAAAGGCAATTGAAAAAGAGCCGGATAATGAAGTTTTTATCCGCAACTTAAAACAGGTGCTTAAAAACAGTTGATTTTGGCCTCGAATGGAGGTATAATTAAAGAAAAGATGAACAAAAATACTGTGATAAATTAATTAAAACAGTTATTTTGTTCAAGGGGTGTTTATTATGCGAAATACAACTAAAGCAAAAATTAAAAAAATCTTTCTAAAGAATAAAGGTTATGCACATGCTAAAGATATAAGTGATGCTGGTATTCATCGCAAATATTTAAGTGATTTGTTGGAAAGTGGAGAAGTTATTAAACTTAAGCGTGGACTTTATAAGTGGAATAATGAAAAATATAATTCGATAGATGAACTAGTGGATGTCTCAAAAATTATTCCGGAGGGAGTAATTTGTCTAACTACAGCTTTGTCTTATTATAATCTTACAACTTATACACCACTTGAATATCAAATAGCTGTACCAAATGACAAAAAAATAAATAAAGTTGATTATCCTCCTATTAACCTCTATTATTTTACTGAAAAATATTACAGTCAGGGAATAAATAAAGTTAAAGTAAATCAGCATTTGATTAAAATTTATGATATTGAAAAAAGTATTTCAGATTCTTTCCGTTATAGTTATGAAATTCCCAAAGATATTTTGATTGAGAGTTTAAAAGAATATCTTAAGCTTCCTCAAAAAAATATAAATAAATTGTTGACATATGCTCAGGGGACTTCAGCAGAGGATAAAATTTCGAAATATCTGGAGGTTTTGGTATGAGTAAAAATTTAGCAGCTTCAGTGCTGGGAAGACTTAAAAACATTTCAAAAGAATTAAATCTTCCCTATAATCTTGTGATGCAATTATTTGCCCAGGAAAGATTGTTATATAGGCTATCTTTAACCGAATATAAAGATAACTTTTTGCTTAAAGGTGGATTGCTGCTGTTTTCGATGACTGAATTTAAGGGGCGTCCTACGAAGGATATTGATTTTTTATTACGAGCCAAATCAAATAAAGCCAAAAATATTGAAAAAATCATTAAAGAGATAGCTAAAGTAAAAGTCAATGATGGAGTTAGTTTTGAATCAAGTGAGATTAAAAGTCAGTCTATTATAGAAGGAGCAGATTATAAAGGACAGCGGATAAAATTAATAGCTTTAATTGGACAGGCAAGAATACATCTGCAGATTGATATTGGTTTTGGAGATATTGTAGTTCCAGAAGCTGTTAACATTAGATATCCATCCCTTTTAGATTTTGATCAACCAGATATAAATGCTTATTCTTTAGAGTCTGTAATTGCTGAAAAATTTGAAGCAATGGTTTCACTTGCATTATTGAATTCCAGGATGAAAGATTTTTATGATATCTATGTTTTAATGAAAGAGAAAGATTATAATGGTGATATTCTTAAACAGGCAGTTGACCAAACTTTCAATACCAGAGGAACTAACTTTGATAAAGATTTAATTATTTTCACAGAGAATTTTAAAAATGATAAACAAAAAATTAAGCAGTGGCAGTTATTTCTGAAGAGAATTAATAAAGATGATATAAGTTTTGAAAATGTAATAGAAAATATTAAGGAATTTTTAAAACCTGTTTATGATGCAATATATAAGAATGAAAATTTTAATCAAACTTGGAACAGTCATTCCCAAAAATGGAGCAAAAACTAAGTTTAAAACTTCCTTCCGGACTCAAATTTAATCTCCTTTCCTGTTGTTCTTCCCGTTCAAATATAATATAATGAAATATAGACTTAAAATTGGAGGCCTAAAAAATGGATTTAGACTTTGATTATATAAAATCATTTTTAATAGAAGAGTTGAAGGCTGAATTGATCTATCTTTTTGGTTCTTATGCCGGCGGCAAGGCCAGAGCTGACAGCGATCTTGATCTGGCATTTTTAACTTCGGAAGAGATTGATGATTATCAGCGTTTTTTAACAGCTCAAAAATTGGCCTCTAATTTAAATATTGATGTGGATTTAATTGATTTAAGCAAGGCTTCTACTGTATTTAAGGCTCAGATTATTCAGGGGAAACTTCTTTATGCTCAAAATAGGCAGCAGAAACAGGAATTTGAACTTTTAGTCTTAAAGAAATATGCGCGTCTTAATGAAGAAAGAAAAGAGATTATAGAAAAGATTGAAAGAGGTGCTGAAAATGGATGATATTTTAATTAATAAAAATGAAACAGTAAAGCGCTGTATTAAAAGAATTAATGAGGAATATCAGGGCAATCCGAAAAATCTAGAAAATTATACCAAACAGGATTCCATCATTTTAAATATTCAGCGGCTCGCCGAAGCAGCAATTGATATTGCAATGCATATTGTGGCAGAACTTGATTTAGGGGTGCCTCAAAACAGTAGGGAAGCTTTTCAATTTTTAGCAGCAGAGAATCTCATTGAAGCAGAAATGGCAGAAAAGTTAAAGGCAATGGTTGGTTTTAGAAATATTGCAGTTCACGAGTATCAAAAGCTGAACTTAAAAATTGTGGAAGCAATAATCGAAAAAGAAATTGAAGAAGTTAAAACTTTTTCTCAAAAAATGATTAAA
>JBNJFG010000162.1:0-2855 GCA_051746665.1 Bacillota bacterium
GTTACACAGTGATTCAAGTTATGTTTTAAATGGACTTTCAAGCTGGATTGAAGGCTGGAAAAGAAATGGCTGGAAAACTTCATCAAAAAATGAAGTTGCTAATCGAGAGCTCTGGGAAGAATTAGATAATTTAAGTGATGATTTTGAGTTGACTTATAAAAAAGTAAAGGGTCACAGTGGAGATCATTTTAATGAAGAAGTTGATAAGCTGGCAAAAAAAGAAGCAGAAAAAATTTAATTTTTCTGCTGACATTCAGGACAAATACCACTAAATTCTAATCGATGAGAATGGGCGGTAAATTCAGTTTCAGTATTTATCTTTTTATTTAGATCTTTACTTAAATCAATGTGCAGGTCAAAAACACCACCGCATTTTTCACATTTAAAATGATAATGATGATCCGGATTACCATCATAACGGCTGTGATTACTGCCGTAGTCCAGGACATTTATTTTACCGTGTTCAGCTAAAACATTTAAATTTCGATAAACAGTCCCTAAACTAATATTTGGTATTTCTTTTTTAACTTTTTCATATATCCAATCAGCAGTAGGATGAGATGTAGTATTTTTCAAAACTCTCAAAATAGCCTTTCGCTGTTTAGTCATTCTAGTATTTTTAGACATTATAAGCCTCCTATTTTTTTATTAATAATCATTATTAGTCTTAATTTAATTTTAGCAGAAATTACTAGGATATTCAAGTTAAATAAATTTTTATTTCAGGAAAAGGGTGATGATTTTGTCAAAGAAAAATGAGAAAAGAATTTTAACAGGTGATAGGCCAACTGGGAAACTCCATTTAGGTCATTATGTTGGTAGTTTACAAAATAGGGTTGAACTGCAGGATGAATATGACACCTTTTTAATAATTGCCGATGTACAGGCTTTAACTACAAATTTTGATCAACCAGAAAAATTAAGTGAGGATGTTAGACAGGTAGCAAGAGATTATCTGGCTGCAGGTATTGATCCAGAAAAGACTACTATTTTTGTGCAGTCACTTGTTCCAGAAATTGCAGAATTAACAATTTTTTATTCAATGATAGTTACAGTAAATCAGCTGCGCCATAATCCGACTATAAAATCTGAAGCTGAGCAGTATGGTTATAAAGAAATGTCTTATGGATTTTTGGGTTATCCGGTAAGTCAGGCTGCTGACATTACTTTCTGTCAGGCAAATCTGGTTCCTGTAGGTGAAGATCAAATTCCTCATATTGAACAGACAAGAAAGATTGTACGTAAATTTAATAATATGTATGGAGAAGTTTTTCCGGAGCCAGAAGCATTAATCAGTGATTTCCCAAGACTAATGGGGCTTGACGGCAAGAATAAAATGAGTAAAAGTTTAAATAATGCAATTTATTTAAGTGATAGTGAGGATGAGGTTTCTCAAAAGATTATGCAGGCTAAGACTGATCCGGCCAGGATTCACAAAGATGACCCGGGCCATCCAGAAGTCTGTACAGTTTTTCATTATCATAAAGCTTTTAACACTGAAGAATCTGATGAAATTGCAGAAAAATGCAGAGCTGGAACAATTGGCTGTGTGGCCTGCAAAAAGAGGATGGCTGAACAATTAAATGCCTTTTTAGAGCCGATGAGAGAAAGAAGAAAGAAATATTTAGAAAATCCGGAATTAGTAGATCAGATATTAATGGAGGGAACTGCAAAAGCAAGAGAAGAAGCAGCAAAAACAATGGAAAAAGTAAGAGAAGTAATGAAAATAAATTATTTTAATAATTAAGATAAGAAAGAGGGATTTTATTGTCTAATTCAAAGATTAATATTGCCCTGTTTTTTGGTGGTCGCTCAGCTGAACATGAAGTTTCATTATTATCTGCCAGATCGATTTATAGTGCCTTTGATAAAGAAAAGTATAATATTTTTCCAGTTGCTATCAGTAAAAATGGATTTTTTTGTGATTTGGAAAAATCAAAGCAAATTTTAGCTGGCAGTCAAAAAAAAGTATCAGAGATAAATAGAAATAATATTATTACAGCAGATGTGCTGGAATTTTTAGAATTAAAAGTTGATTTAGTTTTTCCAGTTCTACACGGTCCGTATGGAGAAGATGGTAAAATCCAGGGCTTTTTAGATACTTTGAATATTAAATATATTGGCTGTGGTTTAACTTCTTCAGCAGTTGGTATGGATAAAGCAATAATGAAAGAAATATTTGACCATCATAATATTCCTCAGAGTAAGTTTGAAATTTTTAAAAAATCTGATTTTAAAAAGGGAGAGCTGCCTGATTTTTTTGCTGAGTTTTCTAAAAAATTAAAGCTGCCTTTTTTTATTAAGCCTGCCAATATGGGCTCCAGCATTGGAATCAGCCGGGTAGGAGATTTAGCTTCATTTAAAAATGGTCTTAAGGATGCCTTTAAATATGACAGCAAATTAGTTCTGGAAAGTAATGTAAAAGCAAGAGAAATTGAGTCAGCGGTACTCGGTACTGGGGATGAGATTAAAGTTTCGGCAGCTGGAGAAATTATTTCTACCCATGATTTTTATGATTATCAGGCCAAATACGAAGATCAGAGTACCAAATTAATTATTCCTGCTAATATTTCAGAAAAAACAGAGCAGAGAATCAAAGAATTGTCAATTAAGGCATTTAAGGCAATAGGAGCTGAAGGTCTATCCCGACTTGATTTTTTTGTTAATCAAGAAAAAGATCAAATTTTAGTCAATGAAATTAATACTATGCCTGGATTTACAAAGTTCAGCATGTATCCTCTCTTATTTGAGGAAAGTGGAATAAGCTATTCTGAGCTTTTAGATAGCTTAGTAAAATTTTCTTTAGCAGAGGAGGACTAAATGGATAAGCTTCATATTTTACACGCAGACATGGA
>JBNJFG010000163.1:0-2822 GCA_051746665.1 Bacillota bacterium
AGGATTAATCATATAGGTAGTACTGCAGTTCCGGGACTGCTGGCAAAACCAACAGTTGATATTTTGCTGGAAATAAAGAGAGGGGCTAATCTCTCAAAAGCAGAAACAAAACTTAAAGAAAAGTATTTACCTGAAGAGCAATAAAACAAAATATATTTTTAAATAAGTAAGCTAAAAAGGAAAATCCGGGAGGATTTATAATGGAAAAAGTACTTGTGGTTGAAGATGAAAAAAATATTAGAGAGTTAATTAAATTTAACTTAGAAAATGCAGGCTACGAAGTCAAAACTGCTGCTGATGGTAGAAAAGCAATGGAGCAACTTTCTGAAGAAATTGATCTAGTAGTTTTGGATCTTATGCTGCCTGAAATTGATGGGATGGAAGTCTGCCGTCGAATGAGAGGTAGTGAAGAGCTCCGGCAGATCCCAATAATTATGCTGACTGCTAAAGGGGAAGAAGTAGAAAGAATTTTGGGGCTTGAAATGGGAGCAGATGATTATATGACTAAGCCCTTTAGTCCCAGAGAATTGGTTGCACGGATAAAAGCAATTTTCAGGAGGATTAAAGAATTTAAAGCAGATAGCGAAAAAATAAAAGATGAAATAATTGAATCTGGAAAACTGAAGTTGGATATTCCTCGACATGAAGTTATTTATGGAGAAGAAAAAATAGTTTTAACACCAAAAGAATTTGAACTCCTGCGTTATCTTATAATTAATCAAGGTAGAGTTTTAAGTCGTGATTTGCTTTTAGAAAAAATTTGGGGCTATGAATACGCGGGTGATACTCGGACAGTTGATGTTCATATCAGGAGGCTCCGCAAAAAGATTGATGCTGATTATATAGACACAGTCAGGGGGGTGGGATATAAATTTGTTAAAATGGAATAAGCTTGGTATAAAAAATCGCTTAATCATTATTTTTGTAGTTATTCAACTTTTGATAATTGGTTTAAGTTTTTATTATTTTAGTAATAATCATTTTGAGTTTTATTTGGAACAGGAAAAAATAAGTTTAGGACATTACTCTCAGCTTATGCTAAATAATATAGAAGTGGAAGAAATTGAAAGTTCAAGTCAGAGTCTGAAGGTAAAAGCGGATGATTGGTCAGATGATTCTGAAACCAGAATTACGATTATTGCTGCGGATGGTAGGGTGCTGGCAGATTCACATCATGAGATTGAGAAAATGGATAATCACAGAAATCGGCCAGAAGTTGTGCAGGCAATTAGGAGTGAAATTTCCGGTAATGAAATTCGTTATAGTGATACAATTGAAGAAGAAATGCTGTATTATGCAGTTCCAATCAAAAATAAGGGTGAGTTAATTGGTATTTTAAGAACCGCTCGCCCAATAAAATTTATTAGAAGTGTTTTAATTGAAGATATTAAAAGCTATCTTTTTTTCTTTTTAATTTTAGCGGTGATTACAATTCTTTTAGGTTGGCGATTAACCTATACTATAGTAAAGCCTCTGGAAACTGTTACTGAAACAGCTGAAAAAATTTCTGAAGGTGATTTATCAGAGAGAATACCTGTTAGAAGGTATAATAGTGAAATTGAGAAATTAGCAAGAATGTTTAATTTAATGGCTGATGAGCTAGAAGATAAAATAATAGAAATATCTCAAGAAAAAAATAAAATAGAAGCTATTTTAGAAAGCATGGTAGATGGGGTAATTGCTGTTGATAAAAATGGGGAAATATCTTTAATTAACACTGCAGCTCGAAGGATTTTTAATATTGAAGCTGAAGAAATTAAAGGCAAGAATTTGATAACTACTCTTTTTAATCATAGAATAGATATGTATTTACAACGAGCTTTTGATACAAAAGAAAGTATTAAAAGAGAGATAAAATATAAAAATCCAGAGCCAAAAATTATTCAAGCTACATTTATTCCTTTATTAGATGAAAAACAGAACATAAGTGGAGGAGTAATTGTACTTACTGATATAACTGAATTAAGAAAATTGGAAACAGTAAGAAATGATTTTGTGGCTAATGTATCTCATGAACTTAGAACGCCTTTAACATCAATTGTGGGATATTTAGATACACTTTTGGAAAGTAATGTTGAAGATCCAGAAATAAGGAATAGATTTTTGAAAATTATCAAAGAAGAAACTGATAGACTTTCAATATTAATTAAAGATCTATTGAATTTATCAAAAATAGAATCTCAGTCATTTGATTTGAAACCAGATGATTTTAGTGAGGTATTAGATAAAGTTGTTAATCTTTTGCGAAAAAATGCTGAGGATAAAAATATTAATTTAAAAATTGAGATAGATGATAAATTGCCACCTGTTTATATGGTTAGAGAACAGATCAAACAGGTATTAATCAATCTAATTGATAATGCAATTAAATATACGCCTGCTGGTGGAGAAATTGAAATAACTGTAGAAGAAGAAGCTGACAAAGTTTATTTTTCTGTTAAAGATAATGGTATAGGTATCCCTGAAGCTGATCAGGAAAGGATATTCGAAAGATTTTATAGAGTTGATAAGGCTCGTAGCCGCTCATTTGGAGGAACTGGAATTGGGCTTTCTATTGTTCGCAATATTGTTAAACAGCACGGAAGTAATATTCAGGTTAAAAGTCGAGAAGGTGTAGGTAGTGAATTCTTTTTTTATTTAAAAACTGCCGAATAAAATAGATAACTTTATTTTAAAAAAGCACAAAAGAACTCTTCCTTTTTTATGAGGAAGAGTTCTTTTTATAATAAGATATCTTAAGTTTAAGTTAACAGTTTCCGCCACAAGAGCATCCTTGGTTAGGATTAAGTATATTTGAAATTTCTCCATTAACTGCATTCATT
>JBNJFG010000164.1:0-2716 GCA_051746665.1 Bacillota bacterium
ATATTATATCGTTATATTACTCTAATGGCAAGAAAATACAGAAAAAAACCTATATTATTATCGCACCAGTGCTAAAATCTTCATTAGTTTTGCCTAGATTTTTAATTTTACTTTCACAACTGCTGCAGAAAAAATAGATTTTAATACTATCGTCTTGATTATTTATTTCTTTTTTTAATTTATCCTCTAATTCAGAATAAGTCCTTTGATCTATACTGCATTCAAATATACTGAATTGAACATTATTCCCATAATCTTTTAAAATCTTAAATATTCTAGTCCGTCTATTCTGATCAGAGATATCATAACAAATTAAAACTTTAATTTATCTCACCTCTATTGGAGTATATTTTTGATTATTTTCAATAGTTTTTCTAAATAATTTAATCTGATGTTGGATTGTCTTTCTCCAACTTAGCTTCTCTTTCTCATCATTATATTTAACATATTTTTCAAGCTTTCTCTCATATTCCTGCAAGAATATTTTTTTACTTTCATCGGTAAATAATACTTTGGAACCATCTTTTCTAAAATCGTCTTCATCTATCATCTTTTTATTTATTATTTTTTTAACTAAACGGTCTATGATTGGTTGCCGAAATTCTTCCATTAGATCTAATGCTAATGATGGTTTTCCATATTCTACAGAATGGAAAAATCCAATGTAAGGATCTAAACCACTAATCGATATTGCTGTTAAAACTTCATTTAGTAATAATGAATAGCCAAAACTTAACATTGAATTTACTGGATCAGTTGGTGGTCTTCTATTTCTTCCATTAAATTTAAAATTATAGTTTAATAGTTTATTAAATTGACTAAAATAATATCTGCTCCCAATACCCTCATAACCTCTTAATTGATTCTCATCGTCAGCATCTTCTAGTTTATTAATTAAATCTTTTATTTCTTCAGCTTTGTTTTGAACATCTTCTAAATCTGATACAGACCTTGATTTTTTTAATAAAATATTTCTCATATTATTTAGTTTAGCAGCAACGATTATTTTACTAAGATTAAATTTAAAATTTCTATCCTTATAACTTTCAAACTGTTTTAATCGAAGCATAGAGTTTTTAGAATGCTCAGGAACTAACCTTCCTTTATAATGACCATAATAAGAAAGATAAGTAATCGGTATATTTTCATCTAAAAGCAGCTGTATAGTTGCTCCAGTAATACCTACTTTCCCGATTATTATTACCTGCTCTACATTAATTAACGGCACATCAGCTGCTATATCATTTTTTTCTGTGACTACTATTCTTTTCCCTTTTTTAGTTAACTGGGTATTCTGTTTTGTGATATAAAGAGTTGACATTTTATCACTCTATTCTTTGTTGATTTTATTTAACTCTATAAATGGCTAATTTTTTAAATGAATTGACATCATAGGAAATGCATCCTTCTTTAAATATAATACCTTTGAGATAACCTGTTGGAGGAACTTCTTCAATTCTTTTTCTCTTTCCTTTTTCTTTCCTTAAATCTATGACTGTACGTGTACAGTCTTGCCCTTTAGGAATATTTACAATTGCGTAGGCTTCTTTTTTTTCAGTAAAAGGATAAACATAACTATTTTCATTAAAAATTTCTTTTTCTTGATCCAAGAAAACCCCATAAAAGTTGTATTCATTAAAATCAAAACTAACTATCTTGTAATTATCAATAATTTTATCTAATTTGCCGTCTTCAAAAAAGAGTTCCATATCATAGATATATCCATACTGATCTGCTTCATTATAAAATTCCTCTGTGAAAATTTCTTCTTTAATAGCTTGATAATAAGTTTTATCAGGCCAATTAATTTTATTTAATTTAAGATAAATACTATCATCATTTATAATTGAGCATCTTTTTATCTCTCTTTCACCAGCGTAATTTTCTTTTGATTCATCTACAGCAGCCTGAAGAAATATTGATCCAATATAATCTGCTTCTATATCAACAACTATTTCCAATCTAACCCTCTCCTTTTAGAAAAAATTTCTATTTCTATTTAGTTAATATTTAGATAAAGATAAGTACAGTCCTTTATTTATTTTACTAAAATATTTTTTTACAATCGACATAATGCTGTCAAAGCGGCTTAGTATACTCTAGTCACATTAACTTTTGGAGAAGTTCTGAGAAAAATAATAATTCTTTTTAAGCCTCTGACATAGAGGTGTCATTCTAATATATTATACTTTCGTTAACATCAGAAAAGAGGTGATCATAAATGAATGAATTAAAAAAATATTATTAAATTGGAGGTGGTTAATATAGCATATTCAAAAAAGTGTCCAGGTTGTAAGGGTAAAAGTTACAGTGCATCTAAGAAGAAATGGACCTGTCCATATTGTGGTAAAGATCTGAAGCAGATTAAAGCTAAGAAAGCTACCGGTTAAAAAAATTTATATTATTTTTAAGTATCGACAGAGGGCTGACAAAGTTGTATTTTATACTATATTTAGTCAACGAGAGGTGGTGATAAAAAAGTTGGTTTTAATGATTATTTAAAGTATAAAATTAGATCAAGGAGGTGAAAAAAATGGCTTCTATAGCACAGGTTATTGTTGACTCTATGCAGGATGTTAAGGACCGTCTGGATGATGTTGATGATCAGTAGTCTTTAAGGAGGTGTTATTATGTTTATTGTATTTCAATTCAGAGAATCTAATTAATTTTTAAGTTTTATTTTCAAGGCTCGACAGAGGGTTGTCAAGGTTGAATT
>JBNJFG010000165.1:0-2658 GCA_051746665.1 Bacillota bacterium
CAAAAATTAAACTTAAAAATTGTTGAAGCAATAATCGAAAATGAGATTGAGGAAGTTAGAAACTTTTCCGAAAAGATGCTTAAAAAAATGGTTGAAAAAAGTTAAAAAAGCAGGAGCTGAAAGAATGAGCAGCAAAGAATTTATTAAAAACTTAGTTTCCAATAAAATATATCAGCGTGGAATTAATTATTATAATCTCGGTCGGGTTCTGCAGTATAGGATTAATAAGCTGAAGCCAAATCATTATCAGATTTCAGCTCGAGTTTCGGGTACCAAAAAATACGAGGTGAATTCTGAAATAAGATTAAGAGAAAACAGCATAGATATAGACAGCAGCTGTACCTGTCCCTATGATTGGGAAGAGTTCTGCAAACATGAAGTGGCTGTTTTTTATAAATTCATGGAAGAAGATTATCGCTCACCTAAAGTTAATTATGAACCAGAGGCTGTTGAAGAAGTTGAAGCAGTAGAAATTTCAGAAAAAGCAGCAGAGCCAAATAAAACTGAGCCAGGAATCGTTGAAAAAAGGATTGCTGACCGCAGCTTTAAAAAACTCTTGGAGATCACCAAAAACTATGATGAAAGTGAAATGCCAAAATTAGAATATAGTATTAAAGGTATTTCGAATATGGAACTTAAAAATTTTAAAATTATTTTTGATACAGATTATTTAAGTCAGCAGGAGCTTGAAGATATTATTAGTTCTTTAAATGAAGATCAGCAGTATGCCTATTATAAGGAAAGCCTGCTGCAGAAATATTTTTATGGTAAAGAATTGGAACTTTTAGAAAAACTCTCAGATCTAAAAAAGAGTAAGGGGCGAGGCTGCTCCCTGCGTTTAAATAAAAATACTGAAAATCTTGATTTCATCTTAAACTTAAGTCAGAATTTCGAATTGACTTTAGAAGAAAATGGGATTGTAGTTAAAAAAGGAAAAACATTGAGGCCGGAGCTTAAACTGGAAGGTAATTTAGATGAAATCAGTATTGACTTAAAAGAAGAAGACTATCCTATTTATCAGGGAGATGAAAAAAACTGCCGCTGGACAATGATCGGTAATACTGTGCATAAGGTTGATTTTTATAATTTTTCTGAGCTGCCAACTAATTATATAATTCCCAAACAGAGACAGGGAGAATTTTTATTTGAAATACTACCAACTTTGGAAAAAAATCTGGAGCTTGAGCGTTCAGAAGAGCTGGAAGGTTATGAGCTGATTAAAGAAAGTCCTAAAATTGATTTGAGACTGGATTATGCTCAGCAAAAAATAAGCTGTCAGCTGGAAGTTGAATTTGCAGGTGAAAAATACAGCAACACCGAGCTGCTTGGTATTAACACCGATGAAAATATTTATAAAAAAGATACCGAAGATCCCAAACTATGGTATGGAAGGGATAATAAAGCGCTGGCAGAGGTTATTAATTTTTTAGAAGACTATAATTTCAAAGTTAGACCCGAGCATTTTATTATTAAAGATAACAATGAGATTCAGGAGTTTATCACTGATGGGATGACTCATATTCCGGAAGATTGGAATGTTGAGCGCAGTCAGAGCTTTGATCAGATAGAAATTAAAGAAGTAAAATTAGAGCCAATTATTGAAATCGATGATAGTGAAGGTATAAACTGGTTTGACTTCAGCATCAGCTATAATCTTGGTGGTAAAACCTATACCCGCCAGGAACTGCAGCAGCTAATCTCCTATAACAAAAAGGGAGAAGCTTATGTTAAACTTGATAATCAGTACTATATTTTAGAAAGTGGAGCTCAGGAAGAAAAGGTCGAGCAGATGCTGGAAGATGCTGAAACTCAGGCTGATGGTTATCGAGCTCCCTATCATAATTTGCTTTATTATAAGAATTTAGTTGAAAAGAGCGGTATTCATTTTAAAGGCAACAAAGTCTTTAATGAATTAGAAAATGAGATTAGTGGTTTAAATGTAGTTAAAGAGAGAGATATTCCAGCTGAAGTAAAAGATAAGCTGCGTGATTATCAAAAAAATGGTTATAACTGGCTCCGTTTTCTGCATAAATATCATTTTGGCGGTATTTTAGCTGATGATATGGGTCTGGGTAAAACTCTGCAGATGCTGACACTGCTTAAAAGTGTGGAGCCCGAAAAGCCGGCACTTGTACTCTGTCCTCGGACTTTAATCTATAACTGGCAGGAGGAATCAGATAAGTTTTTTGATGATTTAAAAACTCTCGTCTATTATGGGACTCCTGCAGAAAGAGAAGAAATGCGCCAGGATTTTAATGATTATGATCTAATAATTTCTTCTTATTCAACTATCAGTAGAGATGTGGTAGAACTGAATCAGGAAGATATCAGCTTCTCTTTTGCAATTTTGGATGAAGCTCAGCATATTAAAAACCACCGCACCAAACGGGCTAAAGCTGTTAAAAATATTCAGGCCAGTTCACGGCTTGCTCTAACAGGAACTCCACTCGAGAATTCTGTAGAAGAACTCTGGTCCATATTTGATTTTTTAATGCCCGGTTATTTAGGTAATTACAGCTATTTTAAGAAAAACTTTTTAAATCCAATTAATAAAAATAATGAAAGAGAAAAGATGACTGAACTCAAAGAAAGAGTCGCCCCCTTTATTTTAAGGCGGCGCAAGGATCAGGTTTTAAAAGAACTTCCCGATAAAATTAT
>JBNJFG010000166.1:0-2653 GCA_051746665.1 Bacillota bacterium
CAACATTATTTCTAAAAAAAGATTTTATTCACGAATAACTATAAATCCCGGATATCCCTCCTCTTCCAGTTCCTCTGCTGCTGATTCTGCCTCTTCTCTCGAAGAATATCCAATTACCTGGACCTGATGAGGACTGGATTCAGTTGCAACTACCTCATATCCCATTTCTTCTATTTTATCTCTCAGAGATAGAGCATTATTATAATTAGAAAAAGCTCCTATTTGAACTCCAAAGCCACCTGCAATTTCGCTGTTTTCAGAAGAATCTTCAGTTTCTGCTGGCTGACCACTCTGATCCTGATTCGGATTAGCTGTTCCTTCATTTGAATTTTCTTCAGTTTGATCTGCCGCAATATTTAGTTCCTCTTCTGTTGGTGCAGTTAAATTATTTTCGCTATTATTTACTTCTTCTGGATCTGGGGGCTCCTCATTACTTTCCAGCTGCTGATTAATATTTGGAGTATTCTGCTCCTGTTCTGCAATTTCTGCAGAATCGTCTTCTACCAAAAAAGAAATTAACCAGCTGCCCATCAAATAGCCGACAAACAAAGCGGCTATTGACATAAAAATTACTACAATTACTAAGGAAAAACCATTCTCATTTTTATTCATTTTCTCCACCTCTAATTCTTTTTGACATAAATTCAATTCCGGCTTCAAAAACCGTATTAAATGAGCCAACTGCGATTATTAAATCTTCAGCATCAGCATTAGCAAGTGCAGACTGAGCTGCTTCTGCCAGATTTTTGAAACTTTTATATTTAAAATCTTTTGCCTTTACCTTTTTGACTAAATCATTTATTGAAATACTTCTAAAAGATTTGTTTGCAGCCAGATAAAATTGGGTACCGGGCTTAAAGTCAGTTAATTCTTCTAAAATAGCATCCAAATCCTTATCCTTTAAAACTGAAAAAATCAAATGTAAATTTTTGAATTCAGAGCGGAAATTATGAATATTTTTTACAAGTTCCTTAAAAGCTGCCGGATTATGGGCCCCATCCAAAAATATCAGAGGCTTTTCTGAAATCTTTTCCATTCTACCCGGCCAGTATACATCTGCTAAAGCGGCTTTAATCTCTTTTTCAGATACTGGAAATTTTTCTGCCAGCTCTTCTACTCCTCTTAATGCCAGGGCTGCATTTACTGCCTGGTGTTCTCCTAAAAGTGATAATCTATATTTTTTTTCAGTTTTTCCCATCTTTTTTAAAGTTAGAATATTTTCTTTTATATTTGAGCTGCTCTCAATTTTTTGATATTCATCTTTTAAAATTATACATTTTGAATTTTTTTCTGCAGCTTTAGCACTTATCACCTCAAGAGCTTCTGAATCATCTACAGCAGTCAGCACCTTAGAGTTCTGCTTAATAATACCTGCTTTTTCGGCAGCTATTTGGGCAGTTGTATCACCTAAAAATTGACTGTGTTCTAAGCTAATATTAGTAATAATTGATAAAAGGGTATCTGATACTACATTTGTTGCATCTAATCTACCTCCCAGTCCAGTTTCTAAAATAACTATCTCTGACTCATGCTGTTGGAAGTATTTAAAAGCTGCTGCTGTAACTATTTCAAAAAAACTGGGCTGATAATAATTTTCTTTCTGCATTTTAGCAGCTGCTTTTTTTATTTCTTCACTAATTTCAGTTAAATCATAAGTAGAGCAGGCTCTGCCCCTGATTTTAATTCTTTCATTAAAATGAAAAAAATGGGGTGAGCTGTAAAGAGCAGTTTTATATCCCGCTTTTCTGTAAATAGCTTCTAAAATAGCTGCAGTAGAGCCTTTACCATTAGTACCGGCAATATGAATAATATTTAAATCCTGATGAGGATTACCTAAATAATAAAGCAGTCTTCTAATTCTTTTTAAACCCGGTTTATAGCCAGCTTCACTGCCAAAGAGCGGAAAAGAATTTATATATTTAAAAGGATCCATTTTTTCCTCCAGTTCATAATTTGCATTAAATAGTAAGAGTAGGGTAAAATATATATAGCACTATTATTATTATACACAAAATTAGAGAAAAGAACAAAAATAATATATTTAAATTTCGGAGGAGATTGTATGACATTACTGGAAGTTTCTATATTTTCATTATTTACTGCCCAGTTTTTAAAAATATTTTTTATTCGACCTATAAATTTCTATACTTTTTTTATTTCAGGTGGAATGCCCAGCTCCCATTCTTCCTTTGTTTCCTCACTGGCAATTACAGTTGGTTTAAAACATGGTTTTAACTCCGATTTATTTGCAATTGTAACTGTCTTTGCTCTAATTGTAACTTATGATGCAAGTGGAGTTAGAAGAGCTGTAGGTCAGCAGGCCAATGTTTTAAATAATTTAATTAAACACCTTGAAAGCAAAAGCTTCAGTGATAAACAGTTAATCAGAGATGATTTAAAAGAATTAATAGGTCATACCCCTTTCGAAGTATTTGCCGGAGTTCTGCTTGGTGCCATTATTGCTCTGCTTAACTGGTATTTCATTTAAACTTTAAAGACATAAAAATCCGTCCAGTAGATCAACAGAGTGATCTGGACGGATTTTATCATTTACTCAATCCTTAAATAATATTTATTTTTTAATTAAGCTTAATTAGTTTAAGTTTAATTAGTTTAAAGCTGCCTCAATTTTTGCTGCAACTTTTTCTGCTTT
>JBNJFG010000167.1:0-2594 GCA_051746665.1 Bacillota bacterium
CTAGCAGTGATTATTTCCTCTAATCTTTTTTCTCTACTTTCTGCTTGAGCTTTTTCTGCAGACGCAGCTTTTTTCTCAGCTTCATAATCTTCTTTTTTGGTTGCTTCAATATAATGCAGACCTTTTTTGGAAAGTATCACCCACTCATCAGTCGCTTCTAAATATGAAAGAGCATAAATATTTCCAAAATTTAATTCCTTTTTTAAGACTCCTTTTACAGGTTGCTCAACATTATCTATTTTATCAAGAATGAATTCATAGAAAGAATTATCTTCATAGAGTCCAACCAGAAAGTTCTGCTGAATTGCTCCTCCAACTAAATTTTTCATAGACCAGAAACTTTTATTTGTATCAAAGTCTATATTTTTTAACTTATTATTTTTTATATCATACAGCTTACTTTCTCGATAGTTGTGTAATAAAGCATATTTATTTAAACCATCAAAATATAAATTATAATCATTATCTTCTAAAGTAAAACCTTTTTCGGCTGCCCCAAAATCATTAATTACTTCTAGAGTTTGAGCATCTATTAAAGTGACCACACTCGAATCTTTGGGAAAATCACTTAACCTACCATTTATTATAAAATATCTTCCATTAGGAGAATATTTTATTTTTCCATAAGAAAAGTCACCTTTAGAATTATTTTGGATTAGATTAATTTTTTCTAGCTTTGTGATTCTTTTTTTAGTATTTATTGTCCACTGATCAATATAAGTTCCGTATCGATTATTAACTAATATTGAAAGATAATTATTATTTGGACTAATAGCAAAATATCTTGCACTATAATCTCTGCCTTTATAAAAACTAGGCAGAGTTATGGTAGAAACTAAATTAAAATTATTGGTATCATATATTTTAATTTTATTTTCATCAAAATAAGCAAATAAAGACCCATCAGGTGATAATGTCATATCATCATTAGCATAATACGAAAAACCCATTGTATCTACAAAAGTATTAAAATCATATTCTTTAGTTAACCTGTAAACTCCATTCTTTAATTTATAAAAACTAAATTTATGATAATCTCTTGCCTTCCCATTAAGTTTACCTTTATCATAGTTTTCAATCAAAACAAGAGTTTTTCCATTCTGACTAAAGAGAGCATCATCAAAGCCTCCCTGTCGAATATCTATATTTTTATTCTTTGCTGGGTGATATAAGTTTTCTATCTCTTCTTTAGTTACAATTTCGATAATTTTATTCTCTTCTTTTTTTCGCTCATCTCTGATTTTTGTTGTAACAGCAATTTTTTTAGTTTCATTTTTAGCACTGCTGTTAAGTTGTCCATTTCCACCAGAATTATCAGTGTCGACAATTAGAGTTTTTCCAGTTTCTTTTTCCCATTTGCTTTTTGCCTTATATAATTCTGCTACAAGTAGTGGACTTGAATCATTATTTTGAGCGATCTGATAGGCATTTCGCCCTTTAGAATCTGTAATAGAAATATCTGCTCCATTATCCAAAAGTAGTTCCACTACATCTTTTCTATCTGCTACAGTAGCAGTAATCAATGGGTATACAAAATCTTCTCCCAGTAATTTTTCTGCAGCTTTGGCTTTAAAACTTTCATTTGATTTAGTTTCATTGTTAATAAAATTTTGATTTAAATTACCCATTGGACCGGCTAATTTATCAGCAAAAGCCTTTTCATTAAGTTGAGAAGTATTTTTAACTAATAATTCAATAATATCAAGTTCAGCTCCGTAAAGTATAAACCTAACTAAATCAATACTTTCTACCTCTGCCCCATATTCCAAAAGAAGCTGAATAATATCTTTGTCTCGCTTATATTTAGCTGCCGAGATTAAAGCATCTCCTCTATAAAATGCTCCTGAGTTTGGATCTGCCCCTTTCTCCAGATACTCTTTAATTAAATTATAATCCCCCTCTTCCTCTATAGAATCAATAAATTCCATATGTATTGCATCAGGACTGATATTCTCTTCTGCTCTACTACCCGGTACAATCAAAATTAAAAATAAAAAGATTAAAAATAATGTTCTAAAAAATAAATTATTACTATACATTTTTCCCCACATTTGATTTCCCTCCTTAAAATAATTTTATATACTATAATTCGACATTTTCTAAAATTAACCTTTATTTTTATGAATTTTTAACAAAAAAATAGCCATCTGGAATTTAATCCAAATGGCCTTAATTATTGAAATCTGTTACTTATCTATTTTTGTTGGAATAAATTATTAGATACCTGGTACCTGACATCAAATTATTTTCTCTAATTTTTCTACCAGTTGATCAATTTCAGCTTTAGTTATATTGAGAGCAGGTAAAAAGCGGATCACTTTATCTTGAACAATATTAAGTAAAACTCCTTCTGCCTGAGCTTTATCTTTTAAATCAGGAATCTCTTCTTTTAATTCAATTCCCAGCATTAAGCCAATTCCTCTTACTTCTGCAATGTTCTCAGATTCGAGTTCTCTTAGTCTGTTTAAAAAATATTCTCCTCTTTCAGTAATCGAAGCTTCCATAGTTTTCAGTTTTTCTAAAACAACTTTAGCTCCTCTTAAAGCAAGTGGATTGGGAGCAAAGGTTGAGCCGTGGTCACCTGGTTTCAGTAC
>JBNJFG010000168.1:0-2585 GCA_051746665.1 Bacillota bacterium
AGGTATTCAGGGTCATATTCATTATTAGCAAACTTAATTTTTGTTTTATTATCACTGTAATTAACTGTACTTGAAGGTGCATCTATTTTCTTTAAGATCTTTTCCTTATTATTTAGGTTTAATTGGGTGTTTAAAAAGTCAACAACTTTTTTTGTATTAATCAGTAAATCTTCATAAGTTATAAAAATTATATCCTTACTTAAATTATTAGACTGTATTTTTTTTATTTGAGATAGATTTTCTAAAGCCCAGGAAATTATAAACTGTTCAAGTATACTGGCATTTTTTAATTTATTTTCTAGATAAACTTTTTGGTCATGACTCAAAAAATTGTTAACAAAATAATTGGAGTTAAGAAAATAGCTGTTAATAGGTTTCCAGTAATCAGGGTTTTTAGTATCACACCATATTTTTTTGCGGGATAAAGATGCAGCAATAGGGTGTCTGAGTAAATATATTGAATGAATATTAAAGTTTGAATTATACCAGTTAATAAGATAATTGGAGCGTAACAGCCGGTACACTGATCTTTCAGTGATGAAGCTATGATTAGCCGAAAAAATATCAACATATCTTCTTCCAAAAACAAGTTTTCCAGTAGAAGTGTTATTTACATAATTTATTATAATTTCTTTTTCTTTATCAGTTAATTCTAGATAATAAGGCCTTGTTTTTATCTGTTTATAATAGTCATTGATATTTTCCAGGTACTCAATTTTATTAGGTGAAATAGGAAATTTTATTCCCTTTTGACTCTTGATAAGCTCGGCAAGCCAGGTTGAGCCACTTCGAAAAGAAGAAAAGATAAAAATATCTTTTTTATTGGTATTTTTATGGTGATGAAATGAGTTTAATATTTTTTTTGTAATGTATTTTAGAAAACTTTTAGATAGTATATTCATAATATTAATCCTTTCGAATTGCTTCAGTTTTAAATTTATTTGCTTATTAGTTTATATTTTAAGAGAAAATCTGCTATTTTAGTTCCTATAAAAGGAATTAAACTAAGATCATTATATTTTATCTCTTTAAGTAAAATTAATGCAGCAAAATAGATTATAATACCTGAAGTTATGGAGGTGATTAATGAAATAACCTGTTGTGTAAACAGAGAATATTCATTTAAGATTATTAAAGTTATTTTTTCCATAGTTTTTACAGCGGCTGCCATTATTAAAACAGAAATAATTGGCTTTAAGAAGAATTTGTTGAAATCAATATTTAAATCAGTCCATTTTTTGACATAGATTAAGTTTAAAAGTGAAGCGGTCATAAAACCAGTTACAGTTCCTAAAGCAGCCCCTTTTATTCCAAAAGCAGGATGAGCAGTTAGGGTATAGTTAATTACTGCATTGAGTAGGGCTCCTATAAACAAATTTCTGGCTGGTATTTTTACTCTGCCCAGCCCCTGAAGCATAGCTGAAGTAGTTTGTTTTAGGGAAATAAATATTACTGACCAGGCCAGAAAATTTAAAGGAATAGCTGCCGATGGTGCTCCAAATATTACATTAGAAAGTGGCCTGGACAGCACAAAAAGCCCAACTGCTGATGGCAAAGAAATAAGTACAGTTATTCTGAGAGCAGTTTCTGCTCTCATTTTTATAAGTTGGTCATCTTTAAGAGTAAAGGCTTCTGAGATGGCCGGAACTAGACTTGTTGATAAAGCCAGGGTGACTATGGTTGGAAAATGAACTAACACCATTGCCATACCAGATAGTTGTCCATATAAGGCAGTCGGATTTAAAAAACCTCCAGCTTCTAATCTTGATGGAACAATAGCTGCATCAACAAAACCCATTAAGGGTGTAATCAATGCTCCGAAAGTGATTGGTATTGCTAAAGATAATATTTTTAATGAATTATTTTTAAAGTCATAATTTTTAATTTTAGTTTTATCTATCTCAGTCCAGATTTCATCCTGGCTTTTAGAGTAGATTATTTTTAAGAGTATTAAAGCGGCAATAGCTCCAAAAACAGCACCAGAAGTTGCTGCAGCAGCGGCATATTCTATGCCAAAAGGAAGCATTAAATTTACCAAAAATATCATGGCTGCTATTCTAAAAAACTGTTCAAAAACCTGTGAAAATGCTGTTGGTTTCATATTCTGCAATCCCTGGAAAAAACCTCTATAGGCAGAAATTAAAGAAACTAAAAGAATTGCAGGTGAGAGTGCTGCCACAGAATAAACAGCCCGGGGGTCCCAATTTAAGAGATCTATTATTGCTTTTGAGCAGGCAAACATTAAAATGCTCAAAATTAAGCCTAGAATAAAATTTAATTTTTTGCAGGTCTCAAATATTTTATATGCCATCTGCTGATTGTTTTTAGTATATTGTTTTGAAATTAATTTTGCTAAAGCAATTGGAACTCCAGATGTAGAGATTACCAGTAATATAGTATACATTGGATAGGCAAGTTGATAGATACCTACACCTTCGGCCCCAATTATTCTTGGCAGGGCAATTCTATATGAAAAACCCATAATTTTAGAAATTATTCCAGCAGCACCAAGAGTTAATGCTCCTTTGAGAAAGCTCTGGTTTTTAGACATCTTAAAATCCTTTCAATTATGTATCTGATTTAAA
>JBNJFG010000169.1:0-2527 GCA_051746665.1 Bacillota bacterium
GCGGTTATTTTGTTTCAGATCCTAAAGATGCTGATACAATTATTTTTGCCAGCGGTAGTGAAGTTAATCTGGCAGAAGAGAGTGCTAAATTATTAGCAGCTAAGGGAATCAAAGCTGCTGTTATGTCAGTACCGGAAAAAAGAAAGCTGGAAGAATATGCAGCTGAACATGATCTGCCGGAAGTTAAGCTCAGAGCTGCTGTCGAAGCAGGAGTAACAAACAGCTGGTATAAACTTGTTGGTCGTGATGGTCTGGTAATTGGACTTGACCGTTTTGGCTTAAGTGGTAAGGGTCAGGAAGTAGGAGAAGAATTAGGCTTTAAAGCAGAAAAAGTTGCAGCAAAAATTGAGGCAGCTTTAAACTAATTAAACTAAAACTAATTTAACTTAATTAAAAAATAAATATTAATTTAAGGATTGAGTAAATGATAAAATCCGTCCAGATCACTCTGTTGATCTACTGGACGGATTTTTATGTCTTTAGAGTTTAAATGTAATACCAGTTAAGCAGAGCAATAATAGCACCAAGCAGAACTCCGGCAAATACCTCAAATGGGGTATGTCCGATTAATTCTTTTAAATCGTCTTTGATTAACTGTTTATCACTGTAACTTTTGCTTTCAAGATGTTTAATTAAATTATTTAAAACATTGGCCTGCTGGCCTACAGCTCTTCTAACTCCACTTGCATCATAAGTTACAATTAAAGCAAATACAGTTACAATTGCAAATAAATCAGAATTAAAACCATGTTTTAAACCGACTGTGATGGCCAGTGAAGAAACAAAAGAAGAATGGGAGCTGGGCATTCCACCTGAGGTAAAAAAAGTATAAAAATTTATAGGACGAATAAAAAATATTTTTAAAAACTGGGCAGTAAATAATGAAAATATAGAAACTTCCAGTAATGTCATACAATCTCCTCCGAAATTTAAATATATTATTTTTGTTCTTTTCTCTAATTTTGTGTATAATAATAATAGTGCTATATATATTTTACCCTACTCTTACTATTTAATGCAAATTATGAACTGGAGGAAAAAATGGATCCTTTTAAATATATAAATTCTTTTCCGCTCTTTGGCAGTGAAGCTGGCTATAAGCCGGGTTTAAAAAGAATAAAAAGGCTGCTTTATTATTTAGGTAATCCTCATCAGAATTTAAATATTATTCATATTGCCGGTACAAATGGCAAAGGTTCTACTGCAGCAATTTTAGAAGCTATTTACAGAAAAGCGGGATATAAAACTGCTCTTTACAGCTCACCCCATTTCTTTCATTTTAATGAAAGAATTAAAATCAGGGGCAGAGCCTGTTCTACTTATGATTTGACTGAAATTAGTCAGGAATTAAAAAAAGCGGCTGCTAAAATGCAAAAAGAAAATTATCATCAGCCCAGTTTTTTTGAAATAGTTACAGCAGCAGCTTTTAAATATTTCAAACAGCATGAGCCAGAGATAGTTATTTTAGAAACCGGACTGGGAGGTAGATTAGATGCAACAAATGTAGTATCAGATACCCTTTTATCAATTATTACTAATATTAGTTTAGAACACAGTCAATTATTAGGTGATATGACTGCCCAAATAGCTGCCGAAAAAGCAGGTATAATTAAGCAGAATTCTAAGGTGCTGACTGCTGTAGATGATCCAGCAGCTCTTGAGGTTATAAGTGCTAAAGCTGCAGAAAACAACTCAAAATTTATTTTTTTAAAAGATGAATATCAAAAATTTGAGAGCAGCTCAAATATAAAAGAAAATTTTCTAACTTTAAAAAAGATGGGAAAAAATGAAAAAAAATATAGACTATCACTATTAGGGAAACATCAGACAGTGAATGCAGCGCTGGCAATAAGAGGGGTAGAAGAGCTGGCAAAAAAATTCCCAGTATCTGAAAAAGAGATTAAAGCTGCTTTAGCAGATGTATACTGGCCGGGTAGAATGGAAAAAATTTCAGAAAAACCACTTATATTTTTGGATGGAGCTCATAATCCGGCAGCTTTTAAGGAACTTGCAAAAAATATTCATAATTTCCGCTCTGAATTCAAAGATTTACATTTAGTTTTTTCAGTTTTAAAGGATAAGGATTTAGATGCAATTTTAGAAGAATTAAATGATTTTAAGCCCAAAGTACTATTTTATCTGGCTGAGAATAATTCTTTTAGAAGTATTTCAATAAATGATTTAGTCAAAAAAGTAAAAGCAAAAGATTTTCAATATAAAAGTTTTCAAAATCTGGCAGCAGCAGCTCAATCTGCTCTTGCTAATGCTGATGCTGAAGATTTAATAATTGCAGCCGGCTCATTCAATACAGTTTTTGAGGCTGGCATTGAATTTATGCCAAAAAGAATTAGAGGTGGAGAAAATGAATAAAAATGAGAATGGTTTTTCCTTAGTTATTGTAGTGATTTTTATGTCAATAGCAGCTTTATTTGTCGGCTATTTGATGGGGAGCTGGTTAATTTCTTTTTTAGTAGAAGATGAATCTGCAGAAGTTGCAGAACAGGAGCAGAATATTCCTGAAGTAAAT